>JBJMKX010000001.1:0-45797 GCA_045805605.1 Solirubrobacteraceae bacterium
CGCGAGCTCGGACAGACCCACCCGGTGCCCGTCCGGCGCGTTCGCGAGCTGATGCGGTGGGTGCAGTCGGGCGAGTACGACCGGGTCATGAGCGGCGAGTACGTTCGCCGTGGGAACGAGCGCGGCGCGCGGCAGGAGGCAGCGGACGCGGTCGACTTCTACACCGAGCGGTTCCGGGGGTTCTTCCGCGACGCGGGCGCGACGGTGTCGAAGGCGGGCGATCAGCTCGCCGACGCCCGCGACAAGCTCGCCGACTGGCTGCGCCAGCGACGGGATCCGGGCTAGCGGCTGTCCCCTAGGTGTAGTTCCTGGGCAGGTTGTTCGTCCGGGCCTCCTTGGAGGCTGGGGGTTGTCGAGGCCACCCAGTCCAAGGAGGACACCGGACGGTGACATTGCACAGCAATGCCAAGACGTGCCCGCAGAGTCGGTTGTTGTTGGCAAGGCGGGTGTTGGAGGAGGGTTGGTCGCTGACGGCGGCGGCCGAGGCCGCCGGCGTCAGCGAGCGCACGGCATGCAAGTGGGTGGGTCGTTATCGCCGGGAGGGCGAGGCGGGCCTGCGGGATCGGTCTTCGGCGCCGGTGTCGCGGCCGAACAAGACGGCGCCCGAGCGCGAGGAGTTGATTGTGCTGTTGCGCGAGCTGCGGTTCTCAGGCCCGGAGATCGCGGAGACGATCGGGATGCCGGTGGCGACGGTGTCGGCGATCCTCAAGCGTCGTGGGCTGGGCAAGCTGCCGCGGCTGGACGCGAGCGAGCCGCCGAACCGCTACGAGCGTCCGCAGCCGGGCGAGCTCATCCATATCGACGTCAAGAAGCTAGGCAAGATCGGCCGTCCCGGGCATCGCGTCAACGGCAATCGCCGCGCGCGCTCACGCGGGATCGGGTGGGAGTTCGTGCACGTCGCGGTCGACGACGCCACCCGCCTGGCCTATGTCGAGGTGCTCGCCGACGAGAAGGCGCGCACCGCGGTGGGCTTCCTGCGTCGCGCGATCGCCTGGTTGGTAGATCACGGCATCCGCACCCAGCGCGTGATGACCGATAACGGCTCGGCCTACCGCTCGCGCCTGCACACCCTCGCGTGCGCCGCGCTGGGCATCCGCCATCTGCGCACCCAGCCCTACCGACCCCGCACCAACGGCAAAGCCGAGCGGTTCATCCGCACCCTCATCGCCGGCTGGAACGACGGCGGCATCTACGCCACCAGCACCGAACGCGCCCGCGCCCTCCCCGGCTGGATCGACTACTACAACACCCGCCGACCACACCGATCACTATCCAACCAACCCCCGCTCGCCCGCCTACGCGAGCTGAACAACCTGGCTAGCGCCTACACCTAGGCCATTCTCGACGCCCCTGGCGGCGTCCTCGGAGTTTGCCGTGCCCAGCACGGCTTCACCCCTGCGTCCTTGCCAGCAACGCCGAGCGATGGCCTAGAGCACGCCACGCTCCGCGGTGGACGGCTCGAAGATCCCCACTGCGGTCGACGACCCCGGCGACACGTGGCGCTTCGGGCGGTCGTGGAAATAGTGGTAGGGGACGCCGCGCTCCTCACACAGCGTCCGTAGGGCGTCGGAGTGGTGGGCGGTGCCTGCCACCAGGGCGAGGCGGGGGGCGGCGTGCTCGAGCGCGGTCCGGTACTCGAAGTCGGCCGAGGCGGGGTCGCTGTCGTGCACGAGCATCCCGACCTGCAGGCCGCCGAGGGCGGGTGCGAGCGCCTCGCGCGTCGAGGCGAAGACCGGCTGCCAGCGGTCGCGCAGCTCGTCGGGCACGAGCCAGCCCTTGTCGGGGTAGAGGTCGAAGGAGATCAGGCGGCCGGGCGCGCCCTCACCCGCGTTGCGCTGCAGCGCCCGCAGCAGCAGCACGGACCCCAGCCCGTCCTTGATGCCGGTCTCGACGATGACCTCGGGTCGTAGGACGCGCGCGATCGCGTACCAGGCGTAGCGACGCCCGAACCGCACCCGCCGCTTGAAGTCGAAGCGCCAGCGCACGCGGCGGGCGAGCCCGGCGCCGAGCAGCGGGTCGGTGCGGGCCTCGTCGAACAGGGCGGCCACCCGCTTGGGCGCGACCCCGAGCGCGCGCGCGGTGACGTTGACGAGCTCGTGCTCGTTGGCGAGGTCGTAGGTGAAGGTGTCGACCTCGGGATCGAGTGCGACGAACCCGAGCACGGTGCGCGGGTCGCGCCGCAGCGACGCCCCGTACGAGCGCGCGATGCGCGCCTTGCGCAGCCAGCGCAGGCGCGAGAGGCGGGCCAGCCGCCGGCGCGCGCCGCGCGGGAGGAGCGACCGTAGGCGGTCCTCGATCATCGGCTGCGGTCGATCGCCGCGTAGAACTCGTCCCACGGCCGCGCCAGCTCCCCGACGCGCTCGACGAAGCGCACCAGCCCCCGCCACTCGTCGGCCGCCTCCCAGCTCAGGTGCAGCACCACCGGCACCCACAGCGCCCACTCGCGCTCGGCCAGCGTCTCGATCGTCGCAATCGTCTCCGTTGCCCGCCCGTAGAGCGGCTCGTACGCGGGCAGGTACACGGCGCCGGCGCGCCATTGCGGCGAGCGGTGCCAGCCGAAGCGCCGGATCGACTCCGGTCCGCCGCCGACGACGTCGAAGCGCTTGGCCAGCGTCGCGTACTGGCCCGGGTCGAAGCGGTTGTACGGCGGCACGAAGGCGCGGGCGTCGAGGTCGAGGTCGCGCAGGGCCTCGAGCCCGGCCTCGACGAGCGCGTCGAGCTCTTCTCGATCCAGGCCCGCCAGCTCCGAACGGGCGCGGGCGGCCCCCCGGCGCGTGCGGTGGTCATGGCCGTGAAGGGCGAACGCGACGCGGTCGGCGCGAGCGCGGCCCAGCGCCGCGCGCTCGGCGTCGGCGAGCGGCCGCGACTCGCGCCCGCGCGGATCCAACGGCTCGCGCGCCACCCGCGGGAGCACCGACAGCAGGTACGGCGTGCCGCGCATGGCGTCGCCGTGGAAGACGCCGAACGTGCTCGCCCAGCCGTCGGGGTCGTCGAACGACCCGTAATAGGGGAACTCGTCCACGCGGACCAGCAGCCGCGGCGGCCCGGCCGCCCGCTCACCCATGACGGCTTGGCGTGCCCGCGCCTGCGGCGCGGCCACGTCGTCGAGGTAGGAGAGGCCGCCGCCGCGCACCACGCGGCGCTGCAGCTCCCGCGAGAGCCGCGACGGCACGTGCGCGATCCGCACCGCCTCGGCCACCTCCGGGCGGTCGAGCTCGACCTCGAGCACGTCGTGGGTCTCGAGGTCGGGGGCGAAGAGGAGCCGCGCCGTGCGCCGCTCGTCCTCGGTCACGCGACCCAGTACCAGGCCGAGAAGCGGGCGCTGACGTAGGCCAGTCCGAGCGCGAAGGCGACGCTGACCACGAGGTACCAGCGGCGGTCGCGCAGCACGAGCGCCAGCCACAGGAAGCAGGGGAACAGCACGGCGATGAAGCGTGGCGTCGACCACAGCGGGTGGTCGGGCCACGGAGTCGAGAGCGGCGGCAGCAGCGCCGCCAGAGCGTAGGCGCCGTAGGCGATGGGCAGGCGCCGGAGCGCACCTACCGTCGCGACCAGGGCGCCGACCACTGTCCCCGCCAGTGCCAGCGTGCGCAGCGACGCGCCGATCCCATCGCCGTTCGCGATCCCGAGGAGATCGCCGACCGCTATGCCGACGTCGCGCCCGCCGTACCAGAGCGCGCTGAAGGGCCCGAGGAACTCGCGGTGGAAGATCGCCTGGGCGTCGTAGCTGGCAAACGGGGTGTCGTAGACGATCCAGGTGTAGACCGCGAACGCGGCGAGCCCGGCGGGGATGAGCAGTATCCACAGGGCGTCGGCGCGGAGCCGGTAGCGCGGCGCAAAGCGCGCGCCGGCACGGCCCGGCGGGCGGTCCGCTCTCGGCCCGTACAGGTACAGCAGCAGCACTGCGACCCCTATCAGCACGCCGGTGTTCCGCGTCAGCGCCGCCATCCCGCCCAGCGCGCCCGCCCACGCCCACGACCCTTTCCGTGCCGCGTAGACCGCGCCCACCGACAGCACCAGGAACAGCGCCTCGGTGTAGATGGCCGAGAAGAACACGGCGGCCGGAAACAGCGCGACGAGCCAGACCGTGCGTCGGGCCACGTCGGCCCCGAAGTCGAGGGCGGCCAGGCGGTGCAGGATGACGAGCGCGATCGCGAACGACGCCAGCGACACGAGCACGCCCGCGACCACCTCGGAGTAGGTGATCGTCGCCACCGCTCGCATCACCATGGGATAGAAGGGGAAGAACGCGGTCTGCCCCAGCGCCTCGTAGCCGTGCTGGGCGGTGAAGACGTAGTACGACGAGTCCCAGCGGACCGCCGGCGCGCCCAGGATCTCGCCGACCGCGCCGAGGTGCTGCGTCAGCGCCGTGGGATCGGTCTTGGCCCAACCCGACAGCGGCACGAGCTCGAACGACGCGATCCCGACGAGCCAGACGAGCGTGCGGGAGGCGAAGAAAGCGGCAAGCCCGTCGCGTAGCGCGGGTGAGCCGAGCACGCGCCGCTGGAGGGGCTGGGCGCGGGCGGTGGCCATTGGGAGGGAGGATAAGAGGCATCAGGCATCAGTTCTCAGGCATCAGGTGGCGAACCCTCGGCCTGATGCCTGATGCCTGATGCCTGACGTCTGACGCCTGACGCCTGACGCCTACCGAATCGAGAACCTCGGCTCCCGCTCCGGCTTCGCCACACGCGAAGTGAACGTCTCCCCCTCCTTGCTCGTCCACTGCAGTCGCCATGAGCCCGACTGCTTCTGCATGCCCGATACGTAGAAATAGCCCTGGGTGCCAGTCTGGACCGACTGAACGGTCTGGAACTGGTCCCCCGAGCCCGTCTGGATCTCGACCTTCTGGTTCGGCCCGGCTGGCCGCGCCTGGCCCCAGACGTCGACCGTCGAGCCGCGGTTGATCACGAGGATCGGCGTCCGATAGGCCGCATAGGACGGCTTCTCGACGCCGTCGCGCGTGTTTGGGTTGAACACCAGGCCCGTGTTGAAGCCCTCGGTGGAGGCGTCGTCGATGAGGTTGTACTGCGCCACCGAGCGGATGCGCCGGTGACGCCACGACATGTAGTCGGCCTCGTCGATGCCCTGCGCCTGGCGCTCCAGCGACACCCCGAACAGGTCGTCGGGCGGATCGGACTGCAGACCGAACTCGGTGTCGTAGATCGGCGTCGCGGTCGGGATCCGCTTGTAGCGGCCGGCCGCCCCAAGGATGCGCTCGAGCCGCGGGATGTACTTCAGCGTGATCTCGTCGTCCTTGATGATCGACGAGGTCGGCATGAGGCTGCCGCCGCGGGTGTAGGGGTGGTGGGCGAAGCCCTTGATCGGCAGCCGGGAGAAGTGCGAGCACTGGTAGGCCCGGGCGTCCGAACCGCGCAGGGGCCGCAGGTTGTCGCCGAGGCAGAGCGCGCGCCGGATGAACAGCCCGGGGGCCGAGCTCCTGGTGCTCTCGCCGCCGCGCTGGCTGCCGATCGGCGCGGTCTCTCCGGCGTAGATCGCGTCGGAGCCGTGGCCGGTCGCCTGAAGGCCGGCGATGCCGGCGCGCACGAGGTTGCGGTACATGATCGCGGCGTAGACGACCGACGTTCTGCCGACTCGCTTGAACTGCGGCCGCAGCCAGCCCTTGAAGTTGGGCTCGTTGAAGAAGGACCAGCGGGCGACGGCCAAGTCGCCGCTGAAGTGCGTGCCCAGCGCGGTGACGAACTGCTGGAACTCCTGCGGGTCGGGGTCGCACGTGTAGACGTGGCCCTTGCGCGCCTTCGACGCCGAGCATTGCGATGCCCAGTCGGGGATGTTCGACGTGGGCGTGAAGAGGATGTCGAGGTCGTCGGCGCGGGCCTCCTTTACGAGCGAGTCGAGGGTGTCGAAGGCCCCGGCGGGATACGAGCTCGGATCGGAGGCGTCGAAGCCCGCGGGCTTTGACCGGGAGTCGGGCGAGGGGGCGATCCGGCGCCAGCCGACGAGCACGTGGACGGTGTCGGCCCCCAGCGCCTTCATCTGGTTCAGGGCCGACTTCTGGGCATCGGCGCCCGACAGCTGCAGGACCCCGTCGTCCTGGAAGATCGACTCCTGGTTGCGGTTGGCCGCCGCGGGCGCGGCGAGCAGAAGGGAAATCAGGGCCGCGGCTGCCAGCCCAGTCAGGGTCGGGCAAAGCCCGACCACCCTGGGCTTGCGCATCGTCGGCATCGCGAAACTCAACAGGCTCTCCGAATCGAAGTTGCGGCAACGGCAGGGCACTGTTGCCGGATCACGCCTGGGCGCTCCCGGCGGACCCACCGGGAACGCGCGGCAAGGTCGCGTTCGGTTCGGGGCGAGCGCACGTAGGAGAACGGGGCTCGCACCCACCCACCTCTTCGGGACCGGAGACCGGTGGCTGCATGCGAGCAGTTAGCTTTCGGACGGACATGAGAATGTCCGACCTCTTTCTGCCGACCGAGCGAGAGCCGCCCGCCGACGCCGAGGCGACGTCGCACAAGCTCATGGTTCGCGCCGGGCTCATCCGCCAGGTCGGAAGCGGCCTGTGGTCGTGGCTACCGGCCGGGTGGCGGGTGCACCGCAAGGCCGAGCAGGTCGTTCGCGAGGAGATCGACGCGATCGGCGGGCAGGAGATGCTCATGCCGGTCCTGCTGCCGGCCGAGCTCTGGAAGCGCTCGGGCCGCTACGAGTCGGTGGGCGCCGAGCTGTTCCGGCTGCGCGACCGCCGCGAGGCCGAGATGGTGCTGGCGATGACCCACGAGGAGGTGGTCACTCTCCACGTGGCCAACGCGGTGCGCTCGTGGCGGGACCTGCCGCTGATCCTCTACCACTTCCAGACCAAGGAGCGCGACGAGCCGCGCCCGCGCGCCGGCGTCCTGCGGACGCGCGACTTCGTCATGAAGGACTCGTACACGTTCGACCGCGACGCCGAGGGCCTCGATGTCGGCTACGGCAAGCACATCGAGGCCTACGACCGCATCTTCGATCGTTGCGGCCTCGAGTGGTACCGGGTGGAGTCCGACGTCGGGATGATGGGCGGGCTCGGGGCGCACGAGTACATGGCGCCGTCCGCGTCGGGCGAGAACGAGGTGGCCCTCGCGCCCGGCTATGCCGCCAACGTCGAGATCGCCGCTGCCGAGCCGCAGCGGACGGAGCTCGGCCACGCGCTGGATGCCCCCGAGGCGGTCGAGACGCCCGGGCTGACGACGGTCGCGGAGGTCTCGGGCGCGCTCGGCGTGCCGGCCGGCGCGCTGCTCAAGGCCTATCCCGTGGTGCTCGACGACAGCGGGGCAATGCGGATGGTCGTCGTGCGCGGCGACCACCGGGTCAACGACATCAAGCTCCAGAACGCGCTCGGCACCCCGTTCCGGCCCGCCCGTCCCGACGAGGTGGCGGAGCGGATCGGGCCGCCCGGGTTCATCGGCCCCCTGGACGCCAACGTGACCGTGCTCCTGGACGCAGCGATCGACCCCGACGGGTCCTACGCCGCGGGCGCCAACGAGGCCGACCGTCACCTGCGCGGCGTGCGCCCGGCGCGCGATTTCGCCTTCGACGTGGCCGACGTGCGCCGTGTCGAGCCGGGGGACACGGTCAACGGCGCGGCGATCCGCATCGAGCCGGCCATCGAGGTCGGAAACATCTTCAAGCTCGGCACGCGGTACACGGAGCCGCTGGACGCGACCTATCTGGACGAGTCCGGCACCGAGCGGCTCATCTGGATGGGCTCCTACGGCATCGGGCCCGCTCGCATCGCCGCCGCGGCGGTCGAGCAGTACGCCGACGAGGCCGGCATCGCGTGGCCGCGTGCGCTGGCCCCGTGGGACGTCGAGCTCGTCGGGCTCGGCCGCGCCGGCACACCCGAGCGCGAGCTGGCCGAGCGCCTGTACCGGGAGCTGCAGGCGGCCGGACTGCAGGTGCTCTACGACGATCGCGATGCCGGCCCGGGGGAGAAGTTCACCGTCGCTGAGCTGCTCGGCTGCCCCCTGCGGGTGACCGTCGGCCGGCGGACGCTCGACTCCGGCGAGCTCGAGGTCCAGGTCCGGCGCGGCCGCGAGTCTCGGAGCGTGCCGCTCGAAGGCGCCGCGGCCGCGGTGGCCGAGCGGTGGGCCGCGCTCCGGTAAGCCCGAAGCCTTCGGCGGGACGCGGTAGGCGGTTGTCCGCGCGGAGGCTGCTCGGCCTCGACCGCTCGGGTCCGCCGCCGCCGCAGACCGTCGCCGGGGCGCCGCTGCACCCCTGGACCATCCCCAACGCGATCGTCGCGCTGCGCCTTGCGGGCATCCCGGTCTTCCTCGTGCTCGTCTACTCCACCGACGACGGGCACTCGGTCGCCGCGGCGTGCCTGTACTTCGCGCTTGGTCTGTCGGACTACCTCGACGGCATCGCCGCCCGGGTCACAGGCCAGTACTCGCGCCTGGGCACCATCATCGACCCGTTCGTGGACCGGCTGCTGGTCGTGGCCGGCATGGTGGCGTGCTGGTCCTACGAGCTGCTGCCGCGGTGGGCGATCGCGATCCTCATGGCACGCGAGCTGCTGATGCTGGTGCTCGCTCGTTACGGGATGCGCCACGGGATCGACATCGCGATCAACTGGCCCGGCCGGATCGGGATATGGTGGGTGCTCGCGGCGCCGTTCTGGGCGATCATCGACGTCCACGTCCTGGCCCTGGTCGGGCTGTACGTCGGCCTGGCGCTCACGCTGTGGTCGACAGCCCTCTACATTCGCGACGGGCTCGCTCGGCTGCGGGTGCAACGCTCAAGTCGAGCTTGACCCCGGGCGGTGCAACGGGGCTATACTCGCGCTCCGCCCCCGCGCCCGGAGAGACATGGACACCGTCCCGGACCTCGGCTCGCTGAGCGATCAGGAGCTCAAGGACCTCATCCAGCAGCTGACCGACGAGGAGATGGAGATCTCCTACCGGCGGCGCATCCTGCACGGCAAGATCGACATCCTCCGTGCGGAGTTGGTCAACCGGCTGCGGCGCAGGCACCAAGAGGGGGAGAACGTGATCTCCGGCGCCGACCTGGCCAAGCTGACCGACATCCTCTCCGGACGGGTCCCGGCCGGGGCGGACGAGTAGCAGGGCCGGCGGGGGGGAGCGCGCGTGGCCCTGCACTGCCCCGAGTGTGGCTTCGTCAACGACGAGAGCGCCAATTACTGCCAGAAGTGTGGCGCCTACCTCCACCCGGGCGAGGAGGGCGACTCGACGACGATGACCTACGCGATCGACGAGACCGGCGAGCTCAAGCCGGTCGACCTCGACGAGGTCACCGCGCAGGGGGCCGCCCTGGTCATCCGCGCCGGCGGCGGTCGCGTCGGCGAGTCGTTCGCGCTCTCGGGCGACCGGCTGAGCATCGGGCGCCGCCCGGACGCCGACATCTTCCTCGACGACGTCACCGTCTCCCGCGACCACGCGCTGCTGATTCGCCGCGCGGACGGCTACCACCTCGACGACTGCGGCTCGCTCAACGGAACCTACGTCAACCGGCGCCGGGTCGAGTCGGTCAAGCTCGCCGATGGCGATGAGCTGCAGATCGGCAAGTACAAGCTCTCGTTCCTGACCCGTTGACGATGGCCCCCGACCTGCAGCCGGAGATCGAGCTTCCCGACCCCGCGGTGACGAACGGTCCGTCGAGCGTCCGCGACAAGGCGATGACGATCGGCGCCGTTTGCAAGGTGCTCAAGCCGGAGTTCCCCGAGATCTCGATCTCGAAGATCCGCTATCTCGAGGACCAGAAGCTGCTGCAGCCCAAGCGCACGCCGGGCGGCTATCGGCTCTACTCCCAGCAGGACGTCGGGCGGCTGCGGACGATCCTGCGCCTGCAGCGGGACGAGTTCCTTCCACTGCGGGTCATCCGCTCGGAGCTGGCGCGAGGGCGCACCGAGGCCGACCTTCCCACCGCCGCGCGCGAGGGGACGTCGGTGCGGCGCGTGGCCTCGATGGGGGTCAAGCAGCGCGGCGCCACCTTCTCGCTCGACGACGTCCTCGAGGAGACCGGCGCCGACCCCAAGCTCGTGGCCGAGCTCGAGGACTACGGCGTCATCAAGGGCGAGAAGCGCAACGGCACCCAGTGGTACGACGAGACCGAGCGGGAGATCATCCGCGCGGTGACGGAGCTGGCCCGCTACGGGGTCGCCGGCCGCAACCTCCGCGTCTTTCGCACGTCGGCCGACCGGGAGGCGGCGCTGCTGCAGCAGATCCTCCAGCCCGCGCTGCGCTCCCGCAATCCCGCGCGGCGCAAGGAGGCGATCGAGACGCTCGAGAACCTCGCCGCCGTGGCCTCCCACCTCAAGCACCTGCTGCTGATCCGCGACCTGCGGAAGATCACTGGTTGACCTCCGCGCCCACATAAGGGACATCCCCGACTTCCCCAAGCCGGGGATCGTCTTCAGGGACATCACGCCGCTGCTGCTCTACCCGCCCGCGTTCGACGAGGCGGTCCACCGGCTGGCGGCGTGGGCGCGGCCGCGGGACGTCGACATCGTCGTGGCGGCCGAGGCGCGCGGGTTCATCCTCGGCGGCGCGCTCGCCCGCGAGCTCGGCGTGGGCTTCGTCCCCGCGCGCAAGCCCGGCAAGCTGCCGGCCGACACCGTGTCGGTCGATTACCTGCTCGAGTACGGCGTCGACGGCCTGCACGTGCACGCCGACGCCCTCGCCGACGGGGCCCGCGTCCTCGTCCACGACGACCTGCTCGCGACCGGCGGGACGGCGGGCGCCCTGGTGGACCTCGTGCGCCGGATGGGCGCCGACGTGGTCGGCTGCGCCTTCCTGATCGAGCTGAGCTTCCTGTCCGGGCGCGATCGGCTCGAGGGCCTGGACGTGCAGGCCCTGATCACCTACGACGCGGGGTAGTGCGGCGGTGCCGACGACGCGCCGGCGGCGCACCGTCAGCGCCCCGGCGGAGGCGGTGTGGGACCTGGTCGCCGATCCCCACCACCTGCCGCGCTGGTGGCCGCGCGCCTCACGGGTCGAGGACGTCACCGCCGACCGCTGGACGATGGTCTTGTCGACGGCCAAGGGTCGAGCGGTGCGGGCCGACTACCGCGTCGTGGCGTCGGAGCGGCCGCGGCGCCGGCGCTTCGCCCAGGAGCTCGCCGGTTCGCCCTTCGAGCGGCTGCTGCGGTCGTCGGAGGTCGAGATCGCCCTGGCCGATGCGCCCAACGGGACCGAGGTGACGATGGAGCTCTCGCAGCAGCTGCGCGGCGCGTCGCGCCTGGGCGGGTTCATGTTCCGCGGCGCCGCGCGGCGCACGCTGGACGAGGCGCTCGAGTCGCTGGAGCGGGCCGTTGTGGGATGACGCTCCGCGATGGTCCGGCTGGGGGCCGGCCGACGCTCCCGTACGCTCGCTTCCCGAGACGGCGGCGCCGCTTCTGCGCGGGCTCGGCGTCGACCCGGAGCGCCGGCGCGCGCCCGTCGAGCTGGACGCCGTCCGCCTCGCCGAGCCGGCGCTGCCCGAGGGAGTCCGGGATCGGCTGGCCCGGGTCGCACAGGTGCACGACGACCGGCTCGCTCGCGTGGTCCACGCGGCGGGCAAGTCCTACTCCGACCTCGTGCGACTGCGGGCCGGTGATGGCAGCCCCGCCCCGGACGCCGTGGTCGTTGCGGCCGACGGCGCCGCGGTCGAGGAGGTCCTGCGGATCTGCAGCGATGCCGGCGTCGCCGTCGTGCCCTTCGGCGGGGGGACGAGCGTTGTCGGGGGGGTGGAACCGCTGCGCGGTGACTTTGGGGGGGTGGTCTCGCTTGACCTTGGGGGGATGGGTGCGCTCCTCGATGTGGACGAGCGGTCGCTGGTCGCGGGGCTGGGGGCGGGGATGCGCGGGCCGGCGGTGGAGCTGGCGCTGGGGGAGCGCGGACTGACGCTCGGCCACTTCCCGCAGTCCTGGGAGTACGCCAGCGTCGGGGGAATGGTGGCGACGCGTTCGGCCGGGCAGGCCTCGACCGGGTACGGACGGATCGACGAGCTCGTGCGCGGGGTGGACCTCGTGGCGCCCGGGGGCCGGCTGGACCTCGCGGTGCGGACGCGCAACGCGGCCGGGCCGGAGCTGCGCGAGCTCGTGGCCGGCTCGGAGGGCGTGCTCGGCGTGATCACCCAGGCGACGCTCTCGGTCCGCCCGCGTCCGGCGGTCAGGCGCTACGAGGGCTGGTCGTTCCCGTCCTTCCGCGACGGGGTAGAGGCGTTGCGGGCCGTCGAGCAGGAGCATGTGGCGCCCGATCTCGCTCGGCTCTCGGATGAGGCCGAGACCGCGGTCAACCTGGCCATGGCCGGAGGCGGCCGGGCCGAGCAGGCACTCGGGTGGTATCTGAAGCTCAGGCGCCACAGGGGCGGTTGCGTGGCGATCGTGGGGTGGGAAGGCACCGAGCTGGATGTCGGGCGGCGACGCGCGGCCTCGGAGGCGGTGCTGCGGCGGTGGGACGGCATCCCGCTCGGAGCGCGGCCGGGCGAGGCGTGGACGCTCGGCCGCTACGACGCGCCGTACCTGCGTGACGCCCTGCTCGACCACGGCGTGCTCGCCGAGACGCTCGAGACCGCGACGACCTGGACGCGCCTGCACGAGCTCCACGACGCGGTCGCCGGTGCGCTGCACGACGCTCTGGCGGCGCAGGAGACGCCGCCGGTGGTGCTGTGCCACGTCTCCCACCTCTATCCGGTTGGCGCGTCGCTGTACTTCACCGTGCTCGCGCGCCAGCGGCACGGGGAGGAGGTGGGCCAGTGGCGGACGGCCAAGGACGCCGCTTGTGAGGCGATCCTCCGCCACGGCGCCACGATCACCCATCACCATGCGATCGGCCGCGACCACGCCGCCTACCTCGAGGCCGAGATCGGCCCGACCGGCGTGGCGTTGCTGCGAGCGGCCAAGGCGGAGCTCGACCCGGCGGGGATCCTGAACCCCGGGAAGTTGCTTCCGCCGGTCTAACTGAGCTGCAGCTGCCCGCGCAGCACGATCTCGCCCGGCTGCTTGGCGTTGCCCTTCTCGCGCGTGACCACCAGCTCCCGGTACTGCGCCGCGTTCGTCGGCAGGTTGATGACGTTCTGGAACTTGCCGCTCTTTCCCACCGGCGGGTCGACGAAGCCGAGCAGCTTGGCCTTCGCCGCCGACGTGTAGAGCCACACCGCGTAGGCAGCGGACTGGGTCGACGGCGGCAGACGCTGGCCGAGGACGGCAAGCAGGCGCTGGTTGCCCTGGGCGAGCACCTGGGCGATGCCGACGGCGTTCGACCCATCCGCTGCCTTCAGGTTGATCTGGGCCACCGGCGTGGGCTGCGGCCCGGTCTGGGACGGCTGGGTTGCGGGCCTCGTGTCCGAGGAAGCCGTCTTCGTCGTGCCGCTGTCGTCGCCGCCCGAGACGATCAGGATCACGACCACGGCGATGATCGCGGCCAGGCCGGCGAGCAGCAGGATGCCGCCGGTGCGCGAGGAGCGGCGGGCCGGGGCGGCGCGCAGCGGCTCGCCGCCGTCGGGCTCGGCGCGCTTTGCCTCCCTCGTAGGCGCGCGGGCCGGCGACGACCCGGGGATCTCGGGCAGGCCGTTGCGGGCCAACGGGCGCACCTCGCCCGCCACGCTGCGTGCCCACGCGCGGGCGGCCGGCGACTCGGCCAGGTGCTCGCGGGTGGCGTCGCGGTCCTCGGTCGACTGCTGGCTGAGCAGGTAGTCGGCGATGTCCGCGCGGCGCCCCGCGGTCAGGCCCGCGGTGGACGGCCCGAGCGCGTCCAACGCGGCATGCGCGCGGCCGCGAACGGCGGAGACCTCGATGCCGAGCAGGTCGGCGATCTCGTCGTAGCCCTTGCCCTGCTTGAGAACGAGCTGGAGGACGGCGCGCTGCGTTGCGTCGAGCGTGTCGACGGGACTCATGGGCGGCGAAAGCTATCGTCCTACCCCGTGGAACTGCGCATTTTGGAGCAGGTGGAGGGCACCTTCGACGGTCTCTACGGGCTGGAGATCCTGTCCGGCAACGACGAGGAGGTCAGCGCCCAGGTGACGGTGCGGCCGGAGCTCAAGCAGCCCGCCGGCCTGCTCCACGGAGGCGTCCTGGCGTCGATGGCCGAGTCCATGGCCTCGGTCGCGACGTTCATGGGCGTGCAGGCCGACGGCAAGGCGGCGATGGGCCTGTCCAACGCGACGTCGTTCCTGCGCCCGATCAGCGAGGGCACCATCCGCGCGGTGGCCCGCCGCCGCCACCGAGGCCGCACGACCTGGATCTGGGACGTCGATTTCACGGATGACGATGGGCGGTTGTGTGCTACTGCCCGGGTGACGATCGCGGTCAGATAGGCATCAGGCATCAGGTCTGAGCCCTCGGCCTGATGCCTGAGAACTGATGCCTGATGCCTCATCCGCCATACCGGTTCGTGATCGGCATCCGCCGATCCCTCCCGAACGACTTCGTCGTGATCTTTATCCCCGGCGGGTTCTGGCGTCGCTTGTACTCGGCCAGGTCGACGAGGCGCAGCACGCGGTCGACGTCGCCGGGGTCGTAGCCCGTCCGGATGATCTGGTCGCGGCCCATGTCCTCCTCGACGTAGGCCTCGAGGATGGGGTCGAGGACCGGGTACGGCGGAAGCGAGTCCTCGTCGCGCTGGTCGGGGCGCAGCTCGGCACTCGGCGCGCGCTCGAGGATCGACGGCGGCACGACCGGCCGGTCCTCCTGGGCGTTGCGCCAGCGCACGAGCTCGTAGACGAGCGTCTTGGGCACGTCCTTGATCACGGCAAAGCCGCCGGCGGTATCGCCGTACAGCGTCGAGTAGCCGACCGACAGCTCGGACTTGTTGCCGGTCGTCAGGACGAGCCAGCCGAACTTGTTCGACAGCGCCATCAGCAGGTTGCCGCGGATGCGCGCCTGCAGGTTTTCCTCGGTGATGTCGGGGTCGCGACCGTCGAACGCATCCGTCAGCACGCGCTCGTAGGCCTCCATCGTCGACCCGATCGGCAGCTCGATCGTCTCGATGCCGAGGTTCTCCGCCAGCGTGCGGGCATCGGACTGCGTGCTCTCCGACGAGTAGGGCGACGGCATGATGGTCACGCTCACCCGCTCGGCGCCCAGGGCGTCGACCGCCAGGCAGGCGACCAGCGCCGAGTCGATCCCGCCCGACAACCCGAGCACGACGTGGCGGAAGCGGTTCTTGGCCACGTAGTCGTGCAGGCCGAGCTTGAGCGCCTCATAGACCTCGGCGGTCGGTTCGAGCAGGTCGGCGACCGGCCCGCCGCGCGGCGGGTCGTCCTCGTGGTCGGCGACCGCCGGACGCGCGAGCGACCCAAGGCGGTCGACTTCGGCCTGCGCGCGACGCGCCGCCGGGCGATGGCGGGTGTCGCGCAGGCGCCCGGCGCGGGATCCCTCGGGGTCGAGGGTGGCCACGAGCAGCTCCTCACGGAACTGGTGCGCGCGCGCCAACACCGTTCCGTCGTGGTCGACGACCAGCGAGTGCCCGTCGAAGACGAGCTCGTCCTGTCCTCCGACGAGGTTGCAGAACGCCACCGCGGCGAGCGAGTCGCGCGCCCGCTGGACGATCATGCGCTCTCGCTCCACGCCCTTGCCGGCGTAGTACGGCGAGGCCGAGAGGTTGACGATGACGGTCGCGCCCGACAGCGCCTCGTCGGACAGGGGCGGCCCCGGCTCCCAGATGTCCTCGCAGATCGTCAGCCCCACGACGACGTCGCCCACCTCGATCGTCGCGCCCCGCACGCCGCTCTGGAAGTACCGCTCCTCGTCGAAGACGCCGTAGTTGGGCAGGTAGGACTTGCGGTAGATCCCGCGGAGCTCCCCCTCGGCCAGCACCGCCGCGGCGTTGTAGACGTCCTCGGCCCGCTCGGGGAAGCCCACGAGCGCCACGATGTCGGTCGTCTCGGCCGCGAGGCGGTCGATCGCCCGGCGGGCGTAGGCGAGAAAGTGCTCCTTGAGCAGGAGATCCTCGGGCGGATAGCCGGTGACCGCCAGCTCGGGGAAGATCACGAGCTCCGCGCCCTGATGGCGGGCGCGGGCGATGTGCTCCTGGATCTTGGCCACGTTGCCGGCGATGTCGCCGACCGTGGTGTCGATCTGGGCGAGGGCGATGCGAAGGGTGGCCGCCATTGCCCTTCGATTATGGCTGGGCGCCGCGGCCGATCCAGTACTGCGCGAAGGCAACCAGGCGGGCGTCGGCGGGCGAGCGCACGCCCAGCAGGCGCCGCCAGGCCGCGGCGATGACGCCCTTGGTGCCCGGGCGGCGGGCGAGGATCAGCGCCTGCCCGGCGCTGGCCACCGCCGGCTCGAACGGCCCGGTCAGGCGGCGCTGGAGCCGGCGCAACGCGCGCCCCTCGCGCGCCGAGTCGAAGAACACGAGGACGTTGCCGCGCTCGAGCGCCTGTAGCACCTGGTCGCGTGTCAGGCGGACGCCGTCGCGCAGAACCGGGTCGGGGATGTGCGGGCCGGAGGTGGGGGGGTCGGAGTTGAACTTGACCTTCGGCTCCTCACCGAGCGCGAGGTGGTCCTTGCCCTGGTCCGGATAGAGGGTGCCCGGCCCGCGGTCGGCCGAGCCGAGGTCGGGCGCATCGCGATCGGCGGCGAAGAACAACACGCCGGCGAGGACGCCGGCGCACAGGACGATGCCGAGCACCACCAGCCAGAACCGGCGGCGGTTCTGCGGTGTGCGCGGATCGGCCGGCGGGGGCCCGACCCGTACCTCGCGAAGCGGGGAGTTGATGCGCAACGGCGGCTAGCTGCGGCCACCCCCGCGCCGGGGCGAGCGCGTGCCCGGGCGCGAGCGCGGCATGGAGAACGCCATCGGCGGCGCCTCGCCGTCCGCCTCCAGCGCGACCTCGACCTCGTGCCCCGCCGGGGTGGGGGCCTCCGCGGGCTTGCGGACCTTCGGCTCCTCCCGCGGGCCGGTGCCCTCGGGCGGCAGCCCGGCGGCCTCGCCCAGCGATTCGATCGCGGCGCGCACGTCCGCCGCGAGGTAGGCGATATCCGCGAGCGCGTCGTAGTCGCCGTTGAGGCCGAAGTTCAGCTTGCCGTCGTAGCTCATGATCGCGATCCCGAGCGCGAGGTTCTGGGCCAGGGGCACCATCGGGTGCGTGGCCTGGAGCTTGCGCCCGAGCAGGTAGAGCGGGAACTGCGGGCCGGGCACGTTCGTCACCACGAGGTTGAAGAGCCGCTGGCGGGATTGCAGTCGCGCCGCCTGGGACATGATCGTCGGCGGCGCGAAGTCCGACAGCTGCGTGAGCACGGTGGCACCGACCGCCTGCCCGGACTCCTTGAGCTGGCCCATCTCGGCGTGCACGAGGGCGAAGGTCTCGACCGGGTCCTGGCTCCAGACCGGCAGCCGCGCCCACATCGCCGCCACCTTGTTGCCCAGCGCGCCGCGCTCGACGTCCGCGCGCACCGACACCGGCACCATCGCCTTGAGGGTCACGCCGTCGGTGGGGTGGCCGCGGTCGCGGAGCCAGCGCCCGAGCGCGAGCGACACGGCGCTGAGCACGACGTCGTTGATCGTCCCCCCGAGCGTGCTCTTGATCGCCTTGAAGCGGTCGAGGTCGGCCTGCACCCAGTCGAAGCGCCGGTGCGGCGAGATGGCGACGTTCAGCGGCGAGGGCGGCGCCGGGCTGAGGCCACCCGAGGCCAGCGCCCCGACTGCGGCGGCGTCCTCGGCCAGGCGCCCGACCATGCGGCGCGGCCCGCGGAGCACGGCACGCACGCCGCGCACGATCTCGCTGGGTAGGGTGGCGCGCTCGAGCAGGGCCTCGCCCAGCAGCTGCGCGCCGGTTGGCAGCGGGCGCGGCACCCACGGCCGTTCGGGCGCCGGCGGGGGCGGCGCGTCGGGGGAGGCGTCGAACAGCACGGTGGTGATGTCCACGCCGGAGATCCCGTCCACGAGGGCGTGATGGGTCTTGGCCAGCAGCGCGAAGCGGTCGCCCTCGAGCTTGTCGACGAGCCAGATCTCCCACAGCGGCTTCTCGCGGTCCAGCTGCTGGGAGAAGACGCGCCCGGCCAGGTTCTTCAGCTGCTGCTCGGACCCCGGGCGCGGCAGCGCGGTGTGGCGCACGTGGAAGCGGGCGTTGAAGTGGGGGTCGTCGACCCAGACCGGCCGGCCCTGGCCGTACGGCACCCACGCGAGCCGCTGGCGGTAGCGGGGCACCAGGTGCAGGCGGGCCTCGATCGCCTGGAGGAACTCCTCGTAGGTCGGGATCGTGCCCTCGAAGATCATGCACGAGGCCACGTGCATGTGGACGCCCTTGTCCCGCTCGAGATGCAGAAACCCGGCGTCCAGGGCGGTGAGGCGGTCCGGATTCGGCATCGAGGCGTGGATTCTGGACCTCGGTGGCGGGCACCGCAAGGCCGCGCGTGAGTGTGACGCCGCTCACAGATAGCCGGCGATGACGTCCTACCGTGCGCGCGAACCGTTGTTCGCAACGCCGAATCGCTGCGCCGCCCTTCTGCGGGCCTGAGTGCGGCGAGCGGGGGATCCACGGGCTCGGCCGGGGTGGTCGGCGCGGACCCCGCAGGCCAATTGCGCGCGCAGAGCCGCGCCCGCGGCGCGCTCGCGCTCGCTCTACGAAGGGAGCAATCTCCTTGCCTCTGAACCGCGATTCGCGCGCGCTCGCGGCCGCCGGCGCCCTGAGCCTCACCGGCCTGGCCATCGCCGCCCAGCCGTCGAGCGGCGCGCCCTCCGACAGCCCGGTGAAGATCACCGGCCACCGCCTACACGTCGTCGCAGGCCAGAAGGCCGCGGTCGACGGAGTCCTGCTGGGCGGGGCCGGCCGCGATGCGCAGCTCGAGCGCCGCACCGGCGACGGCTGGCACCTCGAGGACCGCGACCGCACCGACGCCACCGGCCGCTTCTCGCTGGCGTTCCATCCGGCCGCGCCCGGCAGCTCGGCCGTACGCGTCCGGTTGCCCGCGAGCGACGGCGCGGCCTCTGCCACGCCGGGCGTCGGCCCGATCGTGCGCGCGGTCGGGCGCCTGAACGTCTATCGCCGCAGCGTCGCCTCGGTGTATGGCCCCGGCCTGTATGGCACCGCGCTTGCCTGCGGTGGTCGCCTGTCCTCGGGCACCGTCGGCGTCGCCTCCAAGACGGTGCCGTGCGGCGCCCAGGTGACGTTCCGCCACGGCGGCCGCACCGTGCGGGTGCCGGTCGTCGACCGCGGCCCCTACGTGGGCGGGCGTGACTGGGACCTCACCATGGCGACCGCCAAGCGCCTCGGCTTCGGCTACGGCGTCGGGACGGTGCTCTCGACCAGGTAGGCGGGCAGGCGGAGCTGGCCGTCGGGCTCGGCGGCCTCGGTCTCGAAGCCCGCCATCCGAACGCCGAGCAGGCGCACGGGGCGTGGCGGGCCGTAGGCACGCAGCAGTTCGCGCGCGATTGCGCCGACGGTCTCGGCGTCGTCCACCGCGTGGTCGACCGTGCGCGCGCGGGTGACGGTGGTGAAGTCGTCGAGGCGGACCTTGATGGCGATCGTGCGGCCGCGAGCGTTCTTGCGCCGCAGCGTCTCGCAGAGGTCGTCGGCCAGGCGCTGGAGCACGCGCTCCATCTCCTCGCGGTCGGCGATGTCGGTGTCGAAGGTGCGCTCGCTCGAGCGCGAGATCGTCTCGCGGTGCTCGCTCAGCGTGGTCGACCCCTCGAAGCGGGCGAGGCGGATGAGGTCGGAGCCGTGACGGGGGCCGAAGCGCCGGCGGAGGAGGTCGGGGTCGGCGCGCTGAAGGCCGCCGAGGGTGTTGAGTCCCATCTCCTGCAGGCGCGCTGCCGTCTTCGGCCCGATTCCGGGCACCAGGCTGGGCGGGGCGCCGCCGAAATGCTCGCGCGCCTGCTCGGCGCTCATCGCCACCAGTCCCTTGGGCTTGTCGAGGTCCGAGCAGACCTTGGCGACGAGCTTGTTGGGCCCGATCCCGATCGATGCGGTCAGGCCGGTGGTCGCGTGCACCTCGGCCTGGAGGCGCCGCATGGCGGCCTTGGGGGCGACGAGGTCGGACAGGTCCAGGTAGGCCTCGTCGAGACCGACCTGCTCGACGGTCGGGACGGCGGCGCGCAGGAGCGTCATGACGCGCTCGGACATCTGGCGATAGGCGGGGAAGTCGGGCGGGATGAGGATCGCCTCGGGGCACAGCCGCCGCGCCCGCGCGGTCGGCATCGCGGAGCCGACGCCGAAGCGGCGGGCCTCGTAGGAGGCGGTGGTCACGACCGCCCGCGGTCCCGACCCCGACACGATCACCGGCTTGCCGCGCAGCTCGGGCCGGCGCAGCAGCTCGACGCTCGCGTAGAACGCGTCGACGTCGAGATGGGCGATGACGGTGCGGGCCACCGTCCGATTGTCCCGCGCAGCCCGGCTGGTTACGCGCGCCGCCTCGTCCGGCCTCCGGCCGGCCGGGCGGCGACGCGGACTGTCAGTAGAGCGCCGCCGCGAGCTTGCGGCGGTATTCGCGCGCGAGCGGGTCGTCGACCCCGAGCTCGTCGAGGATGCCGACGACGATGCGGCGCAGGTCGTCCTTGGCGCCGTCGGCGGACGGGAACGCCGCGAGCAGGGTGTCGAGCGCCGCCTCGCGGTCGCCGCGGTCAAGGGCGGCGAAGGCCTCGCTCAGGTCGGGCTCCCCCGTCTTCTCGAGGCGGATGCGCGCGGCCAGGCCCTCGGCGGCGAAGTTGCCCGCGGCGGAGCCGAGGACCTCGAGCGCCTCGTCGTCGGCGCCGCGCTCGCGCAGCAGACGTGCCAGCTCGAGGCGGGCGTCGGCGCGGGCCGGCTCGAGCTCGATGGCGCGGCGCAGCGACGCCTCGTCGCCGGCCTCGACGAGCCCTTCGGCCTCGGAGGGCACGAGCGCGTCCAGGAAGGCCTCGACGCGCTGAGGCGGCTGGGCGCCGACGAACTCGGAGACGACGCGTCCCTCCTTGAACGCCTTGACGGCCGGGATTCCCTGGATTCGGAAGGCGGCGGCGAGGCGCGGGTTGGCGTCGGTGTCGAGCTTGGCGAGGACGACCTGCCCCTCGCGGGCGTTCGCGCCGCGCTCGAGCAGCGGCCCGAGCTGGCGGCACGGCGCGCACCACTCCGCCCAGAAGTCGACGACGACGGGGACGCTCTTGGAGCGCTCGATGACCTCCGCCTCGAAGGTCTGCTCGGTGACGTCGATGACCATGCCTCTAGGGTAGGACGCGGATTGGGCAAGCGGAGGGTCGAACACGATGGCGTCGCGCTCGCCGTCTTCGAGGAGGGCGACGGGCCGGCCGTCGTGCTGCTGCACGGCCTGACCGCGACGCACCGCTACGTCGTGATGGGCTCGAAGGCGCTGCCCCGCGGCGGCTTCCGGATGATCGCGTACGACGCGCGGGCGCATGGCGCGTCGTCGCCCGCGCCCGACTACTCGTACGCGGCGCTCGCCGGCGACCTCGCCGTGGTGCTCGACGCGCTCGAGGTCGACCGCGCCGTCCTGGCCGGCGCCTCCATGGGGGCGCACACGCTGCTGCGCTTCGCCCTCGAGGCGCCGGAGCGGGTGGCCGGCGTCGTGGCGATCACGCCGGCGTTCATGCCGGGGGCGGTCGACGACCCGGGCCGCATGGCGCGCTGGCATGCGCTCGCCGACGGCCTGCGGTCCGGCGGCGTCGAGGGGTTCATGGCCGCCTACGGCGAGCCGCCCGTCCCGGCCTCGATGCGGGACACGGTCCTCAAGGTGGTGCGGCAGCGGCTCTCCAAGCACGAGCACCCCGAGGCGGTGGCCGACGCGCTCGACGTCGTCCCCGCATCGCAGCCGTTCGAGTCGCTCGACGAGCTCAGCGCGATCGCGGCGCCGACGACGATCGTCGCCAGCCGCGACGAGTTCGATCCGGAGCATCCCTACGACGTGGGCGCCGCCTACGCCGAGGCGATCCCCCGCGCGCGGCTGGTCTCCGAGGAGCACGGACGATCGCCGCTGGCGTGGCAGGGCGGGCAGGTCTCGAAGGTCGTCGCCGCCCTGGCGAGCGAAGCGGCGCCGGCCTGAGCGTCAGCGGAACCGCCGGACCGCGACCGCAACGAGCATGCTGCCGAGCAGCGCCAGCGACGCGAGCAGGCAGAGCCAGAGGCCCCAGCCGGCCGAGGTCTCGATGATCGAGTTGCCGCCGGTCTCGACGTCGGCGACGTCCGCGATCGAGACGAGCACGGCGATGAACCCGAAGAACGCGGCCACGGCGGCGAGCGCGATCCGTGCGCTCGGTGGACCGATCCGGGCCGCCCAGAGGGCTACCAGGATGAGGCTGAGAATCGCGAGCGTCAGGGTGATCGCGCCGTCGCGGTCGAGCCCGCCACGGGTGGCGCTGAAGTCGAACGACCCGGTGGAGGAGGCGTCCACCCAGGTGCCGACCGAGCCGACGATCAGGAGCAGGATGGCGAAGCCGGCGATCCCGGCCAGGGCGAGGCGCGCCGGCGGGTACGGCCCGCGCTCCTGGGCGGGACGGGCGATCGCGGGCCCCGGTCGGGCCGCTGCGCCCGCAAGGGCCTGGGCGTGCGGAGCCGCCGCGTGCTGCTGGACGTGCTCCGTCCAGCGGTTGCCGTCCCACCAGCGTTGGCCGCCGGTGGCGTTGGGGTCTTCGTACCAGCCGGGCGCTGCCATGGCCGGCAAAGCTAGTCCGGAGACCCGGCGGCATCTAGGGTCAGAATCGGTATGAGTGGCTACAGCGGCACGCCGCTGCCGCGCAAGCTCGGGATCAAGGAGGGCGCACGGGTCGCACTCGTCGACGCGCCCGACAACTTCGAGGCGACGCTCGGTGCCCTGCCCGACGGCGTGACCGTCCGCACGCGGGCCCGCGGCCCGGTCGACGTGATCGTGTTCTTCACTGCCTCACGGGCCAAGCTCGAGCGGCGGATCGAGACACTGCGGTCGTCGCTCGACCCCGCCGGGCGGCTATGGGTGGCGTGGCCGAAGCGCGCCTCGGGCGTCCCGACCGACGTGACCGAGGACGTCGTGCGCGAGATCGCCTTGGCCCACCGCCTCGTGGACAACAAGGTCGCCGCCCTCGACGAGACCTGGTCGGGCCTGCAGCTGGTGATCCGGCTCAAGGATCGGTAGGGGCGGGGTTCCCATTGTCGACTGAGTCAGCCTCAGGCTGACAAATTCGACACTCGGGCCTTTGTCGAACGACCGTGAGGCGAGGATCGTTGTGCGCAGCTTGGCCTCGACGACCACGCGCTCGATCAGCTCGACGTCGACCCGGCCGCCGCGCAGGTGGGTGGTCTCGACGTAGCAGCCGTAGTGGCCGGCGGCGGGCCGGCACCGCGACCGTCCGCCAGCGCGTTCCCAGCAGCCGGCGGTCGCCGTCCTGGTGCTCGAGCGATACCTCGAACACCCCCGGCTCGACCTCCTCGTTGTGGATGTGGAAGCGCTCCACCACGACCGTTTCCGGCGTCCGGGGCAGGGTAGGTGAAGGCCATGGCGGACGACACCCGCAGCACCACCCGCGAGGTTCGCGTCGACGATCCCGAGCTGAGCCCCGAGGCCAACCGCGTGCTCACCGACGAGCTGCGCGACGCGGTGGGCAGCGAGCGCGTCGAGGTACCCGAGGGCCATCGCCCCCGCCGCGACGTCGAGCAGGGCGACCCGCTGAGCGCCTTCCTCGCCGGCAACCGCACGCTGATCGGCATCACGCTGGCCGCGGCGATCGTGATCGGCGCCCTCTGCTCGGTCATCACCGGCTCGTGGTGGCTGCTGGCCGTCGCGGTCGCCGTCCATGCGGTCGCGACACTGGCCGTAGGCTTCTTTGCCATCCGCGCCACGACCACCGTCGAAAAGCCCTCGCCCGAGGCCGTCGCCCGGCTCGAAGCCGAAGGCGTCCCCGACCCCGAGAAGGCGTTCAACGACCGCGTGCAGGAGTACACGGACATCGAACGTCAGGAGGGCGCCGTGACCCCGTCGAGCGAGCGATCGCGCCCGGTGGGGCACGACGAATGACCGAGCTGCGCTCCTTCGACCACGTCGCCCTCTGGACCGACGAGCGGGCGGCGCTGGCCGGCTTCATGCTCGACCGCACCGGCGCGCACGAGATCGAGCGCAGCGACGACTTCACCCTGATCGGCGCCGACGCCCGCCGCGGCAAGCTCACGCTCTTCGACGCCGACGGGCCCCGCGACCCCGGCGTGCTCGAGCGCGTCGTCCTGCGCGTCAACGACCTCGAGGCGGCGACGCGCCGCCTCGGCGATGCCGCCGTCGACCTCGAGCGCCCGCGCGACGGCCTCGTGACCTTCACCGCCCCGGGCGCCCTGGGCATGGGCTTCGTCGAGAACCCCGACGACCTCGACTACGACCTCGACCACGTCGTCCTGCGCGTGCCCGACCCGGCATTGAGCGCGCAGGGGCTCGCTCAGCTCGGCTTCGACCGCCGCGACGGGGTCGCCGCGGTCGCCGACAAGGTCGTTCGCTTCGAGGCCGGTGGTCGCGAGGAGGGCGAGCGCCCGCTGCTCAACCACCTCGCCGTGCTCGTCGACTCCGCCACGGCGGTCCAGGAGGAGGCCGAGCAGAACGGATGGCAGATCGACGACGTCAAGGATGCCGCCAACACGCTCGCCGTCTTCGTGCGCGGCCCCGACGGCATCCGCGTCGAGTACGTCGAGCACAAGCCCGGCTTCGCGCTGAAGTAGCGTCCGCGCCATGCCGGACCTGATCGTGGCCGGCGCCGGCATGGCGGGCCTGGTTGCGGCGGCGCACGCGCGCCGGCGCGGCGCGACGGTCCTGCTGCTGGAGAAGCTCCCGCGCGCCGGTGGGTCGATGCGGCTCTCCAGCGGCGTCGTCTGGCGCCACCGGCGCTTGGAGGAGTTCCGCGCCGAGTGCCCGGACGGCGACCCCGAGCTGCAGCGCACGGTCTTCGACCGCCTCGACGCCGACCTCGACTGGCTCGAAGCGCTCGGCGCGCCGGTGATCGAGCGCGACACCGGTAACCCGCGCACGGCCGGGCGGCGGTTCGACGTCGAGGGCCTGGTCGCGGCGCTCAGCCGCGCCGCCGGGCCGGCGCGCTTCCTCTCGGCCTTGCGCGAGCTACCCGGCGACGGAACGGCCGTCGTGCTCGCCACCGGCGGCTTCGCGGCCAGCCGCGCCATGCTCGCCCGCTACGTGACCCCCGAGGCCGACCATGTGCTCATTCGCGCCGCGCCCGGTGCCACCGGCGACGGGCTGCGGCTCGGGGTCGAGGCCGGGGCGACGCTCGGCCCGGGCATGGAGCAGGTCTACGCCCGCCTGATGCCGGCGGCGGCCGTCGCGCCGCGCGAGTTCGTCGCCGCGGCCCAGCTCTACGCGCGCGACGCCGAGGTGGTCAATGCCAACGGCGACCGGTTCCGCGCGCGCGCCTGGTCGGAGATCGACGTCGCGCAGTGGGCGGCGCACCAGCACCGCGCCCGCGTCTGGATGCGCGTGGCGGACGAGCAGCTCAGCGGCCGGGTGGCGGAGATGGTCGCGCAGGCCGAGCGCCTCGGCGCGCCCGTGCGGCGCACGGCCGAGGGCGTCGTCGTCGAATGCATCGCCGGCATCACCGCCACCCTCGGCGGCCTGCGCGTCGACGCGGAGGCCCGCGCCGCGCCCGGTGTCCACGCCGCCGGCCACGACGCCGGGGGCATCGCCACCGGCGGCTACGCCAGCGGCCTGGCGGCGGCGCTCGTGCTGGGCCGGATCGCGGCTGAGAGCGCACTGCGATGAGCGACGAGCACGCCTTCGGCCGCGCGCCCGCCTTCACGGTCGGCATCGAGGAGGAGCTGCTGCTCGTCGACCCCGACACCCACGCGCTCGCACCCGTCGCGGCCGACGTGCTCGGCCGCCTCGACGGCCTGCCGCCGGGCTCGGCGGGCCACGAGGCCTTCGCGGCCGAGATCGAGCTGCGCTCGCCCGCGGAGCGCGACGCGCACGGCGCCGTTCAGGCCCTCCGCCGCGCCCGCGCCGCCGCCGCCGAGGCCGGTGCGAGCGCCATGGGCGTCGGCGTCCATCCCGACGCCGTGCTCGGCGACGCCGAGCTCGTCGCCAAGGAGCGCTACCGCCGCGTTGAGGACGAGATGCGCGGACTGATCCGGCGCACGCCCGAGTGCGCGCTGCACGTGCACGTCGGCATGCCGGATCCCGATGCCGCGGTGCACGCGTTCAACGGCCTGCGCGAGGCGCTGCCGCTGCTGCAGGCGCTCGCGGCCAACTCGCCGTTCTGGTTCGGGCGCGACTCGGGCATGGCGACCGCGCGCGCCGCGCTCGTTCGGGCCTATCCCGGCCGGGGCGTGCCGCGCGCGTTCGAGAGCTGGGACGACTACGCGAGCACGGCCGACCACGCCCTGCGCGCCGGCGACCTGCCGGACTACACCTACCTGTGGTGGGACGTGCGGCTGCAGCCGCGCCTCGGCACCGTCGAGGTGCGCGAGCTGGACGCCCAGGCGCCGCTCGCCGACGTCCAGGCCATCGCCGGCCTCGTTCACGCGGTCGCGGTGCGCGCCGCAACCGACCCGCCGCGGCGGCCCACCCCGCCCGAGGCGCTCGCCTGGTCGGCGTTCATGGCCACCCGCGACGGTCTCGACGCGGCCGTTCTCGATGCGGCCGGCGAGCGGCGCCGCATGCGCGATATCGCGACGGATGCGGCCGCCGAGCATGGCCTCGAGGAGGTCGAGCGCCTGGCCCGCGAGGGCAACGGCGCAGAGCGCCAGCGGGCGATCCACGCCCGCGGCGGCATGAAATCCCTGCTCGGCGAGCTGGTTCGGGCCACGTCAGACTTCTGACCCCCCCTTTTCGAACCCCGCGCATCTGGTACATCCAAGGACGCCCATGTCGATCGTGCGACCCAGCGAGCCCGAGGAGGAGTCCTACGGCGCCGGCGCCCAGGCCGCCGCCATCTCCAACGCGCTCGTCCAGCTCCACCGCCACCGCTACGGCAAGGGGCCGACCAAGGCCAAGACCTACCTGCTCGACGACCTCGTCGTGTGCGTGCTCGAGGGTGGCGCGCTGCGCGTCGAGGAGACGCTGCGCGACCGCGGCGCGGAGGACGTCGTGCACCAGGTCCGGCGCACGTTTCAGAACGCCCTCGAGCACGAGTTCCGGGCGATCATCGAGCGCGAGACGGGCCGGCGCGTGCGCACGTTTCTGTCCCAGTTCGACCCCGAGGACAACGTCGGGGCCGAGATCTTCTTCCTGGATCCCGTCTAGGACAGCGAGCGCTCGGCGCCCGTGCGGGTCTCGTGCACCGAGAGCTCGCCGAGCAGTCCGGCGGTCTCGAGCACGTCGTAGACCGGGCCGGGGGCGCACACGACCGCGAGCTGGCGGCCCTGGCGGGCGAGGCGGCGCTGGGTCCCGAGGAGGTGGTGGATGCCGGTCGAGTCCATGAACCCGACGCGCCGCAGGTCTACGAGCACGTCTCCGACGCGGTCGTAGACGAGCGTCGCGAGCGCGTCGGCGAAGCGGTCGGAGGTGCCGAAGTCGATCTCCCCGAACACCGCAACGACATCGAGGGCGTCGACGGAACGGATGCTGGCCGAGAGCCGCATGGGAGCGCCGAGCGTAGAGGCCAGCTGCCCCCGCGCATACCGCTGCGACCGCCCGCTGTCAGGGAAGCGACGGTGGCTCGTCGGACCCTGACTCACGGTAGCGACGTACCCCGCTTGTCAGCTCCTGCGCCTCGGCCCGCAGCTCCGCCATGCGCCGGCGCAACACCATCATCGACGCGGACTGCTGCTCCCACGCCACCTGCAGCCGCTCGATCTGCTCGGGGAGGGTCCGCGAGGGCGAGTCCCCGTCCTGCAACATGGCGAGCGTCGGGCGCATGGCGGTCACGCGTCGCTGGAGTTGGTCGAGCCGCTCCTGACTCTCGGGGAGCAGAACCCACGCTCCGTCGCGCCGCCGCGTGACCTCGCCCGCATCGTGCAGGGCCTTCAGCGCGGTCGAAACCGTCGGCCGCTGTGCGCCGACCAGGTAGGCGAGCGCCTCGTGCGTGAGCCGGAGCGGCAGCACCACACCCGCGGGCGTCACCCGACCCCAGCGGTCGGCGAGGTGCCAGAGCACCCCGCGCAGGCGCGCCTCGACGCGCGGGTTGTGGCAGATCGCCTGCATCACCGCCTGGCGCGCCGACCGTTCCGCCATCCGCTGCATCATCACGGCCAGCACGCTGGGCCACTCGCTCAGCCGCTGCACGAGCGACGGGCTGACGATCGCCAGCTGCGACGGCATCAGCGCCGACCAGCGGACCTCGACCTCCACGAACTCCCCTAGCGAGGCCTCGGCCAGTGGCACGAGCACGTCGCCCGGCCCGAGCAGCTCCATCGATACCACGTCGCCTGCCACGGCCTCGCGCAGCAGCGCGCCCTTGACGATCAGCAGCCCGACCGCGGCCTCGAGCGGCTCGGCCGGCTCCCACGGGCCGCCGGGCACCTCGAGCGTGGCGGCCACGAGCACGCTGCGCGCACGGGCCAGCTGAGCCGGGTCGACCGTTTCGGCGAGATCTGGATCGGCGTCCAGGAGCGCGATGCGCGTCACGAGCTCTCCTTGCCCTCTGCCTCCATGAGCACGATAACCCCCCGCACGTCGCTCGAGGAGACCATCAGCGGCAGGCACGAGACCTTGCACCGGAGGGCCCGGCCGCGGCGGTTGACGGCATCGAGGACGACGTCGTTGCCATCGACGTTGCCGGCGAGGGCGTTGCGCAACGGGCGGCGCAGTTTCTCGACCGGCAGGCCGATGTCGAGCGAGAGCAGGTGCTGGCCCACGACCTCGTCTGAGCGCAGGCCCCAAAGTTCCTCGGCCTGGTCGTTCCAGATCTGGATGCGCTGGTCG
This sequence comes from Solirubrobacteraceae bacterium, assembly GCA_045805605.1. GTDB lineage: Bacteria > Actinomycetota > Thermoleophilia > Solirubrobacterales > Solirubrobacteraceae > DATBDE01. The sequence continues at coordinate 28,679 of JBJMKX010000001.1, forward strand.
GGGTCGACGACGGCGACGGCGACCCCGAGCGAGGTCAGGATGCCTTCGAGGAAGGCGTTGACGCGGTCGAGCTCGGAGCTGCGCTGCTCCAGCTCCTCGTTGATCGTCTCGAGCTCCTCGTTGGTCGACTGGAGCTCCTCGTTCAACGTCTCGAGCTCCTCGTTGGTCGACTGGAGCTCCTCGTTGGTGGTCTCCAGCTCCTCGTTGGTCGACTGGAGCTCTTCGTTGGTGGTCTCGAGCTCCTCGACCGTGGACTGCAGCTCCTCGTAGGCCATCTCGAGCTCGCGCTTGGACCGCTCGAGCTCGCCGCGCAGGCGCTCGAAGCGCTGGACGTCGGCGAACGTGATGCTCGCGCCGAGGAAGGCGCCGGCGTCGTTGACCAGTGGACTGGCAACGATCTCGTGGAAGTGGTCCTCGCCACGAGCGGATTCCCACTGGACCACGCCGAGCGAGACCGCGTGGCGGCCGTCCTGCACGCCCTCGAACGCCGAGCGCAGGTCGGCGGGACGAAACGAGAACTCGAGGTCGTGCAACGGGCGGCCCATGTCGCTCGCCGTAAGGCCGAACAGCGACCGCGCCTGCTGGTTGGCCAGCACCACCAGGCCGGCGCTGTCGACCACGACCTGCGCCACCGGGCCGGCGTCGAACGACGCCTCGCGCAGCTGGAACAGGCTGCCGACCTGGGGCGCCTCGCCGTCGCCGTCGCCGTCGGCGGCGACGAGCAGGCGGTCGCGCAGCGACGGGCGCTGCACCTTGCGGAACACGCGTCCCTTCGTGCTCACCGGGGTGAACATGTCGGCGCGCGTGATCAGCATCTCCGACTTGCCCAGGAAGAGGTAGCCGCGGTCGTTGAGCGAGAAGTGGAAGTGGCCGAGGATGTGCGTCTGGGTCTCGGCGTTGAAGTACATGAGCGTGTTGCGGCAGATCAACAGGTCGATGCGGGAGATCGGCGCGTCCTGGACGAGGTCGTTGCGCCCGAAGATCACCGTACGCCGCAGGTCCTTGCGGAAGGTCAGCTCGCTGCCGGCCGGCTCGAAGTAGCGCTCGGCGAGCTCCGGGGCCATCGAGTCCAACCGCTCGCTCGGATACGTCCCCTGGCGCGCAATCGCCAGCGAGCCCTCGTCCACGTCGGTGGCGTAGATCTTCGCCCGCTCGAGATACGCCTCCTCGCCCAGCGCCTCCGCGAGCACGATCGCCGCCGTGTAGGCCTCTTCCCCCGAGGCGCAGCCGGCGCACCACACCCGCACCTGCTCGTCGGCGGGAATGGCCTCGAGCAGCACCGGCAGCGTCTCCTGGACCACGTGGTCCCACGACGCCGGGTCGCGGAAGAACCCGGTGACGTTGATGCAGATGGTGTTGAAGAGGTCGCGGAACTCCGCCGGGTGGACCTCGAGGTGGTCCTGGTAATCGGCGAACGACTCGACGCCGATCTCGTGCATCCGCTTGCTGATGCGGCGCTGCAGGCTCGAGCGCTTGTAGCCGGTGAAGTCGAAGCCGCGGTTGAGCTTGAGGAACTCGAGCAGCGTCTCGAAGGCCTCGGCCTCCGCCTCCTGCGTCGGCGCGCGGTCGGTCACGATGCGACCTCGGACTCGGCCGTCTCGCCGCGCGCGATCGCGCGCCGCAGGATCTCCACTCGCTGCTGCACCGCGCGCGCCCGCCGATCGAAGCCGCGCGCCGCGTACTGGTTGCCGCGCTTGCGCTGCCGGTTGGCGAGGCCGTCAAGGAAGTGCATGCGCTCCTGGAGCACGCGCAGGGCGGTCCACAGCGCCGTCTCGACCGAGTCGCCTTGCAGCTCGAGCATCGACTCGGCCGAGTAGGAGTGCCCGACGTGGCAACGGAACCGCAGGAGGTCGCCCCGGCCGTCCTCCCACATCACGCCGCCGCACTCCGGGCACGTCAGCGAGCTCGGCGGACCTCGCATCTCGTCCGGCGACCTGATCTCCCTCTCGTCGTTGGGATTGTCGGTGCTCTGCTTCACGTCGGCTGTGCGGGCGGCTACCTCGCGCACAAGTCGTAGCAGGAGCTGCGCCAGCCCGCCCGCGGGCACCACGTGGTCGACGGGGACGTGGGCGAGTGCGGTCGCCGGCATGCTCGCTGTGAGTGCATCGTTGGGGTCCTGGACGACGGCCACGCCGCCGGCCTCCTTGATCGCGCGCAGCCCCGCCACCCCGTCGTCGAGCGCCCCCGACAGGACCACTCCGATGACCCTGGTCGCGCGGGCGCGGGCCGCGCTGCGGAAGAGCGGGTCGGCCGCGGGGCGCGATCCGTTCTCGCGCGGCCCGCGGTCGAGCACGATCTTGCCGTCGTCCACCAGCACGTGGTGGTCGGGCGGGGCGACGATGATGCACCCCGGCTCGAGCGGCTGCCCATTGGTTGCGCTGACCACGGGCAGCGGGCCGGCGCGGCGCAGGATGTCCGGCAGCACGCTGTTGCCGGTGGCCGGCAGGTGGAGCACGATGATCACCGCCGCCTCCACGCTCGGGTCGAGACCGGACACGACTTTGACGAGCGCCTCCACGCCGCCGGCGGACGCACCGATGACGACGACAGGCGGGTCCGGCGGATCAGGGGCGGGGTGCACGGTGCGCTGGTCGTACGCAACGTACCACCGCACGTGTCACTTCTCTTACCCGGACGAGGAGAAGCGGTTTTCCGCAGCGCTTCGACCGAGCAGGCCTTAGCGCAATGGCTCGAGACGCTTCCGGGAGCACTTTGACAGGACGGTGACCAAAATGCGCGTCCTGGGCATCAACGCTGCCTTCCACGACCAGGCAGCAGCATTGGTGGTGGACGGCGAAATCGTCGCCGCCGCCGAGGAGGAGCGCTTCTCGCGGCGCAAGCACGGCAAGGCGGCGGTGCCGTTCTCGGCGTGGGAGCAGCCCGACCAGGCGGCGCGCTGGTGCCTGCAGCACGCCGGCATCGAGCCAGCCGAGCTCGACGCGGTGGCGTACTCCTACGACCCCGCGCTTGCGCAGCCACCCGGTCCCGACATCACCGCCGGCGACTGGGAGGGCCTTCGCACCCTCTATGCGCGCCGCGCGCCGCTGTTCCTCCGCACGGCGCTGCCCGGTCTGGACCCGAGTGTCGTGCGCTTCGTGCCGCACCACGTCGCCCACGCCGCGTCGGCCTACGCCGCATCGCCGTACGACGAGTGCAGCGTCCTCGTGCTGGACGGCCGCGGCGAGGCGGCCTCCCACCTGGCGGGGCGCGTGTCGGGCGGAGGCCTGCGCGTGCTCGCCACCCAGCAGCTCCCGCACTCGCTCGGCCTCCTCTACGAGGCGCTCACCGAGTACGTCGGCTTCGCCCGCGGGTCGGACGAGTACAAGGTGATGGCGCTGGCCTCCTACGGCGAGCCGCGGTGGCTGCCCGAGCTGCGCGAGCGCGTCTGGGCCCACCAGGACGGCGGCTTCCGCGTCGACGACGTCGACTTCGCCGCCTTCGACGGCGACCGTGCCGACTTGGCCTGCAGCGTTCAGCGCCGCCTGGAGGAGGTGCTGCTCGACCTGGCCGGATGGCTGCACGAGCAGACTGGCGACGCGGCGCTGACCCTGGCCGGCGGCGTCGCGCTGAACTGCGTGGCGAACTCCCGCATCTGGGAGGAGGGTCCGTTCGAGCACGTCTGGGTCCAGCCCGCTGCGGGCGACGCCGGCACCGCCCTGGGGGCGGCGCTGTACCTCGCGGCCGAGGACGGCGACCGAGTCGTCCCCATGTCGACCGCGGCGCTGGGGCGCGGCTTCGAGGACGCCGACCTCGAGCGGACGCTGCGCACGGCCGGCGTTCCCTACGGCCGCCCCAAAGACCTCGCCGGCACCGTGGCCGACACGCTGGCCGCTGGCGGCATCGTCGCGTGGTTCCAGGGCCGCAGCGAGTTCGGCCCGCGCGCGCTCGGCCATCGCTCTTTGCTTGCCGACCCGCGCGACCGTGCCCAGCTCGAGCGCCTCAACGACGTCAAGGGCCGCGAGCAGTTTCGACCGGTCGCGCCGATGGTCCTGGTCGAGCGGGCCGCCGAGCTGTTCGAGGGCGGGCCGTTGCCCAGCCCGTACATGCTCTTCGTCCACCGCGTGCGCTCCGGATGGGCGGAGCGGATGCCCGCCGTCGTGCACGTCGACGGGACGGCGCGCATCCAGACCGTAGACCGATCGGACGAGCCGCTGATGGCGGCGGTCCTCGATGCGTTCTGTGCCCGGACCGGTGTCCCGGTCGTGGTCAACACTTCGCTGAACACGGCGGGCCGGCCGATGGTCGACAGCCCGCGCGACGCGCTCGAGCTCTTCGGGTCGGCGCCCGTCGACCTGCTCGTGCTCGGGCCGTTCACCGTGGCCCGGGGCGCGGCCGCGCAACGCGGCGCGCAGCCGGCGCTGGAGAGCTGGACGACGCCCGCGCCGCCCATTCCGGCGAGCCTGGATGGCGAGCGGGCGGCAAGGGGGCGGGCATGACGTTCGACGTCGTGATCCCCTCGACCGGGCGCCAGTCGCTGCCTGCGCTGCTGGCCGGGCTGAGCGGCACGTCCGGTGGTCCCGGCCGGGTGATCGTGGTCGACGACCGAGGGCCCGAGGCGGACGGGCCGATCGAGGTCGGCCATCCGCCCGCGGACGTGCGGCCTCGGCTGCACGTGCTGCGCGGCACCGGCGCCGGTCCGGCGGCCGCACGCAATGTCGGCTGGCGGGCGGCACGGGGCGAGTGGGTCGCCTTCCTCGACGACGACGTGGTGCCGTCGGCCACCTGGACCGCCGACCTCGCCGCCGACCTCGCCGCCGCCAATCGCGCTGTCGCCGCGGTGCAGGGTCAGGTCCGCGTCCCCCGCCCGCGCGACCGCCGGGCCACGGACTGGGAGCGGTCCGTCGCCGGGCTCGAGGACGCCCGCTGGATCACCGCCGACCTGGCCGTGCGCCGCGCCGCGCTCGCCGACGTCGGCGGTTTCGACGAGCGCTTCCCGCGCGCCTACCGCGAAGATGCCGACCTCGGCCTGCGCCTCGTCGACGCCGGCTGGAGGATCGAGCGCGGCCGCCGCCACGTCATCCACCCGACGGGCACGGCTGACCGCTGGGTGTCGGTCCGCAAGCAGGCCGGCAACGCCGACGACGTGCTCATGAACGCCCTGCACGGGCCCGGATGGCGCGAGCGGGCCGGCGCGCCGCGCGGTCGGATGCGTTGCCATGCCGCGATCACCGCCTCCGGCGCTCTGGCGCTCGCTGCCGGAGTGGCGCGCCGCCCGCTTTTGAGCGCCGTGGCCGCGGCGGGCTGGGCCGGCGGCACCGCCGAGCTTGCCGCCGCGCGCATCGCTCCCGGCCCGCGCACGCTCGACGAGGTGCTGACCATGGCGGTCACGAGCGTGCTCATACCTCCCGCGGCCACGTTCCATCGGCTGCGGGGGCTGGCGCGCCGCCGGTCGCGTCTGGCCGACGCCGGTCGCGCGCCGCAGCCGCGCCGGCGGCCGTCACGGCCGCCGGCAGCGGTGCTCTTGGACCGCGACGGCACGCTCGTGGTCGACGTCCCGTACAACGACGACCCCGGCCGCGTGGCGCCGATGCCCGGCGCGGCGACCGCGGTCGCGCGCCTGCGCGAGATCGGCGTGCCGGTCGGCGTGGTCTCCAACCAGAGCGGCGTGGCCCGGGGGCTCGTGAGCCCCGGCCAGCTGCAGGCGGTCAACGCGCGGGTCGAGGAGCTGCTCGGCCGGTTCGACGCCTGGGCGATCTGCCCCCACGGCCCCGGCGACGGCTGCTCGTGCCGCAAGCCCGCGCCGGGCCTGGTGCTCGACGCCGCCGACCAGCTCGGGGTCGATCCGAGCGCGTGCGTGGTCATCGGCGACATCGCGGCGGACATCGAGGCGGCCGCGGCGGTGGGGGCGCGCGGGATCCTCGTGCCGAACGGGCGCACGCGGGCCGAGGAAGTGGCAGCGGCGCCGGAGGTCGCGCCCGATCTCGTCGCCGCGGTGGAGCTGGCGCTATGACCGGCCACGTCCTGGCCGTCCGCTCCGACTCGCTCGGGGACGTCCTCGTCACCGGCCCCGCGCTGCGGGCCCTGCGCGCCGGCGCCGAGCGCCTCACACTGCTGTGCGGGCCGCGCGGCCGGGCCGCCGCCGAGCTCCTGCCGGCAGTGGACGAGCTGCTCTGCTTCCACGCTCCGTGGATCGATCCCGAGCCAGTCGCGGTGAAGCGCTCGGAGATCGCCGGCCTCGTCGAGCGCGTGGAGGCGCTGTGCGTCGACCGCGCCGTGATCTTCACGTCGTTTCATCAGAGCGCGCTTCCCATGGCGCTCGTGCTGCGGCTGGCCGGCGTGCCGTGGATCGGCGCGATCTCCATCGATTACCCGGGCTCGCTGCTTGACCTGCGCCACCGGGTCGACGACGACATCCACGAAGTGGAGCGCGCGCTGTCGCTTGCCGCCGCGGCCGGCTTTGCGCTCCCTGAGGGCGACGACGGACGGCTCGCCGCCCGCGTCGCACCGCCGCCCGTCGACCTGCCGCGGCCGTATGTCGTCGTGCATCCAGGCGCATCGGTGCCGGCGCGGGCGTGGAGCCCGGACCGCCATGCGGACCTCGTGCGCGCCCTGGCGGCGCAGGGCCGCGCCGTGGTGGTCACCGGCGCTCCCGACGAGCGGGCGCTGACGGCGAAGGTGGCAGGTAGCGCCATCGACCTCGGCGGCCGCACCGATCTCGGCGGCCTCGCCGCGGTGCTCGCCGGCGCCGAGGCAGTGATCGTCGCCAACACCGGCCCGGCGCACTTGGCCGCCGCGGTCGGGACGCCGGTCGTCTCGCTGTTCGCGCCCACCGTCCCCGCCGTGCGATGGCGTCCGTGGGGCGTGCCGCGCGTCCTGCTGTACGCGCCGGTGCCCTGCGCCGACTGCCGCGCGCGGATCTGTCCGGTGGAGGGTCATCCGTGCCTCGAGCGGGTGACCGTCGAGGACGTGGTCGCTGCCCTCGACGAGCTCGCCCCTCGCCCGGTCGAGGTGGCGGCATGAGGATCCTCCTCTGGCACGTCCACGGCTCCTGGACCACCGCCTTCGTCCAGGGCGACCACGACTACCTGATCCCGGTCCTGCCCGACCGCGGCCCCGACGGCCGCGGCCGGGCGCGAACCTGGAACTGGCCGGACAACGCGCGCGAGGTGACGCCGGCGCAGCTCGACGCCGACGACGTCGACGTCGTCGTGATCCAGCGCCCGCATGAGGTCGCGCTCTGCGAGGGGTGGCTCGGGCGTCGGCCCGGCCGTGGCCTCCCGGCCGTCTACGTCGAGCACAACGCGCCCCAGGGGCGGATCGCCGACATGCGCCATCCCGCTGCGGGGTTCCTTCCGATCGTCCACGTCACGTACTTCAACGACCTGTTCTGGGACTGCGCCCCGAGCCCGACCCGGGTGATCGAGCACGGCATCGTCGATCCGGGCTACCGGTACACGGGCGAGCTCCCGCGCGTGGCGGTGGCCATCAACGAGGCGCGCCGCCGCGGCCGCGTGACCGGGACCGACCTGCTGCCGCGCTTGAACGGCACCGTGCCGTTCGACCTGTTCGGGATTGACGCGGGCGCCCTCGGCGGCGTCGACGACCCGCCGCAGGAGGTGCTGCACCGTGAGCTCCCACGCCGCCGCGCCTACCTGCACCCGATCCGGTGGACGTCGCTCGGGCTCACGCTGCTCGAGGCCATGCACCTGGGCGTGCCGGTCGTCGCGCTGGCGACGACCGAGGTGCCCGACGCGGTGCCGCCGGATGCCGGCATCGTCTCGACCCGTGTCGACGAGCTGCGCGCCGGCATCGAGCGCCTGATCGCCGACCCCGACGAGGCGCGCGAGCTCGGGCTGCGCGGCCGCGTCGCCGCGCTCGAGCGCTACGGCCTCCAGCGGTTCCTCGACGACTGGGACGACCTGCTCGAGGAGGTGGTCGGATGAGAGTGGCCATGGTTTCGGAGCACGCAAGCCCGTTGGCCGTCCTCGGCGGCGAGGACGCCGGCGGCCAGAACGTCCACGTGGCCGCCCTGGCCGAGCGCCTCGGCGCGCGCGGCGTCCGCGTCGTCGTCCATACCCGGCGCGACGACGCCGCCGCGCCGCGGCGCGTGCAGTTCGCCCGCGGCGCCGAGGTCGACCACGTCGAGGCCGGCCCGCCCAAGCCGATCCCCAAGGACGAGCTGCTGCCGTACATGGACGCCTTCGCGGCGCAGCTGCGCGAGCAGTGGGAGCGCGAGCGGCCCGACGTCGTCCACGCCCACTTCTGGATGTCCGCCCACGCGGCCCTGCGCGCCGCCGAGCCGCTGGGAATCCCGGTCGTGCAGACGTTCCACGCGCTCGGCGCGGTCAAGCGCCGTCACCAGGGTGCCGCCGATACCAGCCCGCCGCAGCGCCTGGACCTCGAGGCGTCGGTCATGCGCCGCGCCCGGCGCATCGTCGCCACCTGCAGCGACGAGGTCTTCGAGCTCGTCCGGCTGGGCGCCGACCGGCGACGCATCACCGTCATCCCGTGCGGGGTCGACGTCGAGCGGTTCACGCCCCGTGGCGCGGCCCTGGCGCGCGGCAAGCGGCCGCGTCTGGTCGCCGCCGGGCGGCTTGTCGAGCGCAAGGGCATCGACGACGTGGTGCGAGCCCTGACCGAGCTGCCGGGGGTCGAGCTGCTCGTCGCCGGCGGCGGCCCGCGCGAGACGCTGGCCGACGACCCCAACGCGCGTCGCCTGATGGCGCTCGCCGCGGGGCTCCACGTCCGCCATCGGGTCACGTTCCTCGGCCAGGTCGACCGAACCGACATGCCGGCGGTGCTCCGCTCGGCCGACGTCGTCACGTGCGTGCCGTGGTACGAGCCGTTCGGGATCGTGCCGCTCGAGGCGATGGCGTGCGGCCGCCCGGTGGTGGCCAGCGCCGTCGGAGGCATGATCGACACCGTCGTCCACGACGTCACCGGCGTCCACGTGCCCCCGCGCAACCCGCACCGCCTCGCGCGCGCCCTCCGCGAGCTGCTGGCCGACGACGCCCGGCGCGGCGCGCTGGGCGGGGCCGGCGCCTGGCGCGCGCGACGGCGCTACGGCTGGGACGGCATCGCCGCGGCCACGCTGGATGTCTACTGCGACCTCGTCGGCGTCCCGCTTCGCCGCCGCCCGGTGGTGGCCCTACCCGCGGAGGTGACGGCATGAGTCTCGCGCCGCTGCGCTCCGAGTCGGCCGAGCACGTGCGCGCGCTGCACGACGCGCTCGGCACGCTGTCCGACGCCGCGCTCGAGCGGGTCGAGCACTGGGGGATCGAGATCGCCGCCGTGCTCTGCGGCGGCGGCCGCCTGCTCGCGGCCGGCAACGGCGGGTCGGCGGCGCAGGCCGAGCACCTCACCGGCGAGCTCGTCGGCCGCTACCGCTGCGAGCGGCGCCCGCTGTCGGCCATCCCGCTGCACGTCGACACCGCGAGCTTGACCGCCATCGGCAACGACTACGGCGCCGACACGGCGTACGCGCGGGCGGTCAACGCGCACGGGCGCGAGGGGGACGTCCTGGTCGCGCTGAGCACCTCGGGGCGCAGCGCCAACGTCCTGCGCGCAGTGGAGGCGGCGCACCTGTGCGGGCTGCGGACCCTCGGCCTCACCGGTCCGCCGCCCAACCCGCTGGCCTTGGCGTGCGACGCTGCGCTGGCGGTGGACGCGCCGACCACCGCCACGGTGCAGGAGGTGCACCTCGTGCTCGTGCACGTGCTCTGCGACGCCGTGGAGCGCGCCCTGCCGGACTTGGAGGAGGAGCGGTGACAGGCCGGCTCGTCGTCGTCGGCGACGTCCTGCTCGATCGCGACGTCGCCGGCCGGGCGGAGCGCCTGGCCCCGGACGCGCCGGTCCCCGTGGTCGACGTCGAGGGCGAGACGGTCCGGCCGGGCGGCGCCGGCCTGGCGGCTGCGCTCGCGGCCGCCGACGGCCACGAGGTGACGCTCGTCGCCGCGGTCGCCGACGACGCGGCCGGTCACGAGCTGCGCGCCGCGATCGCGCAGCGCGGCGTCAAGCTGCTCCCGCTTGCCCTTGACGGACCGACGCCCGAGAAGGTCCGGGTGCTCGCCGGGGCGCGCCCGGTGGCGCGGCTTGACCGCGGCGGGCGCGGCGCCGCCGTGGGGCAGCCGGACGCGGCCGCGCTGCAGGCGCTGCGCGACGCCCGCGCGGTCCTCGTCTCCGACTACGGCCGCGGGGTGGCAGCCCAACCCGCCGTGCGCGAAGCGCTGGCCGCCCTCCCGGCCGCGACACCGGTCGTCTGGGACCCGCATCCGAAGGGCCCCGAGCCGGTGGCCGGCGTCACCCTCGCCACGCCCAACCAGGCCGAGGGACGGCGGTTCGCCCGCGCCGACGACGACGCCCCACCCGCTGCGGTCGCCGCGCACGTCCGCGACCGCTGGGGTGCCGTGGCGGTCGCGCTGACCCTCGGAGCGGGCGGCGCACTGCTGGCGCACGGCGGCGGCGCCCCGCTGCTCGTGCCCGCCGAACCCGTGCGCGGCGGCGACCCGTGCGGCGCCGGTGACCGCTTCGCCTCCACGGCCGCGGCGGCACTCGGTGCCGGTGCCCTGCCGTCGGAGGCGGTCGTGGCCGCGGTGGCGGCGGCGACCGCGTTCGTGGCCGCGGGCGGGGCCGCGACCGCACGCCCAACGCCCAACGCCCAACGCACAACGCCCAACGCCCAACGCCCAACGCCCAATGCGTTCGCGCTGGCCCGCGACGTTCATGCCCGCGGCGGCACGGTGGTCGCCACCGGCGGGTGCTTCGACGTGCTGCACGCCGGCCATGTCGCGCTGCTTGCACGCGCCCGCCGCCTGGGCGACTGCCTGATCGTCTGCCTGAACTCCGATGCCTCCGTGCGCCGGCTGAAGGGCGCCGACCGTCCGCTCTGCGCGCAGGGCGACCGCGCGGCAGTGCTCGAGGCGCTCGAGAGCGTGGACGCCATTGCGGTCTTCGACGAGGACACGCCCGAGGCCGTCCTGCACCGGCTCCGCCCGCATGTGTGGGTCAAGGGCGGTGACTACGCGGGCGCCGAGCTGCCCGAGGCCGAGCTCGTCGCCTCGTGGGGCGGCCAGGCGCTGGTGCTTCCGTACATCGCGGGACGCTCGAGCTCCCGCCTGATCGAAAGGATGGTGGATGCAACCGCCTGACGGCCTGGGAACGGTGATCGTGACCGGCGGCGCGTCGGGGCTCGGCGCCGCCACCGCGCGGGCCGTCCGCGACGCCGGCGGCACCGCCGTCGTCCTCGACCGCAACGAGCCCGAAGACGGCTTCGACCGAGAGCTCGTGGATCTCGCCTTCCCCCGCGAGGCCGAGCAGGCGGTCGCGCACGTGCTCGATCGCCACGACGACGTGCGCGGCGTCGTCACCGCCGCGGCGATCGACGTGCCCGGGCGGCTCGACGACGTGGCGGGCGACACGTGGGACCGGATCGTGACGATCAACCTGCTCGGCACCGCCGCGGTCGTGCGCGCCGCGCTGCCCGTCCTGGAACGCAACGCGGGACGCGTGGTCACGGTGGCCTCGACCCTGGCACACAAGGCGGTGTCCGATGCGACGGCCTACTGCGCGAGCAAGTTCGGCGTGATCGGCTTCAGCCGCGCGCTCGCCGACGAGACGGCGGGGCGCGTCGGGGTGACGATGCTCAGCCCCGGCGGCATGGCCACGCACTTCTTCGACGCGCGCGACGAGCGTTACAAGCCGCCGGCCGACGCCACCCTCAACGACCCGGCGCACGTGGCGCAGGCGATCCTGTTCGCGCTGCGCCAGCCCGCCGGCTGCGAGCTGCGCGAGCTGGTGATCACGCCAGCGGTCGAGTCGTCCTGGCCGCCGTAGCCGGTGGCGCGCACACTGCTCGTCCTGCGCGCGCTCGGCGTCGGCGACCTGCTCACCGCGGTGCCCGCCCTGCGCGCCTTGCATCGCACCAATCGCGCCCATCGCGTGGTGCTCGCGGCCCCCGCTGCCCTGGAGCCGCTGGCCCTCCTGACCGGGGCGGTGGACGCGGTGCTGGCGGCGCACCCCCTGCAGCCGCTGTCCGAGGCGGCCAAGTGTGCCGACGTCGCGGTCAACCTGCACGGGCGGGGTCCGCAGAGCCACCGCGTTCTCGTCGAGGCGCGGCCGCGCCGACTGATCGCGTTTGCGCACGCCGAGGTTCCCGAGACGGCGGGAGCGCCCGCGTGGCGCCCGGACGAGCACGAGGTGAAGCGCTGGTGCCGGCTGCTGCAGGAGTACGGCATCCCCGCCGACCCGACCAACCTGCGGCTCCCGTCAGCGGCCGGGTCGCACGGCGCGACGGTCATCCACCCCGGCGCCGCGAGCCCCGCGCGCCGCTGGCCCCCCGACCGCTGGGCGAAGGTCGCGGCGGCCGAGCGGGCGGCCGGCCGGCGCGTCGTCGTCACCGGCGGACCGGCGGAGGCGGGCCTGGCCCACCGGGTGGCGGACGGAGCCGGCCTGGACGGCGCGGCCGTACTCGCCGGCCACACCGACCTGCGCGAGCTGGCCGAGATCGTCGCCGGCGCCGGCGCCGTCGTGGCCGGAGACACCGGCGTCGCCCACCTCGCCACCGCGTTCGGAACCCCCTCGGTGACCCTGTTCGGCCCGACGCCGCCGGCGCTCTGGGGGCCGCCGACGGCATGGCGCGATCGCCACGTCGTGCTGTGGAAGGGAAGCACCGGCGATCCGCACGCCGGCGCCCCCGATCCGGGCCTGTTGCGCATCGAGCCCGATGAGGTCATCGCCGCGCTGCGGCCGCTCCGGTAGAACCTCCCTGTGGGGAAGGATGCCGCCGTCGTGTCGGAGCTCCTTCGCGCCTTGATCCGGCGCGACGGCGACGCCGTGGCGGCGATGGTCGCCGACGACTTCACCTTCGAGCCGCTGTCGACGGAGGCGGCTGCCCGCGGCGTCTACCGCGGCGGTGATGGCATGCGGACGTATCTGCGCGACGTGCGGGACACCTGGCGGCAGTTCGACGTCACCGTCGGCGCGGTCGAGGAGGTCGCCGGGCACGTGCTCGTGACCGGCAGGGTCTACGCGCGGGCGCGCGCGACGAGCCTGGTGGCCGACGACCCCGTCGCGTTCGCCTGGCGCGTCGTGGACGGGCGCGTGGCGTGGGGCAGCGTGTTCACGAGCGAGGCGGCGGCACTGGAGGCGGTGCAAAGCCGGGACGGAGGCGTGTAACCCCCTTGACGGGCGCTGTTTTGGGGGTGGCGAAGGGGGTACGCCACAACAAGAAGAAGTCCAGGGACGTGGGGCGCCGGCTCCCCTGGGAGGCGGCGCGCGGACCTCGGAAGTATCAAGGAAAGCGAGGTCGTAGCAAACCATGTCTTCTGCCCTGCTCGAAGAAACCCCTGCCACGGTCTTGGCGGTCGAAGAGGCCGGCCGGGACGGCACCAAGGACCTGCATCGCCGTTACGCGCAGACCCGCGACCCGGCAGCGCGTGAGGCGCTTGTCCACCGTTACCAGAGCCTCGTCCGCCGGCTCGCCGCCCACTACAACTCGGGCAGCGAGGGGTTCGAGGACCTCGTCCAGGTCGGAAACGTCGGCCTGCTCAATGCGCTCGAGCGCTTCCAGCCGGAGCGGGGCCTGGCGTTCCGGTCGTTCGCGGTCCCGACGATCCTCGGCGAGCTGCGCCGCCACTTCCGCGACACCCGCTGGGCCGTTCACATGCCGCGCGGCCTGCAGGAGCGCTTCCTGCTCGTCGAGCGCGCCGTCGACGAGCTGAGCACGAAGCTCAACCGGGCGCCGACCGCCGCAGACATCGCGAGAAAGCTCGATCTGACCGAGGAGGAGGTCACCGAGGCGTTCGGCGTGCGGCACGGCTACGACGCGCTTTCGCTCGACCGCCCCCAGAAGGATCCCGACGGCGACGAGGACCTGTCGCTGCTCGACACGCTGGGCGAGGAGGAGGGCCGGTACGAGCTGATCACGTACCGCGAGTCGGTCGCCGGCGCGATGCGGGCGCTGCCCGAGCGCGAGCGCGCGATCCTGCGCCTGCGCTTCGCGGAGGACCTGACGCAGACCGAGATCGCCGAGCGGCTGGGCGTCTCGCAGATGCAGGTCTCCCGGCTGCTGCGGCGCAGCCTGGACCGGCTGCGCGTAGTTGCTGAGGCGACCGAGAACCCGGTCTAGGCGCGCTCAGTCGAGCGTCGAGGCCTCGGCGACGGTGCGGAGGCGCTCGAGCGCGCGCCGCAGCAGGCGCGACACCTGCATCTGTGAGATCCCCAGCCGCTGCGCGATCTCGTCCTGGGTCAGGTCCTGGCCGAAGCGCAGGCGAATCGCCTCGCGGTCGCGCTCGGGCAACGCGGCCATGGTGCCGCGGACGACGCTCGCGTACTCGACGAGCTCAAAGCGCTGGTCGTGGACCGGCACGGCGGAGAGCAGCGCCGCCGCATCGTCGTCGTGCGTCCCGCGGCCGGGCGCGTCCAGCGACGAGGCCTGGAAGGCATCGGCGGCCTCCAGGCTCTCGAGCACCGCCTCGTGGTCGAGGCCGGTGGCGTCGGCGATCTCCGCCGGCGTGGGCGCCCGGCCGAGCCGAGCGGAGAGCTTGGTCTGGGTCGCGCGGACCTTGGCCACGTTCTCCTGGACGGCGCGCGGTACGCGGACCGCCCAGCCGGTATCGCGGAAGTGGCGGCGAAGCTCGCCGAGGATGGTCGGCACGGCAAACGACGAGAACCGCAGCCCGCGGTCGGCGTCGAAGCGGTCGACTGCCTGCACGAGGCCGAGGTTGGCGACCTGGAGCAGGTCCTCGAACGACTGGCTGGTGTTGCGGTAGCGCCGTGCGAGCTGGGCCGCCAGCGGCATGAACCGCTCGACCAGCTGGTCGCGCGCCGTGCGGTCGCCGAACCGCTGCAGGCGGAGGAACAGCCGGCGCTCTTCTGCGGCGCGGGCGGCATCGGTCTGCGTCGCCTCGACATCGTTGTCGACGGCGGCGCGCACGGGAGACATCGGTGAGACGGGCACCTCCCTAAGGTCGCCTGCCAGACACTGTATGAAGGGAAACGCGCACGACAAGGGCCGATTGGGAGGGGCACATCGCAGAGCTGCGGCGGTTCCCCCCGGTCCGTCCCCGTCTGACGGGTCCGTGGGCGAGCCCCGCCGCGGGAAACCGCTACCCCGTCGGCCGCGTGCCATCCGTTCGATTCAGCGGCGGAGGCCGCGCCCGAGGACGGCCACGACGAGGCCGGCCACGATCACGAAGGTGAGGACGCTCGTGGCAGTTCCAACATGGTCCGAGATCGTGAGCACGCCGTCGATGACGGCCGCCGCTGCGGCGACTCCGAGGCCGCCCCGCACCGCCGCCTCCGAGCGCACGTCCGGCGGCTGGGGCGCCAGCGCGAACAGGGCGAGCGCCGCGCCCACGAGCAGGTCGGCCGCACCGTAGAGGGCGTTGGAGCCGGCGGCCGCCGCGACGACGAACAGCACCAGCCCGGCCACCGCCAGGACGATCGGCGTCAGGCGGCCGACATCGCTCACCGAAGGCATCGTACGTCGTACTAGCATTCCGCCGCGTGAGCACCGAGACGCATCCATCGCGCCGCGCCGACGCCCTGAAGGCCTCGCCGCCGATGTTCGAGTCGCGCTTGCTCGACAAGCTGTCGCGCGTCCATCCCGCCGTCGTCCCGGCCATCTTCGTGCCGGCAATTACCGTCTTTGCCGTGCTGGCGCTCGAGCGCCTCAGCGTGCTCGAGGCGATCGGATACGCGCTCGGCGGCTACCTGTTCTGGACCCTCAGCGAGTACGCGATCCACCGCTTCGTCTTCCACTTCGAGCCCGAGAAGGGGATCGGGGCGCGGCTGCACTGGATCATCCACGGCGTCCACCACGACCATCCCAACGACCCGCTGCGGCTGGTCATGCCGCCGTCGGTCAGCGTGCCGCTGAGCGCCCTGTTCTTCCTGCTGTTCTGGGCGGTGCTTCCGCTCGGCGGCGCGTTCGCCGTGGCCACCGGCTTCTTCGCCGGCTACCTGGCCTACGACATGACCCACTACTACGTCCATCACCGGATGCCGAAGTCGGCGCTCGGCAAGAAGCTGCGCGAGCTGCACATGCGGCATCACTTTCAGGATCACACGAAGGGGTACGGGATCTCGGCCCCTTGGTGGGACGTCGTCTTCCGGACGTATTCGCAGCGGCGGAAGCGCGCGGCTTCCTAGGCATCAGGCATCAGTTTTCAGGCATCAGGAACGGCGTCAGGCCGGGCCCTCGCCCTGATGCCTGACGCCTGATGCCTGACGCCTTCAGTTCAGCCCTTCGGCTCCGTCCCAACCGCATGCGCCCCCTCGCGCGCCCCTTCCGCCTGCGCGAGCTGGCGATTGATGTGATCCCAGTCGATGTTCCGGAAGAACGCCTCGACGTACTGCTTGCGCCCGTCGGGCGTCGCCCCGAAGTCGCGCGCGTAGGCATGCTCGTAGACGTCGAGCGCCAGCACGGGGACCATGTTGTAGACCGCCCAGAGGTTCTGGGTGTCCATGATGTAGTTGAAGATCGACCCGTCGTTGAGGTCGTAGCCGACCATTACCCAGCCGCGCGCCGACGACGCCCCCTTGCGCACGGCATCCTTCCAGCCGGCGACGCCGCCGGGCTTGAACTCGTCCTCGAGCAGCTCGGCGAAGCGGCCCTCGGGCTCGCCGCCGTCGCCGCCGAGGTGGCCGAAGTAGAGGTCGTGGTTCTTGTAGCCGAGCAGCGCGAACGTGTAGTCGACCGACACGGCGCGCAGCGGCGAGTAGACCTGGTTGCCCTCGATCTCGGCGTAGTCGAACTCGTTGAGGATCTTGCGGCACTCGTTGACCTTCTTCGCGTAGCCCTCGTAGAGCTTGTAGTGGTCCTCCATGGTCTGCTTGGAGATCCCGTCGAGCTCCTTGTCGAAGGCGGCGAACTTGCGTGGCTTGATCTCGTCCCAGGGCATCGGGCTCCTCTCGCTTGTTCTCCCTTCGGGCTGCCCGGTCCCCCGGGGGTGGAAAACGAGCGCGTAGCGTCTGGGCGATGCCCGAGCCGCTCGGCCACGTCCGCGAGTTGTGGCGCTACCCGGTCAAGTCGATGGCCGGGGAGCGGCTGGAGGTCTCGGCGCTGGACTGGGCCGGCCTGCCCGGCGACCGGCGCTTCGCCTGGGTGCAGAGCGAGGACCGCTCGGGCTTCCCCTGGCTGACCATCCGCGAGGTCTCCGAGCTCGTCCGCTACGCGCCC
>JBJMKX010000002.1:0-24055 GCA_045805605.1 Solirubrobacteraceae bacterium
CTGGCTGATCGCGCTGCCGTGGTCGAAGACCTCGGACGACAAGCTCGATCCGGTCCACACCCGCGAGGTGCTCGACTCAGACCACGCCGGGCTCGAGGACGTGAAGGACCGCATCACCGAGTACATCGCCGTCCGCAAGCTCCGGGAGGACCGGGGGATCGAGGACGACAAGCGGGAAGATGATCGTGCGCAGCCGGCCAAGCCGGCTGCTTCGCGGCACAGCGGCGCGATCCTGACCCTGATCGGCCCGCCCGGGACCGGCAAGACCTCGATCGGCGAGTCGGTCGCCCGCGCGCTCAACCGCGAGTTCGTGCGCATGTCGCTCGGCGGCGTCCGCGACGAGGCCGAGATCCGCGGCCACCGGCGCACGTACATCGGCGCGCTGCCGGGCCGGCTCGTGCGCGCGCTCCGCGACGCGGGGACGATGAACCCGGTGATCATGCTCGACGAGGTCGACAAGGTCGGCGCCGACTGGCGCGGCGACCCGTCGGCGGCCCTGCTCGAGGTGCTCGACCCGGCGCAGAACCACTCGTTCCGCGACCACTACCTGGACGTCGAGCTCGACCTCTCGCAGGTGCTGTTCATCGCGACCGCCAACGTCGCGGAGACCATCCCCGGCCCGCTGCTGGACCGCATGGAGGTCATCCGCTTCGACGGCTACACGGTCGAGGAGAAGGTGGCGATCGCCCGCGGCTACCTGTGGCCGCGCCAGCGCGAGCGCAACGGCCTGCGCGAGGACGAGGTGGCGGTCAGCGACGACGTCCTGCGCCTGGTCGTCAGCGAGTACACCCGCGAGGCGGGCGTGCGACAGCTCGAGCGCGAGCTGGGCACGGTGCTGCGCAAGACCGCGACGAAGATCGCCTCGGGAGCCGTGCAGGCGCCGGTCGAGGTCGACGTCGACGCCGTGCGCGGGGCGCTGGGCCGGCAGAAGTTCTTCCAGGAGGCGGCCATCCGCACGGCGGTGCCCGGCGTGGCCACCGGCCTGGCCGTGACCGGCACCGGCGGTGACGTGCTGTTCGTCGAGGCGACCGGAATGAGGGGCAAGGACGGGCTCGTCCTGACCGGCCAGCTCGGCGACGTCATGAAGGAGTCGGCGCGCATCGCCCTCAGCTACGTGCGCGGGCACGCCGACGAGCTCGGCATCGACGAGCGCGCCTTCGACGATCGTGAGTTCCACGTCCACGTCCCGGCGGGCGCGATCCCCAAGGACGGCCCGAGCGCCGGTGTGACGATGACCACCGCCCTGGCGTCGCTGCTCTCCGCCCGCCCGGTCAGGCACACGGTCGGCATGACCGGCGAGGTCACGCTCCAGGGCCGGGTGCTGCCGATCGGCGGGCTCAAGCAGAAGGTGCTGGCCGCGCACGCCGCGGGACTGACCGACGTGGTCCTGCCCGAGCGCAACCGTGGCGACCTCGACGACGTGCCGGAGGACGTCCGCGAGGAGATGACGTTCCACCCGGTGATGACGATCGGCGAGGTGCTCGACGTGGCGCTCGAGCCCAAGCCCGCGCTGGCGCAGGCGGCGTAGTGCGCGGCGCGCCGGCCTAGTTACGCACGTCGGTCCAGCCGGCCGGTGGCCGGCTGGCCGCCGCGCGCACTGTCATCGAACCAGCTGGTCGAACAGCTCGTCCAGGGTCCGCGCCGGCTCCTCGCAGAGGCCGGTGTGGACCTCGGACGGCTGGACCACCGTGCTCGACGGCGCCACCAGCCACCCGAAGCGCTCGGACTGGGGTAGCGCGGCGATCGGCCCGGCGGCCGGATCTCCCTCGGCGACGCGCACGAGCCCGTCGAGGTGTGCACGCACCGCGCCGGCGTCGAGCTCGGGCCCGAGGACCGCAAGCCGCCGCTCGTCCAGCGCCACACGCGCGTCCAGGAAGCCGCGCTGGCGGCAGAACAGCACGACGCCGGCGTTGATGCGCTCGCCGCGCTCCACCGAGGGCACGACGCGCAGGATCGCGTACGAGAACGCGTTACGCCGCGGCGCGGGCACGCTCCGCCGCCTGCACGAAGGTCCGCGGCGCCGCCAGGCGCCGCTCGAGGTACTCGATCTGGCCGTCGGGCTTCCACTCCGCGGGCACCAGCCCGATGATCCGCTCGAGCAACGCCCGATCCACCCGCGGCGCCAGCCGCTCGTCGGCCTCGGCGATCGATCCGGCGAAGGGCAGCAGGACATGGCTTGCGGGATCCATCCCTTCGCGCTGCAGGAACAGCGCGGCTCCGTGGTCGATGAGCCACATCCGGCCGTGCCAGATGAGCAGGTTCGGGTTCTGAGGCGTGCGGTCGACGTTGTTGGTAAGCGCGTCGAGCCAGACGACGTCGGCCGCGAGCGCCCGATCGGGCGTGAAGCCGCCGGCGGGGACGAAGGTCAGCGCGCTCGGCAGGAAGTCGACGCCGAGGTTGGCGCCGGGACTGGCCCGGACGAGGTCGCGAATCTCGGAGTCGGGCTCGGCGCGCGCCAGCTCGGGGTCCAGCTCGGCGACGACCAGCTCGGGCACGAGCAGATCGAGCGCGCGCGCCAGCTCGCCGACGACGACCTCGGCCACCAGCGCCCGCCGGCCCTGGCCGGCGCCTGTGAACTTGACCACGTATAGGCCGTCGTCGTCGGCCTCAACCAGGCCCGGCAGCGAGCCGCCCTCGCGCAACGCCGTCGCGTAGCGCGTGGCCTGCACGCGGCGAAGGGCGGTGTGGGTGGGGACGCTCATCGCGGGAGCGTGAAGTGGAACGCCGTCCCACCGCCCGCGCGCAGCTCGCAGCAGATCCGGCCGCCGTGGCGCTCGACGATTCGCCGGCAGATCGACAGGCCGATGCCGGTCCCGCCGTACTCGTCCTCTCCGTGCAGTCGCTCGAACATGCGGAAGACCCGCTCGGAGTCCCCGGCCGCGATGCCGAGGCCGTTGTCGGCGACCGTGAACCGCCATCCCTCCGCGTCGGGCTGGGACGAGACCTCGGCCCGCACCTGCGCTTCCCGGTCGCTGAACTTGAGGGCGTTCGAGACGAGGTTGCCGAAGACCTGCGTCAGCGCGGCACGGTCCGCGACGACGGTGGGGAGCTGCGATACGTGGACGCCGGCGCCGGCGTCGCGCACAGCGGCGTCGAGCGAGGACAGGGTCTCGCGGATGAGCTCATTGACGTCCGTCGGCTCGCTGCGCAGCCTCGCCTGGCCGGCGCGCGAGTAGCTGAGCAGGTCGGAGATCATCGACTGCATCCGCACGACGCCCTCGCGGACGAACCCGAGGAAGCGGCTCCCGTCGCCGGCGAGCTGGTCGCCGTAGCGCTGCTCGAGCAGCTCGGCGAAGCCGCCGACGCTCCGCAGCGGCTCCCGTAGGTCGCCGCCGAGCACCTTGGTGGCGATCTCGCGGTGCTCGGCGGCCTGCTCGGGCGCCGCCAGGATGCCCACATGCGCGCCAACCGCCTCGGCGGCGCCGTACCCGAACAGCCGTGCGGCGCCGTCGTTCCATTCCGTGATCGTTCCGTCCGGCGCGCAGACGACGACCCCGTCGTCGGTCTGCTCCACGATCGCGGCAAGGCGCCGGGCCGCGCGGTCGACCTGGCGCAGGCGATCGACATAAAGCCCGAGGAGGCCGCCGAGGAGGAAGAACGTCAACGCCCGGGACAGGTATCCGGCGACGTTCGAGTACACCTCGGCGGGAAGGGCGGCTGCGCGGGTGCGGACCACGCCGCCGTCGTCCCGCCGGTGCATGTCGGGAAAGGATACGGCCGGATCAGGCGGTGGGCGCGGCCGGCGGCTCGGGCGCGGCCGGCACCTCGGGCGGGCCGGGCACGACGGCGGCGTGGCCCTGCTCCTTCTCCAGCCGGCGCAGCGCGAAGGCTCCCGCGATCTGCATGAACCCGCTCAGCACGAGCCAGATCCACAGGAGGGTGGCGAGGACGAGCAGGCTGATGTCGGGCCACACGACCGCGATCAGCCCGGCGGCCACGTCGAGCACGCCGCGGAAGATGTTCCAGCCCCGGCCCTCGCGGATCATGCCCGCGTGGACGAGAGCGAGTAGCCCCGACGCGATCAGGTAGATGCCGAAGGCCAGCGCAACCGCAAGCAGCCCCTGGCCGGGGCGCGCGAGGATGAGGGCTCCGGCGATGCCCGAGAGCAGCGCCAGCGAGGCGCGCACCAAGCGGTCGGAGGTCGGGCCGTGCACCATCACGGCCGAGACCAGCAGCATGGCGGCGTAGAAGATGAGCCAGAACGCGGCCACGACGGTGAGCAGGAGCAGGGTCCGCCCGGGCCACACCAGCACGATCACGCCGGCGACCAGCGCGAGGATGCCGCTGACCAGCAGCACCCACCAGTAGCGGGCGGGGAAGCCCGTGAGCTTGGGGATCACCTGCTGATCCTCTCAGACCGCGCGGACCCGTTTGACACAAATCGCTCCCGTGTCGAACTGCCGCTAACGGCGCGCCGGACGTGGTGTTCGATGGCCTTCAATGGCAGCAGCACAGGCGCTCCTGTTTCCGGGCCAGGGCAGCCACGCCCACGGCATGGACGAGCCACATCGCGGCTCGCCGCTGTTCGAGCGCGGGCTCGAGCTGCTCGGGTTCGACCCATTCGCGCAGCTCGACGCCGGCACGCGCACGCAGCAGCCGGCGCTGTTCCTGTGCTCGGTGGCGGCGTGGGACGACGCCGGCCGGCCCGAGGCCGCCGCGGCAGCCGGGCACTCGCTCGGCGAGTACGCGGCGCTGGTCGCGGCGGGCGCGCTGGCGTTCGAGGACGCCGTGCGGCTGGTCGACGCGCGCGCTCAGGCGATGGACCGCGCGGCGGAGCTCGCCCCGGGGGGGATGGTGGCGATGCTTGGCGGCGACGCCGTCTCGGTACGCGCGCTTGCCGACCGGCTCGGGCTGGTGGTCGCCAACGACAACGCGCCCGGCCAGCTCGTGCTCTCGGGACCGCTTGAGGCGATCCAGGAGGCCGCCGCGGTCGCCACCGACGAGGCCGGCGCACGCGCCCGCGTGCTCGACGTCGGCGGCGCGTTTCACTCGCGCCTGATGGAGCCCGCCGCGGACGACCTGCGGGCGGCGCTCGACAACACGCCGGTCACGCGCCAGCGCTTCCCGGTCTACTCCAACGGCACCGCGGCGCCGTTCGGCGACGTGCGCGCAGAGCTCGCGGAGAACCTGCTCCGCCCGGTCCGCTGGCGCGAGACGCTCCTCGCGCTGCGCGCCGCCGGCGTCGAGCGCTTCGTCGAGCTGGGGCCGGGCGCGGTGCTCGCGGGATTGGTCAAGCGGACGCTGAGGGCCGCGGCATGACGCGGGCCGGCGTCTTCGGCGTGGGGGCGGCGCTGCCGCCGGACATGATCGCCAACGCGCACTTCGAGGGTCACCTCGACACCACCGACGAGTGGATCGTCAAGCGCACCGGCATCCAGACACGGCACTGGATCAACGGCAGGCAGACGCTCGCTGACCTGGCCGTGGACGCCTGCGCGGCGGCCCTGGGCGACGCCGGGCGGGCCGGCGAGGAGGTCGACCGCGTGCTCGTCGCCTCGATCACCCCCGACCGTCTCACCCCTGGACTGGCGCCCGAGGTGGCTGCGCGCCTGGGCGCGCAGGAGGCCGGCGCGCTCGACGTCAACGCCGCCTGCGCGGGCTTCCTCTACGCGCTCGACCACGCCGCCGGGCTGATCGAGAGCGGCCGCGCCCGCTGCGTCGTCGTGTGCGGCGCCGAGGCGCTCTCGCGCCTGATCGACTACGAGGACCGCTCGACCGCGGTGCTGTTCGGAGACGGGGCCGGCGCGGTGGTGGTCGCCGCCGGCGAACTTGAGCGCGGCGTGTCGCCGTTCGAGCTGCACTCCGACGGCGTCAACGCCGACCTGCTCTACGCCGAGCGCGACGAGCGGCTCCTGCGCATGCAGGGGCGCGAGGTCTACCGGCACGCCGTCCAGCGCATGGCCGAGGCCACCGCGGCGGCGCTGCGGCGCGCCGGGCTCGAGGCCGGCGACGTCGACCTCTTCGTTGCCCATCAGGCCAACTCCCGCATCGTCGAGGCTGCGGCCGCTGCCGTGGGCGTGCCCGCCGACCGGGTGGCGCTCAATGTCGACCGCGTCGCCAACACCTCGTCGGCGTCGATTCCGCTAGCGCTTTGGCAGGCTGAGCGCGAGGGTCGCCTGCTTCCCGGCGCGACGGTGGCGGTGGCCGCGTTCGGCGCGGGCTTCGTATGGGCGGCCGGGGTCATCAGCTGGAAGGAGCGCGCGCTTGTCTGCGCATGAGGACGGAGTTGCGGTGGTGACCGGCGGCAGCCGCGGGATCGGCGCTGCCATCGCCGAGCGCCTGCGCGACGACGGCTGGCGGGTGGTCACGCTGTCCCGGAACGGCGCCGACTACCGCGCCGACGTCGCCGACGCCGAGGCCGTCGAGCGCGCATTCGACGCGATCGAGAGCGAAGCCGGGCCCGTGCTGGCGCTGGTCAACAACGCCGGGCGCACCGACGACGGGCTGGCCATCCGCATGCGTCCCGAGCAGTGGGAGGCCGTGATCTCCGTCAATCTGACCGGCGCCTTCCACTGCACCCGCCGCGCGCTGCGCTCGATGCTGCCGGCCCGGTTTGGCCGCATCGTCAACTTGTCGTCGGTCGTGGCCGAGCGCGGCAACCCCGGGCAGGCCAACTACGCTGCCGCCAAGGCCGGCCTGCTGGGCTTCACGCGTACCATCGCTCGCGAGATGGCCCGCAAGGGCGTGACCTGCAACGCGGTCACGCCGGGCCTGATCGAGACCGGCATGACCGCCGAAGTGGCGGATGGGTGGCTGGCGCAGGTGCCAGCCGGCCGGATGGGGCGGCCCGACGAAGTGGCCGCCGCCGTCGCCTTCCTCTGCTCGGAGGACGCGGCGTACGTCAACGGAAGCACCCTGGCCGTCGATGGCGCGCTGGGTGCATGAAAGGAGACCAACGATGAACGAGACCGAGATCCTGGAGCAGGTTCGCTCCGCGCTTGCACAGATCAAGGTCCCGGGGGCCGAGGACGCCGGGATGGAGACGACGTGGGCCGACCTCGACGTCGACTCGCTCGACCTCGTCGAGGTCGTGCGCATCCTCGAGGACCACTACGGCATCCAGATCGTCGACGAGAAGCTCGAGGGCGTCGCTTCGGTGGGCGACGCTGTGCGGTTGATCCAGTCGATCGGGGCCGAGCAGGAGACGGCATCCGCTTAACGTGGTCGAACATCGGCGCGGCTACCAAATGCACTCAATGAGCGACGATGTGAGACCTGGAGGGTCGGCGAAGCCGACCCGGTCAGTGGTCATCACCGGGCGGGGGGCGGTCACCTCGATCGGCGAGGGCGCCGACGCCTTCCTCGACGCGCTCTACGAGCGGCGCTCGGGGATCGCGGACGGGCTGGGCCCGTGCGCGGACTTCGACCCCGAGGCGGCGATGACCGCGAAGCAGGCGCGGCGGGCCGACCGGTTCACGCAGTTCGCCGTCGTCGCCGCCGACCAGGCGTGCGTCGAGGCGGGATTGCCCGACGGCATCGAGCCCGAGCGGCTCGGAGTCCTGATCGGCACCGGCATCGGCGGGCTCGAGACGCTCGAGCGCGAGTGCCGGAACTGGATCGAACGCGGCGATCGCGGCGTCTCGCCGCTGATGGTCACGATGATGATGCCCAACGCCGCCGCTGGGGCGATCGCCATGCGGATGGGCGCGCGCGGGCCGGGGTTCTCGGTGGCGTCGGCGTGCGCGACCGGCGCCCATGCGATCGGCGAGGCGGCGCGCATGGTCGCGCGCGGCGAGGCCGACGTCGTGATCGCCGGCGGCACCGAGGCCGGCCTCAACGGCCTGACCGTGGCGGCGTTCAAGTCGCTCGGCGCGCTCTCCAAGGCGGGCGTCTCGCGTCCGTTCGACGCGCGCCGCGACGGGTTCGTCATGGGCGAGGGCGCCGGTGCGCTGATCCTCGAGGCCGAGGAGCACGCCCGGGCCCGGGGCGCCGAGATTCGAGGGCGGGTCGCCGGCTACGGGGCCTCCAACGACGCCTTCCACATCACCGAGCCCGACCGCGAGGGGCGCGGTGCGACGGCCGCGATGCGGTCCGCGCTGAAGGATGCGGGTGCGCAGCCGGGCGACGTCGGCTACATCAACGCGCACGGCACCTCGACCCCCTACAACGACAAGGTCGAGACGATCGCGCTGCACAGCGTCTTCAACGGCGGCGCGCCGCCGGTGTCGTCGACGAAGTCCGCGATCGGGCACCTGCTCGGGGCGGCCGGCGCGGTGGAGGCGGTGGCGGCGCTGGGCGCGATCGAGCGCGGCCTGCTGCCGCCGACGATCAACTACGAGGAGCCCGACCCGGAGTGCGACCTCGACTACGTGCCCGACGGTCCGCGCGAAGCGCCCGGGCTGGAGCTGGCACTGTCCAACTCGTTCGGCTTCGGAGGCCAGAACGCATGCCTGGCGATCGCGAGCGCATGACGAGCCGGACGACACACGCGGCCCCCGAACCGGCGAGCCTGGATGGCTCGCGGGGGCCAAGAGCGTGAGTGCCGCCGTCGCCACCCCGGTCGACTACGGGCTGCCGCTGGCCCGCATCGACCTGCTCTGCGACCCGGGGACCTTTTCACCTCTGCGCAGCGCCGTCGGCGACGGCGTGGTGGCGGGCCAGGGCCGGGTGTCCGGGCGCAGCGTGTTCGCGTGGGCGCAGGACGGCGCCGACCGCGGCGGGTCGCTGGGCGCCGCCGGCGGCGAGACCATCGCCCGCACGATCGAGCTCGCGGACCGCGCCGGCGCGCCGGTCGTCGGCTTTCTGCACTCCGGCGGCGCGCGGCTGCAGGAAGGGACGGCGTCGCTGCAGGCCTATGCGGCGATCTTCCGCGCCCAGGCCACGGCGCGGGTGCCGCAGGTCTCGGTGGTGGCGGGCCCGTGCGCGGGCGGCGCCGCGTACTCGCCCGCGCTCGGCGACCTCGTCGTCATGGCCGGATCGCGCGCCCGGCTGTTCCTCACCGGACCGCAGGTGGTCGAGGCGGTCACGCGCGAGCGCGTGAGCGCCGACGAGCTCGGGGGGCCGCGCGTGCACGCCCGCACCGGCGTCGCACACCTCGTCGCCGAGGACGACGTGACCGCCGCCGAGATCGTGCGCGACGTCCTGGCCCACTTGCCCTCGCGCGTCGGCGGCCCGCTGCCGCTGGCACCGCCGGCGGCGCCGGTCGTCGGCGACCCCTCCGGCCCGCTGCCCAGGCGCGACCGCGAGGTCTACGACGTCCGCGACGTGGCGCGGCGGATCATCGACGGCGGCGCACTGATCGAGCTGGCGCCGCGGTGGGCGCGCAACCTCGTCGTGGGCTTCGCGCGCATCGACGGGTCGCCGGTGGGCCTGATCGCCAACCAGCCGCGCCACCTCGGCGGCTGCCTGGACGCGGCCGCGGGTGAGAAGGGCGCGTGGTTCGTCGAGCTCTGCGACCGGTTCGGGCTGCCGCTGGTCGTGCTCTCGGACACCCCGGGCTTCCTTCCCGGCACCGCGCAGGAACGGGCCGCGGTCATCCGTCATGGGGCCGCTCTGCTAGGGGCGTTTGCGCGCGCACGCGTTCCGCGTGTAACCATCACCCTCCGCCAGGCCTATGGTGGGGGACACATCGTCATGAACTCGCGCGACCTCGGAGCCACGTTGACGCTGGCATGGCCGGACGCCCGGATGGGCGTCATGGGCGCGCGCCAGGCGGTCGGCGTCGTCCACCGCCGCGACCTGGCGGCGGGCGCCGACGCCCAGGCGCTGGCCGACGCGTACGCCGCCGAGCACCTGCCGGTGCAGCTGGCGGCGGCCGCGGGTCACGTCGACGAGGTGATCGCGCCGCGCCACACGCGCGCGCGGATCGCCGCGGTGCTGGAGGCCTACCGGTGAGCGCGGTCGCCGCGCGCGCGCAGGTGAAGGCGCTGCAGCCGCGCAACGCGACCGAGGACGCGATCCTCGCCGCCGGCCGCGAGGTGCTCAAGGAGGTCCCGTTCGACGACCTGCGGATGGACATGATCGCGCGGCGCGCGTTCGTGTCGCGCACGACGGTCTACTTCTACTTCGACAACAAGCGGGCACTCGTCGACCGCCTGATCCACCTCGCGTTCGCCGACATGCGCGAGGCGGCGGCCCCCTACCTTGACGGGGCAGGGGAGCCGCGGCTCGAGCTGCGCCTGGCGCTGACCCGCGTCATCGGCGTGGTCAATGCCAACGAGGACGTGCTGCTCCTGGCCGCCGCGCTCTTCGGCCAGGGCGACCACCTGCCGGCGAAGTGGGAGCCCTACATCCGCCGCTTCGTCGCCGACGCGACCGGGCGCATCCGCCGCGACCAGGAGCGCGGCATCGCGCCCGACGACATCGACGCGGCGATCAGTGCGCAGGCGCTGTGCGCGATGGTCGAGCGCCACGTGACCATGGAGATCATCCGCGGCGGGCGGCAGATCACGGAGTCGGTTCGGGTTCTTTCTGAGTTGTGGTGGCGGGCGGTGTATTCGCACCCGGGGCGCCGAGCGCGTGGTACCCGCCATCAACGTGCAGGATCTCCCCGCTGATCGCGCGCGACAGGGGCGAGAGCAGGAACAGGCAGGCATCGGCGACCGGCGCCGGGTCGCCCGGGTCCCAGCCGAGGGGGGCGCCCTGCTCCCACGCGTCGGCGAGCTGCGCGAAGCCCGGGATCGACCGCGCCGCCATGGTGCGGATCGGGCCGGCGGAGACGAGGTTGGAGCGGATGCCGCGGCGGCCCAGGTCGCGGGCGAGGTAGCGGTTGACCGACTCGAGCGCGGCCTTGGCCACGCCCATCCAGTCGTAGACCGGCCACGCCACGGTGGCGTCGAAGTCGAGGCCGACCACCGAGCCGCCTTCTTCGAGGAGCGGCGCGAGCGCGGCCGCGAGGGCCTTGAGCGAGAACGCGCTCGTCCGGAAGGCGAGCTCCGCCGATTCGGGTGGGGCGGTCAGGAACGCCCCGCCGAGCGCGTCCTCGGGGGCAAACGCGATCGCGTGCAGGACGCCGTCGAGCGTGCCCCAGCGTTCGTCCACCGCCTTTGCCACCGCGTCGAGATGCCCGGCGTCGTTGACATCGAGCTCGAGGACCGGCGGCTCGGTGGGCAGCCGCTTGGCGATCCGCTCGGTGATGCGCAGGCCGCGCCCGAACCCGGTGAGCACGACGTCGGCCCCCGCCTCCTGGGCCCGCTCGGCGACGGCGTAGGCGATCGAGTCTTGGGTGAGGACGCCGGTGATGAGCAGCTTGCGGCCGTCGAGCATGGCTGCACGGCAGCCTACGCGGCCACGCCGCTGACGCGCCTGACGATGCCGGCGGTGATGTCCGGACGCGAGAGCGGCCCATTCTCGACCGCAAGGACGGTGGCGTCGGGGAGCAGCTCCTGGGTGGCCGCGACCGCTCCGCTCCCGGACCACGGGTCGCCCTCGTGCAGGAGGATGGTCAACCGCGATCCGGCGGCGCGCGAGATCGTCACCGCGTCGTCCGCCATCCACGCGCGCAGGCGGGCGATCATCACCTCGTGGGGGACGTAGTCGACGACGCGGGCGACGCGCTCGGAGACGCCCTTGTCGTCGAGCTGCGGATTGGTCGAGGCGACGATGCTGCGCACGAAGCCCCGGTAATCGCGCTGGGCCTGCTCGTTGAGGAGCTCGAAGACCGAGCGCGACGCGGCGAACGAGTCGCCGGTCGCGCGGCCGACGATCCGGTTGACCGGGCTGCCGCTCGGCGAGACGACGGCAGTGGCGAGGTCGGGGTGCTCGACGAGCACGTGCAGCGCGAGGGTGGAACCGGCTCCCGCCGCGACGAACGTCGCCGGCGGCCTGTGGGCCGCGACGATGTCGGCCAGGTCGGCGACGTCGGCAGCGAGGTCGTAGGGGCCGCGGCGCTCGGACCGGCCGGTACCCCGCAGGTCGTAAGTGAGGACGCGATGGTCGGCCGCGAGCTCGTCGCGGAGGGCGATGAGGGCGTCCGGCGGCGCCCAGAGCCCGAATGCGACGACGACGAGCGGCCCCTCGCCGCGGGTCTCGACGTGGAGGGCGACGCCGTCGCGAGCCGTCACCGTGGGCATGCGCCCACTCTAGGGCTGGTACGGCGGGGCCTCGCCCCAGCCCCACCGGGGCACGGGGGCCTTCGGCGGCGGGTCCGCACCGGGCTGCGAGTTGGCCAGCGCCAGCCGGGTGCCCCACTCGATGTAGGCCAGGAACGCCGACCGGAACTCGGGGTCGGAGGGCAGCTCGGCGTCGTCGGCGGCCAGCGCGATCAGGCTGACCCAGCGAAAGCGCTGCGCCTCGGTGATGGCCAGGTCCTTGTGCTTGCCGAGCATGTGCGGGTACCCGCCGTGGCGGTCGGTGTAGTGGGGCGGCCCGCCGAAGACCTCGGCCAGCCAGGTGGACACGTTCCTCGGGTGATCGGCGGGCATGCCGGCGAACAGCGGCGCCAGCAGCTCGTCGGCCCGTACCCGCTCGTAGAACGCCTCGGTCAGGCGGTCGAAGGCGGGCTTGCCTCCCGCCCATTCGTAGAGCGTGGGGGCATCGGCGCTCATGTCAGCTCCGTCGGCACCACCGTCAACTCGACGCGCCGGCTGCCGCGGACGACCGCGATGCGGACCTCGCGTCCGATCAGCTCGGCCACCATCAGCCGCTGGAGGTCGTCGACCCCGGACACGGGGGCGCCGTCGACGGCGACGATGAGGTCCTCCGAGCGCAGGCCCGCCCGTTCGGCCGGGCTGTTGCGCACCACGTCGACGACCTCTACCGCGTCGGTCGCGTCGCCGGCCGCCGCGCGGGCGCGTGGTGGCAGCGGCCGCGGTCCGCCGGCGATGCCGAGCCACGAGCGGCGCACGCGTCCGTCCGTCATCAGCGCGCCGACGATGCGTCGGGTCGCGGTGTTGATCGGCACCGCCAGGCCGAGACCGACGCCGGCGACGGCGGTGTTGACGCCCACGACGTCGCCGCGTCCGGTGACGAGCGCGCCGCCCGAATTGCCGGGGTTGAGGGCGGCGTCGGTCTGGATGACGTTGTCGATGATGCGCGTGGCCGCGCGGCTGCGGGCGGGCAGCGAGCGACCGAGCGCGGACACCACGCCGGCGGTCACCGAGCCGGCGAAGCCGTTGGGGTTGCCGATCGCGACGACCAGCTGGCCGACCCGGAGCGCCTCGGCGTCGCCGAGGGTCGCAGGGATGAGGTCCCGCGCGTCGGCGCGCAGCACCGCGAGGTCGGAGAGCGGGTCCGTCCCGACGATCTCGAAGGCGAACTCGCGCCCGTCGGTGAACGACGCGTTGCCCCGGTGCCGCGTGCCGGCGACCACGTGGGCCGAGGTCAGCAGGAAGCCGTCCGGCGTCAGCGCGATGCCGCTGCCCGCGCCGGCGGGGACGTGGCCGCCCCGGACGCGGCGAGTGATGCGGAGGCTGGCAACGCTCGGCGCCACCGCTTCGACGACGCCGACGACGGTGCGCGAATAGGCGTCGAGGGCTTGAGTTTCGCTTGCGGATTCCAGGGCGTCACGCATCAGGCATCAGGCATCAGGATCAACTTCGCCTCCCGCTCCTCCGTTCCGCGAAGGGTCTTCAGCGCCAGCTCGCCGTCGGCGGCGTCGATCGCTGTGTAGAGGTCGTCGATCCCCTCGACCGGCTTGCCGCCCGCAGCGACGATGAGATCGCCGCGCTCGACGCCCGCCTGGTCTGCGGGCGAGTCGTCCTTGACGGCGCGCACGAGGACGCCCGTGTGCTCGGGCAGGCCGACCGCCCGGCGCAGGCGGCGGGCAACGTACGGCGGCGCCACGGCGATGCCGAGCGTCGGGCGCTTGATC
The DNA here is from genome assembly GCA_045805605.1 of Solirubrobacteraceae bacterium. GTDB lineage: Bacteria > Actinomycetota > Thermoleophilia > Solirubrobacterales > Solirubrobacteraceae > DATBDE01. The sequence continues at coordinate 13,751 of JBJMKX010000002.1, forward strand.
TCGTCGCCGGCGGCGAGGCGGTCGACCCGGCTCCGCGCGCTGGCGTCGGCGGCCAGGGCCAGGATGAGGCCGCCATCGAGGCGGATGCTGTTGATGCCGAGGAGCCGGCCCTCGCCGTCGACGAGCGGGCCACCCGAGGAGCCGCGGGGGAGGGGAGCGGTGTGCTCCAGCGCGCCGTTGATGCGCCGGCCGCGGGGACCCCGGAACGAGCGGTTGGCCGACGCGACGGTGCCGAAGGTCACGCGCAGACCACGCCCGCCGGGGTTGGCGAGCGCAAATACGGGCGCGCCCACCACGGCCGCATCCGGGTCGCCCCAAAGAAGCGCCGGGGCGTCGCCGGTGTCGACCTCGACCACCGCAAGGTCGCCGTCGGCATCGACTCCGAGGGCGCGGCCCGTCTTGACGCGGTCGCCGGCGAACTGGACCGTCACCTCGTCGCGGCGCAGGACGTGGGCGTTGGTCAGCACGCGCCCCCCCGCAATGATCACGCCGGACCCGACACCCCACCCCCGACCGATCCCGACCACCGAGGGGCCGACCTTCTCGACGATCCCGCCGATGGCGGACCCGATCTCCTCAAGCACTGCAGTCATAAGATCTACTCCATAGTCACTTGCAACTTGCAAGCAACACTACCATCGGGTCAAGTCTTTCTTGGCAACATCCTGGTTCGGTGTGGCAAAGAAAGACTTGACCCCTCCTCCCTCGCCGCTCGCGGACGCGCTTGCCCGCGTCGGCGACCGGTGGACCCTCCTTGTGGTCGGCGCCCTGATGGACGGCCCGCGGCGGTTCGGCGACCTCCAGGAGGCGGTGCCCGGCATCGCGCCCAACATCCTCAGCCAGCGGCTGCGCCACCTCGAGCGCGAGGCGCTCCTCGTCGCCCGGCCCTACTCCGAGCGCCCCCCGCGGATGGTGTACGAGCTCTCCGCCGCCGGGCGCGAGCTCGCCGGGGCGCTGCGGCTCCTGGCCGACTGGGGCGCGCGGAACTCCGAGGCCGCTGAGCCCGCCCGCCACGGCGCCTGCGGCACGCCGCTCGAGGTGCGCTGGTACTGCCCCACCTGCGAGCGCACGGTCGACGATGACGAAGCGGACGAGCTGGAGTACCTCTGAGCCTCGTCGCCCTCGCGCTGGTGCTCACCGGGGCGGTCGTGCATGCGGGGTGGAATCTGCTGCTCGCGGGCGCGCGCGACTCCGAGGCCGCCGGCGCCGTTGCGCTCGGGTCCGGCGCGCTGATCTTCACGCCGGTCGCCCTGGCCACCTGGGACATCAGGGGCGGCGCCTGGCCGTACATCGCCGCCTCGGCCGCGCTCGAGCTCACGTACTTCATCCTCCTCGGCCGCGCCTACCACCGCGCCGAGTTGTCGCTCGTCTACCCCATCGCGCGCGGGTCGGCGCCCGTGCTCGTCCTGGTCGCCAGCGCCGTCATCGGGACCGCGCTGGGCGGCTGGCAGGTCCTCGGCATTCTGCTCGTGGCGGGCGGCATCGTCGCCATCCGCGGGCTCGGGCGCGACGTCCATCGCCGTGATCTGGCGCTGGCGCTCGGCGTTGGCGGCGCCATCGCCGCCTACACGCTCGTCGACAAGCAGGGGCTGAAGCACGCCGGCCCGCTGCCGTACCTGTGGGTCGTCAACGGCGCTGCCGCGCTCGTGTACCTGCCGCTTCTCGCGTGGGGCAGGGGGAGCAGAATCGGCTCCACCGCGGCCTACCTAAGCAACGGACGGCGGGCCGCCGTTCGCGCCCGCTTGCGCAGTGGCGCCGGCGTGCTTGGCGCCGCGGTGCAGCCGCGCGCAATGCTTGCGGGGATCGGCGTCTTCGGCGCCTACGCGCTCACCCTCGCCGCGCTCGCCCGCGCACCCGCGGCCGCAGTCTCAGCCCTGCGCGAAACCGGCGTGCTGGTCGCGACCGCGTTCGGCGCCGCGGTCCTGCACGAGCGCGTCGGGCCCGCCCGCGCGGCCGGAGCGGTGGCGGTCGTGGCCGGCGTCGTGCTCGTTGCGCTGGGCTAAGCCCGACCCGGACTCGCCTCGGTCTTGCCCTCGCGGAACGCGTTGATCAGGCCGCCCGCCAGAAGGACCTGCTTCTGGCGGTCCGAGAGCTCGTGGCGCACCTCGAAGGTCTCCTCGCGGGTGCGGTTCACGACCATCACCCGGTCGCCGTCGCCCTGGAGCTCCTCGCGCAGGCGCGGGAAGGCCAGGGTGTCGCCCTGGTCGACCCGATCGAGGTCGGAGCGCTCCAGGAAGTTCAGCGGCACGATCCCGAAGTTCACGAGGTTCTGCCAGTGGATGCGGCCGAAGGTGTGCGCGATCACCGCCCGCACGCCGAGGAAGGCCGGGACGATCGCCGCGTGCTCGCGCGACGACCCCTGGCCGTAGTTGTCGCGGGCGACCACGATCCCGCCGCCGCCCTTGTCGCGCGCCGTGACGGACCGCTCGTAGAACGAGTCGTCGACCGGCTCGAAGCAGTACTTGGCCAGCTCGGGCACGTTGGAGCGGTAGGGCAGCGCCTGCGCGCCGGCCTTCATGATCTCGTCGGTCGAGACGTTGTCTGAGAGCTTGAGGAGGACCTCGGCCTCGATCGCGTCCTCGAGCGGCTTCTGGTCGGGGATCGAGGCGATGTTCGGGCCCTTGCGCAGCTCGGCCACGGGCTTGGGATCCGGCGGCACCAGCATCCGCGTGTCGATGTGCTGCTCGGACGGCGCGTCGACGTCACGCGGGTACTCCATGTCCAGCTCGCGCGGATCGGCGATCTCGCCTCGCAGCGCCGACGCTGCCGCCGTCTCGGGCGAGCACAGATACACCTTGTCGTCGGGTGTGCCCGAGCGGCCGGGGAAGTTGCGCGGCATCGTCCGCAGCGAGACCACGTCCGTGCCCGGGGCCTGGCCCATGCCGATGCAACCCAGACAGCCGGCCTGGTGCATGCGCGCCCCCGCCTGGATGAGCGCGCCGACGTGGCCCTCCCGCGCCAGCGCCGCCAGCATCTGGCGCGACGTCGGGTTGACGTCGAACGAGACCGCGTGGTGCGTGTGCCGCCCGTTCACGATCGCCGCTGCGACCGCGAAGTCGCGGTAGCCGGGGTTCGCGGACGACCCGATCACGACCTGGCCGATCTTCGTGCCCGCGACCTCGCGTACCGGCACAACGGCGCCGGGCGACGATGGCCGGGCGATCAGCGGTTCGAGGTCTGAGAGGACGATCTCCTCCTCGTCGTCATAGCTTGCGCCCTCGTCGGCGACGAGCTCGGTGTGGTCGTCCTCGCGCTCCTCGGAGGCCAGGAATCGGCGCACCTCCTCGTCCGCGGGGAACACCGTCGTCGTCGCCCCGAGCTCGGTGCCCATGTTCGCGATCACGTGGCGGTCCCACGCGGTGAGGGACTCGAGGCCGGGCCCGTGGTACTCGATGATCCGCCCGACCCCGCCCGAGACGTCGTGGCGCCGCAGCATCTCGAGGACGACGTCCTTGGCGGACACCCAATCCGGAAGCTCGCCCTCGAGCCGCACGCCCCAGATGCGCGGCATCTTGAGGTGGAACGGCTCCCCCGCCATCGCCATCGCGACCTCGAGGCCGCCGGCGCCAATCGCCAGCATCCCGATCGAGCCCGCCGCCGGCGTGTGGGAATCGGAGCCGAGCAGCGTCTTGCCCGGCACCCCGAAGCGCTGCTGGTGGACCGGGTGGGAGACGCCGTTGCCGGGCTTCGAGTACCAGATGCCCCACTTCTCGCACGCCGAGCGCAGGAACTCGTGATCGTCGGCGTTGCGGAAGTCGGCCTGCAGCAGATTGTGGTCGACGTACTGCGCCGAGAGCTCGGTCCGCACCTCCGGCAGCCCGATGCGCTCGAACTCGAGCATGACCATCGTGCCGGTGGCGTCCTGCGTGAGCGTCTGGTCGATGCGCAGGCCGATCTCGGCCCCAGGCTCCATGTCTCCGAGCTCGAGGTGGGAGCTGATCAGCTTCTGCGCGACGTTCTGCGGCATGCGAAAGGCCCGGGCATCAGATACCCGGGCCTCTCGAAGTTGAGCCGCTGATGCTTACGCGGCCTCGCGCAGTGCGCTCAGGTCGCCGCTGCGAGAGAGCCGGCGAAGCGCCTGGTCCTCGAGCTGACGTGCCCGCTCGGGCGTGACCCCGAGCCGGCGGCCGGTCTCGCGGAGCGTGGCGGGCTCCTCGCCGTTGGTGCCGTACCGCAGCACGATCACGTCGCGCTCGCGCTCGGGCAGGTCCTCGACCGCCGTGCGCAGGCGGTGGGCGCGATCGCTGCGGGCGACGAGGTCTTCGGCCTCCGGCTGCTGGCTGGCCATCAGGTCACCCAGCGCCGTCTCGCCGTCCTCGCCGACCGGCTGGTCGAGCGAAACGACCGGACGCGCCGCCTTGCGGATCTCGGCTACCTCCTCCGGCGTGAGATCGGCGATTTCGGCGATCTCCTCGTTCGTGGGCTCGCGCTCCAGCTTTGCGTTCAGCTCGCGGTGGATGCGGCTGATCTTGCGCTCTCGCTGCGCGATGTGGACGGGTAGACGAACGGTGCGGGAGGTGTTCTCGAGCCCCCGCTGGATGGCCTGCCGGATCCACAGCGTCGCGTAGGTCGAGAACTTGAAGCCACGCCGCCAGTCGAACTTCTCCGTGGCCCGGATGAGCCCGAAGATGCCCTCTTGGATCAGGTCGGTCAGGGGCAGGCCCTGCCCCTGGTACTTCTTCGCGATCGAGACGACGAGCCGGAGGTTGGATGTGACCATGCGCTCCTTGGCGTCCATGTCGCCCTTCTCGATCCGCTTGGCCAGCTCAACCTCCTCGGCAGCCGTCAGCAGCGGGTAGTGCCGCAGCTGGTTGAGGAAGAGCTGCAGAGGATCGATCGTGGCGTCCTCGTAGCTCAGATGCTGTTCCAGTTCCGTGGTCTTCATGTTTATCCTAAGATCGTTGCACGAGCAATTATACGCGAACACGCGTTTGGGGTCAAGCCCCAAACGGCCCGTGCCTGCAGGGATTTTGGCCCCAACGAGGCGCCTTGGGCGGCGCGTGAACAACGTTCCGCAGCACCGCACCTCACCTCGACGCGCTCCGCGCGCCAGAGCCCCAAACACACGACGACCCGCGCTGACGCGCAGGCCGCAGACGCAACCTCTGTAGATGATACCCGACTGTGCAAGTCGGGTTACACGTCGGCTTGCAGTAGTGGTTGTAGTCGGCTTCGCCTCCAGCACCGCGTGCGCGCGCTGCCCGAGGTCCAGCCGGTTACCCACGCCGACCCATCCGACCTGCGGCCGGCTGGTCGGCGCACGCACTCACTAGCCAGCACGATTGCACAGCCACCGGAAGCCGGCCTGGGCGAAGTCGTTGATCGCCGAGGCGCACAGCACTCCGGTCACCACGCGGCTGGCCGGCGGCGAGGTGACGCGCAGGCCGACCAGGGCCAGCGCGCTCCAGCCGCCGACGCAGCGGGTGCACGTCAGCAGCTCGCCCGTCGCGTAGCGCAGCCCGTGCCCGCGCGGGTGCCGCTCCCCATCGGCCGTGCGGGCCACGAAGGGCTGGCGGACCCACGCTTCGATCTTCTCGTGGACGACGAGCTTGGCCAGCGCGAACGTCGCCAGGCCGAGCGGCAGCAGCTCCCGGCCGGCGATCGGTTCGACCTCGTGCCGGCCTCGCTGGCGCGCGGCGAGCACGAGCGTGACGAGGAGCGAGCCGTACGCGGCGTTCAGCGCGGCGTAGTCGATCGCCTCGACCGGGCGGTCGTCGGTCTCGGACTGCGCGGGCGGAGTTGTCGAACTGGCGGGCATGCGGGGCTCGGCTACCCACCCGACCGCTATTGTGCGCGCCGTCGTGAGCCTGCTCGACGTGCAGACCGAGACCCAGGGCAACGCCGTTCGGATCGCCTTGAGCGGCGAGCTGGACATCTCTACCGCCCCGCGGGTGGAGGAGGAGCTGCGCCGCGTCGAGGAGGATCGCCCGGCCGTGATCGTGCTCGACCTTCGCGAGCTGGAGTTCATGGACTCGACCGGCCTGCGCGTCATCGTCTCCGCCGACGGCCGGGCGCGCGAGGAGGACCGGAGCTTGCGCCTGGTGCGCGGGCCTGAGGCGGTGCAGCGGATCTTCCGCGTCACGCGGCTGGACGAGCGCCTGGAGATCGGCGACGACCCCGACGCGCTGATCACGTCCGCCTAGGCGGACGCGCCCGCTCACGCCTGCCGCAGGCGGGCGACGTTGTGGAGCCGGGTGGCCGGCTCCGGGAGGGGAATCCCCCGCTGCGCAACCGGCGACGACTGCATGATCGACGTCGTCGTCTGCCCGAACGGGGTAAACGCGTCGATTACCTCCTCGAGGTGCTCGACATCGCGGACGTAGAGCTTCATGAAGAAGCAGTCCTCGCCGGTGATGCGGTGGCACTCGACGACCTCGGGCGTGCGTTCCGCTACCTCGGCCACCTTGGGGATCTGGCGCGGGGCCGGGCGGATGCGCAGGACGGCCCCGAGCGCGTAGCCCACCGCGCGGGGATCGACGATGGCGCGGTAGCCGCCGATCACGCCGGTCTCCTCCAGACGCTGCAGGCGCTCGGCCACCGCCGGTGAGGACAGGCCGACGCGACGGCCGAGCTCGGCAAGAGTAAGGCGCGCATCGCCTTGGAGCTCCGACAGCAAGGCGAGATTCGTTTCATCCAAAAGATTTGAAGCCATGGCATGGAGAATACCTTCGATTGGCCATGGCGGGAAGAGGGTGGGCGGGGCATCCTGTGGCGGATGCCGCCATCTGCGTACTTCGTCGGCAGCGCGATCTTCCACTACCTCGGCCCGTCGTTCGCCGTCCTGCTGTTCGCGCGCGTCCAGCCGCTCGGCGTCGCCTGGCTGCGGATCGTCTCGGCCGCGCTGATCTTCGCCCTCTGGCGGCGCCCGTGGCGGGCCATGCGCAGCCGGCTCGTCGTGGCTTGGGGCGTCGTGCTTGCGGTGATGAACTGCTGCTTCTACCTGGCCATCGACCGCCTGCCGCTTGGCACCGTCGCGGCGATCGAGTTCCTGCCGGTGATCGTGCTCGCGGCGCTCGGGGCCCGCAGCGTGCGCAACGGCCTGGCGCTGGCGCTCGCCGTGCCGGGTGTCTACCTGCTTACCGACGTGCAGCTCGCGGGCGAGCCGCTGGGAGTGGCGCTCGCCTTCGCCAACGCGCTGCTGTTCGCGCTCTACATCGTGCTCGCCCATCGGGTAGCCCAGCACTCCGGCTTGGGCGGGATCGACGGCCTGGCCGCCGCCATGCTCATCGCCGCCCTGGTGGCCACGCCGCTGTCGGGCTGGGCCGCCGTGCCCGCGCTCGACGATCCGGCCGCAATCGCCGCCGGCATCGGCGTGGGCGTCACCTCGTCGGTGATCCCGTACGTCTGCGACCAGCTCGCCATGCGCAAGCTCGCCCGCGCCACCTACGCGCTGATGGTCTCGCTGCTGCCGGCGACCGCGACGGTCATCGGCATCGTGGTCCTCGCCCAGATCCCGACGTGGATCGAGGTGCTTGGGGTCGGCCTCGTGGTCGCCGGGGTGGCCGTGCATCGCGAGCCCGCCGACGTCACGACGGCGCCCGAGGCCGATCCGGCGGCGCTGGCAGCGAGCTAGACCCCGACCTCGGCCGGCCCGACGAGCTCGTCGCGCGCCGAGGCCAGCTCGCGTGTGGCCCCCCGAAGGCTCGCCCAGCGCGCGACCGCGACGACCACCGCGAGGAAGGCAAGCCCGGCCGTGATCGCCAGCGCCACCTCCACCATGGCGCGATCCTATGTGCCGCGCTGAGCCCATGGTCGTCAGAATCCGAGCATGCCGCCGCGGGACCGACTCCTGCGCACGCTGGGCACGATGATCCACGACGGCCGGGTGCTCGAGGCCGTCGCCGCCGTGCCCCGCGACCGCTTCGTGCCCGAGGAGCTGCGTGGCGAGGCGTGGGAGAACGCGCCGCTGCCGATCGGGTCGGGCCAGACCATCTCCCAGCCGCTGGTCGTGGCGCGCATGTGCGAGCTGCTCGAGCTCGCGCCCAGCGACCGGGTGCTCGACGTCGGCACCGGCTCCGGATACCACGCGGCACTGCTCGCCTACCTGGCCCGCCACGTGTGGAGCATCGAGCGCCACGCCGAGCTGACGGAGTATGCGCGCGCGAGCCTGTCCGCGGCCGGGATCGACAACGTGACCCTGGTGGTGGGCGACGGCTCACAGGGCCTGCCCGCCCAGGCGCCGTTTGACGCCATCAACGTGGCCGCGGCGGCCTGGCGCTCGATACCGGCGGCGCTCGAGGATCAGCTCGGTCCTGGCGGGCGGCTCGTGGCGCCGGTCGACGGCGCCGGGCAGCGGCTGGTGCTCGTGCGACGCGACGACATCGGCGAGCTGCATCGGCGCTGGCTCGAGCCGGTCCGCTTCGTGCCGCTGGTCGAGGGGCGCTAGGTCTAACCCGAGATCAGATCCAGCACCGCCTTCTCGATCGCGGTGCGCCCGCGCTCGTGCGCGGGGGCGATCGTCCAGCCGGACAGGAAGCGGTCGAACACCCGGGGGTCGATGTACGACGAGCGCGCCACCGCCGGGGTGTTGCCCAGGAAGACCGCCACCTCGCGCACGGCGGCCGTGATCGCGCGCTTGCGCGCCGTCTTGCTGCTCACCCGGCCCTCGCGGCGGGCGAGCGCCATCGCCGCGAGCACGGTGCCGTTCCAGGTGCGGAAGTCCTTGGCGGAGACGGTGTCGAGCCTGGCCGACGCCTTCAGGTACTCGTTGATGTCGTCCGAGCGCACCTCGACCCAGCGCCGGCCCTCGCGGTAGGTCAGCAGCCCGTCCGCCCCGCCGCGCCGGCGCTTGAGTGCCGCAACGACCTCGCGGACGTCCGGATCGGCGACGGCCTGCACGCGGCGCCGGCCGCTCTTGGACGGGTAGTCGAAGACGATGTCGTCGCCGTCCAGGCGCACGTGCTCCTTCCTGATCGTCGCCAGCCCGTAGGAGCCGTTGCCCTCGGCGTAGCTCTCCGAGCCGATGCGGAAGAACCCCCGGTCGAGCAGGCGGGCGGCGCACGCGAGCACGCGCTCGCGGGTCACACCGCCGTCCTGCACCGCGCGCAGGTCGCGCGCCACACGCCGGCGCAGGCGCGGCAGCGCGCGTGCGAACTCGAGCATCTCCTCGAACTTCTGGCGGTCGCGGCGGGCGCGCCACGCGTCGTGGTAGCGGTACTGCTTGCGCCCGGCGGCGTCGACCCCGGTCGCCTGCAGATGGCCCCGTGGGTCAGGGCAGATCCACACGTCGGTCCACGCGGGCGGGATCGCGAGCGCATTGATGCGAGCGAGCGTTTCGGGGTCGTCGACCCGCGCCCCGTCGGCGTCCAGGTACTCGAAGCCGCGGCCGCGACGGCGGCGGCGCAGGCCCGGGGTGGAGCAGTCGGAGCGTCGCAGGCGCGGCATGGGTTCCCCGGATTCCCGCTTGGCCCCGCTACCATGCACTGCGGGCACGCCCAATCACCTGCGTCTCCGCTTCAGCGCTCGAGCCCCCCGGCGCCCACGACCTCCATGCCGGGAGCGGCCATCTCTTCACCCGACTCACCCAGCTCCGATCGGCGCAGCACCGATGCGCTGTTCCGGGAATACCGGCGTAGTCGCGATCCAGCGACCCGCGACGCGTTGGTCGAGCGGTTCCTGCCGCTTGCCCGCCAGCTCGCGCGGCGCTACCAGCGCGGCGACGAGCCGTTCGACGACCTCGTCCAGGTGGCGAGCCTGGGGCTGGTCAAGGCCGTCGACCGGTTCGACCTCGACCGCGCCGTGGCCTTCTCGTCGTATGCGGTGCCGACCATCCTCGGCGAGCTCAAGCGCTACTTCCGCGACAAGGGCTGGGCCCTGCACGTCCCCCGCGATCTCCAGGAGCGTGCCCTCAAGGCCGTCCGCGAGAGCGAGAGGCTGGCCAAGCAACTGGGCCGCTCGCCGAGCGTCCGCGAGGTGGCCGCGGCGGTCGGCTGCAGCTCCGAGGAGCTGCTGGAGGCCTACGAGGCCGCAAGCAGCTACGAGACCGCCTCGCTCGATGCCCCCGCGACCCGCTCCGAACGGGAGAGCATCGCCCTCATCGATCTGGTGGGCGACGACGACGACGGCTTCGAGGCGGTTGCCGATACCGAGCTGCTGGCCGAGGCCTGGCGCGAGCTGCCCTCACCGGAGAGGCGCGTTCTCCAGCTGCGCTTCGTGCACGACATGACACAGCGTGAGATCGGCGACGTCATCGGCTACTCGCAGATGCATGTCTCCCGCCTGCTCCGGCGCGCGCTGCGCCATCTCGAGGAAGCGACCGCCTGAGCACGCGGGCGTTCTCCACCGCGAAGCCCTCCCAGTCGTTGT
>JBJMKX010000003.1:0-8120 GCA_045805605.1 Solirubrobacteraceae bacterium
GCGCACCGAGCTGCGCGCCCGCTATGCGGCGCGGCTCGGCGCGCGGCCGCAGGACGTCGCCGTTACCTCGTCGACGTCGGAGGGCATCGCCCGGTCGCTCAACGGGCTCGAGCTCCGCGCGGGCGATCTCATCGTCACCTCGACCGACGAGCACCCCGGCCTGCTGGGCCCGCTCGCGGCAGCGCGCGACCGCCGCGGCGCCGAGGTGCGCGCCGTGCCGTGGGACGACCTGCCCGACGCGGTGGACCCGCGCGCCGTCCTCGTGGCGTGCTCGCACGTCAACTGGGTCGACGGGCGCGTGCTGCCCGAAGCCCTCGCCGACCGCTGCCACGAGGCCGAGGTCCTGCTCCTGCTCGACGGCGCCCAGGGTGTCGGCGCGGTGCCGGTGGACGTGGAGGCGCTCCGTTGCTCGATCTACGCCGGTTCGGGCCAGAAGTGGCTGTGCGGGCCGGACGGGGCGGGGATGCTCTGGATCGAGCCGTCGGTGCGCGACGCCGTGGACATGCCCGAGCCCAACTACCTGTCGATGGCCGACCCCCACGACCCGCTGTCGGGCAAGCTGCACGACGACGCGCGCCGCTACGACGGGGCGTCGCTGTCGCGCGAGGCCAACGCGTTCGCGATCGCCGCGCACGACGTGCTCGACGAGTTCGGGTTCGAGGCGGTGCACCAGCGAGCGCGCGAGCTGGCGGGCACGCTGGCGCGGGAGCTCGCCGCACGAGGCCACGACGTGGCCCCGCGCGGCGAGACGACGTTGGTCTCGTGGCGCGTCAACGGCGACGCCGAGGCACAGCGCGACCGGCTGGTGGACGACGGCATCGTCATCCGCGACCTGCCGGGACGCGGCCTGCTTCGCGCGTCGGTCGGCGCGTGGAACGACGCGTCGGACCTCGAGCGGTTGCTCGACGCGCTTTAGCCCTGCGGCCGCTGGATCTCCTGGACCGCCCAGCCGTTGCCGTCGGGGTCGCTGAAGAACAGGAACCGGCCCCACGGGAAGTCCTGGACCTCGCCGACCTCTACGCCGCGGCCGCTGAGGTCGGCCTTGGCGTCCTCGATGTCGGCGACGGTCATCTGCAGCCCCTTGACCGAGCCGGGCTCGGTGTCGATGACGCCCTTGCCGATGGCGATCGAGCACGCCGAGCCGGGCGGCGTGAGCTGCACGAACCGCACGTCGTCGCTGACGGTGTGGTCGTGGTCCGGATTGAAGCCGGCCTGGTCGACATAGAACGCCTTGGCCCGGTCGACGTCAGAGACGGGGACGGCGACGAGCTCGAGCTTGTAATCCATGCGAAGCTCCTTGGGTCGGTTGCGTCGCTCACGCTATGCGACATTGCGGTCAAGGACGGTCCGCAATCCGTGCGACGATCCGGGGCGTGCTCGACACCTCCGCCCGCCTGCTCGGTCTCCTGTCCCTGCTGCAGGGACGGCGCGACTGGTCCGGCGCCGAGCTGGCCCAGCGGCTGGGCGTCGGGCCGCGAACCGTCCGCCGCGACGTCGAGCGCCTACGCCGTCTCGGCTACCCGGTCCACGGGGCGCGAGGCGTCGCGGGCGGCTACCGGCTGGGCGCCGGGGCCGCGCTTCCGCCGCTCCTGCTCGACGACGAAGAGGCGGTCGCGGTCGCCGTCGGGCTGCGAACGACGGCGAGCGTCGGGGTCGCCGGGATCGAGGAGACGTCGGTGCGGGCGCTGGCCAAGCTCGAGCAGGTCCTGCCTTCGCGCCTGCGCCGCCGCGTGGCGGCCGTCGGGTCTGCCACCGTCGCCTTCCCGTCTACCGGGCCGGCGGTCGACGCCGAGACGCTGGCCCTGATCGCGGCGGCGGCGCGCGACGGCGAGCGCCTGCGCTTCCGCTACCGCGCCCACCACGGGCGCACCGCGACCCGCCTGGCCGAGCCGCTCCGGCTCGTGCACACCGGGCGGCGCTGGTACCTCGTCGCGTGGGACGTGGAGCGGGAGGCATGGCGGACGTTCCGCGTCGACCGGATGGGGCCGCGGATCGCCACCGACCGCCGCTTCGAGGCGCGCGAGCCGCCGGCCGAGGACATCGTCGCCTACGTCTCCCAGGCGGTGTCGGCGGCGCGCGACCGCTACCAGGCGCGCGTGATGCTGCACGCGCCGCTCGAACGCGTCGCCGGCCGCGTCCCGCCGACCGTGGGCACGCTCGAGCCGATCGACGACGAGCATTGCCTGCTGCGGACCGGCTCGGATTGGCTGGGCGGCCTCGCGGTCTACATCGCCGACATCGGGGTCGACTTCGAGGTGCTCGAGCCGCCGGAGCTGGTGGCGATGCTGCGCGAGCTGTCCGAGCGGTTCACTCGCGCCGTCGGGCCACGACGACCATCTGGTGGCCCTCGTGGCCGTGGGGCTCGTCGCTGAGGCGCTCGCGGTCGACCGTCAACGGCGCAACGAGGCGGCGGATGTCGTCGATCGAGAAGGCGTGCGGCTCGGCCTCGGTCGGGACGCCTTCGACGTCGACGTTGAGGATCAGCGTCCCGCCGGGGCGGAGCAGCCGCTTGACTTCGGCCATGACCGCGGCCGGGTCGGCGACGTGGTCGAGCGAGTTGCGGGCGACGATGGCATCGACGCTCTGGTCGAGCAGCGGGATGCGCTCGGCCCCGCATGCGAGGTAGACGGCGTCGCCTCCGAGGAGCAGGCTGGCCTTCGCCAGGCGCGGGGCCAGCGGCTCGATCGCTAGCGCAACGCGGGCTTCGCACGCCTCGGGGAACCCGACCGGCCCCGGGCCGATCTCGGCGACCACCTTGCCGGCGAACCAGTCGGGGTCGTCGATCTCGGCCTCGAGCAGGATGCGCCGGACCTGGGCACGCGCCTCCTGCCAGCGGCGGCCCTCGTAGTCGGCGGCGACGGCGTCCTCGCCCAGGAGGTCGAGGCCTCCCGGGGCGAAGAGCGCCCCGCTGCGGATGTGCGCGTCCCACGTTTCGATCCAGAAGGCGAGCTCGACGTCGGGGTCGCCGCCCTCGGTCGCGCGGCCGCGACGGTGCAGGGGAAGGTGCGCCAGGAAGCTGAGGGGCACGGGGCCGAACCGTAGTCTCCGGGCCGTCCTCCTGCCCCTCGTCTTCGCCGTACGACCTACCGCCCGAAGCGCCGGAAGGGGTCCATGCAACTGAGATGAACTCCCCGGAGCTAGGGAGTTGAGTGACTGCCGGTGGATGGCCGGCCGTTCGCGGCCGGCCATCCAGACGGGTGCGCTAGCGGCGGTCGGGCGTGTCGTCGGTCGGGGTCGGTTCGCGCTCGATCACGACCCTGTCGCGCACCGAAGGCATCACGCCGGTCACCCGCTCGGAGACGAGGTGCTTCCTCAGCCGGCCCTGGCCTGCGCCGACGCCCCGCTCGCCACTGCCCGCGTCCCGGTCACCGTCAGGCAGCCCGCTGCCCGAGCGCGACTCGCCGTACTCGACCCCATAGTGGCGGTAGAGCTCGGCCTCCTCGGGCTGGGAGAGCACGCCGTCGGGATCGACCCTCGGCGCGTCCTTGACCTGATCCTTGCTGTAGGGCGCGGTGACCTGCCCGCCGTCGCTGGTGGCCCCCTCCAGGGGCATGAATGAGGACTTGCCGGCGAACATGCCGGTGTTGATCAGTGCCCACTCCGGCCGGTTGGTTTCCTGATCGAAGTAGATCTCCTCGATCTTGCCCAACTTGTCGCCGTTGGTGTCGACGACGGTGCGTCCGTGCCATTCGAGAACTTCGGATACGTCAGACATGCTGTCGCTTCTTTCGGTCAGGCGCTTGTACGCCGATGGTCTGCGCCCCTCACTGGGCCGCAGCAGTGCAAAATCGTCGGCGCGGATTCCGGCCGCACGTCGGAAGGAGGGAGCCGAGGCGCCCGACTTGGGAGCTGGCGCCGGGGATGCGCGCACGCGGGGAACTAGCGCCTCGACGGTGAGGGCTTCGCCCTACTCGCGCTGATGAGTGCCTGGGCATCACGGAGCAGGGACGCTCGCCAACTCCGGGTCCTCGGCGGCTTCGCGGCCGGCGGGCCATGCCTTCTGAGGGGACCGACCCGGCCACGGCTCGAACCGATCGGCAGGCACCGCGCGCGGCGCGAGAAGGTGATGGGAGAAGATCATGTCCATCTCGGGTAAGAAACGAAAGGATCCGCTATCGGATCTAGGAGCAGTATTACCCGAAGCCTGGCCGCTTCACACCAGTGAAAGGCCGAGATGGGCACGAATGCGATAGCGGTTCCGCCACCCTTGAGTTCGTTAGCATCCGCTTTGTGGGCATGAAGGCGACCACGGTTCGCTTCGGCGATGACCTCTGGGCCATGCTGGAGCGCGAATCCGACGGGCTGGGCATCAGCGCCGCCCAGTTCGTCAGAGAGGCAACGATCCTGCGCCTCGCGATGCTCGCCGGCAGACGTGGGGACCCCCAAGCGGACGCGACAATCGCCGACATCGCTTCCCGGGCCACACGCGGAGGCAGTGGCTCAAGGCTCACATTGGAGCTCGCCAAGCCGGGACGGCTCGCAGCGTTGCACCACGCCACCATTCTCGACACCCCAGCCGAGGAGTCCTTCGACCGGCTGGCCGGCCTTGCAGCCCGGATCCTGAACGCGCCCGTCGCTCTCGTCTCGGCGATCGACCGCGACCGCCAGTTCTTCAAGAGCTGTCTCGGCCTGCCGGAGCCCTGGGCTACGCGACGCGAGTCGCCGCTCACCCACTCCTTCTGCCAACACGTGGTGGCTGCCCGCGAACCCCTCGTGGTCAGCGACGCGCGGCAAGACGCCCAGCTGCGCGACAACCTGGCAATCCGGGATATGGGCGTGATCGCTTATCTCGGCGTGCCGCTGATCACCCGCGAGGGGCACGCCGTCGGCACCCTGTGCGTGATCGACCATAAGCCCCGGGTTTGGACGACCGACCAAGTCGATCTGCTGAGAGACCTGGCCACCTCCGTCGTGACCGAAATCACCCTTCGTTCCGCGCCGGACGGGGCGCTCCGGCGACCCGCGAAGCGGCGTCGCAACTCGCGCGTTTGAACGTCTGCCATTGCGCCCCGCCCTGCACCCCTCGGCCTTCGGATCGCGCAGACCGGGATTCTCGAGCGGCCCGCGCACGAGTTGTCTACGCCGTCGGCGGCGCCACGACCCAGACCCCGGGCGGCGTGCCGTCGTGGAGCTCGGCAGGTGTTGTGCGACCAGATCAGGTTCCGCTCGGCGGCCACCGGGTAACCGACAGCAGCTGAGGGTTTGAGAAAGGAGACGCGGCAGCATGGATCCGGTTGCGCTCGGCAAGTCGGCGGCCACGGGGTGGCGATCCAAAGTCGCGGACGCCGTGGCCACGCCGGTATCCAGGGTGGCGCCGGTGGAGCCCGACCAGGTCCGCGCGGCCATCGGGGCGACGTTCTTTGTGCTGTCGCTCTACTACGTCATCCAGACCAGCCGCCGGGCCGCACAGCAGATCCGGGGCTGAGCCGGAACGCGCCCGCGCGGTCCGGCGTGTCCCGACACCGATGTCGAGCATTTCGGCGGGCCGGCTGCTGATCTTCACGGCGTGAGGGTGATCACGTGGAACGTGGCTCGGCGTTCGTCCCGTCTGGTCGAGCAGTCGGCCGCTCTGGCTGGCCGTGAGCCCGACGTCGTGGCGCTTCAGGAGATCACCGAGAGGACGCTGCCGCTGTGGCGGGTCGTGCTGGAGCGGATCGGGCTTCCCTACGTTCGGGCGTCACTCGATCACGCCGAACCCTCCCGCGCACCAGCACAGCGGCGTCGCACCGGCGTGCTGCTGGCTTCGCGCGTAGCGCTTCGGGATCCGTCCGCGACGCTGCCCGTTCCCTGGCCGGAAACCGCCGTGGCCGCGGTGGCCGCCACCGGTATCGGGCCCATCGAAATCCATTGCCTGCACGTGCCAAACGCCGCCAACGGCTGGGTCAAGGTGCACACGCTTCGGGCCATCCGCGCGGGGCTTCACGCCGCGCCGCCATCGCCGCGCGTGGTATGCGGGGATCTCAACACCCCCCGGCGAGAGCTCGAGAGCGGCGAGGTGCTCTCGTTCGCGAGGGACTCGCGCGGGCGCGTGCGGCCCGAGCGCGGACCCGAGTGGGATGAGGCCGAGCTCGGCGTCGTTCCCGGACTGCGGGACCTCGGCTACCGGGACGCCTATCGCTCGCTCCACGGCCACGGGTCCCGCGAGCCGAGCTGGACCTGGCAGCGCATCTCGGGTCATGGCGGCGGCTGGCGCCTCGACCACATGTTTATCTCGGCCGAGCTGGAGCCGGCGGCCTGTGTCTACCACCACTCCTGGCGCGACGAGGGCCTGAGCGACCACTCGCCGCTCGAGGCTGACATCCACCCCACTGAGTGAAGAACCAACGCTCCGTTTTGCTCCCTCGCGCAACGCGGAAAGCGACGCCACGCATGCGTCTGGAACGGACGGCGACCATCCACGGGGGTTGACGCGCCGGTGCAAGATCGCACCGCTCGAAGCTCGCATCGCGGACGCCCGGCGAGCGAAGAAGCTGATCACGCACGCGCTCGAATGCCCCCGCGTGATCTCCTCGCCTGGCCCCGCGTGTGCCCCGGTAGCCCGCACCGGTAGCCGGCGACTTCGGCGCGACGGACCGAGAGGCGGCGAACTCACCCGTCGGCAGGCGAAGCCGGAGATTCGCGTGGTCGGACTGCGCACTCGCCGCGGTTCCTCCAAGCGAACCCGGCCATGGCAGTCCGGAGGGGCACTCAGCTCATCGGTGATCCGCGTGTGGCTGGGTTGGGCGCCGGCGACGTGACCTTGGCTTGGCGGCGGGGGGTGGTCGCGGGCGAGGCTGTCAGCCGGCCGGGATGTACCCGATCGCCCAGTCGAGCTGCCGGAGCGCGTCCTCTGCCGCCTGAGAGGCAACGGTCAACATCGCCTAACGCGGCTTCGCCGGCGTTCTTGTTCTGGGTGCGTGCCATCGGTGTCCCTCGGTGTCGGCTACAGCTCGACGCATGGCGACGACCCGGGCCTTCGCTTGCGACCGACCGCGATGAGCCGGCTCGTTCGGCGCCGCTCGGGTGGTTCTCCCAGCGTCACTTCTTTTTTGCCGTGGTCCTGCGACGACTGCGGCGAGGCTTCTCTTCCTCTTTCTCTTCCTCGGCCTCAGGCTCTTCGTCTTCCTCGGGCTCCTCCTCTTCCTCTTCGGCCTCGGGCTCTTCGTCTTCGAAGGCCTCGGGCCCCTCCTCTTCCTCTTCGGCCTCGGGCTCCTCGTCTTCGAAGGCCTCGGGCCCCTCTTCTTCCTCTTCGGCCTCGGGCTCTTCTTCTTCCTCCGGCTCTCTGCCAGCGTGCTGCTCGTACAGCGCCTCGAGGATCAAGCTGCCATCTCCGCCGAGCTGCTCCGAGTCCTCGCTCAGCAACACCTCGATCCACTCCCCCGCTCCCTCGCGGCTAAAGATGCGCACATCGCCATTCGTTGCTGCCACGGCCCACGCCTTGGACCCGCTCTGGATGATCGTCAGCACTATCCCTTCCTCCTTTTGTCGGGCGGGTACACGTACCCCCGCCCACCCACCGGGAATCACCGTGGTCTCGAGGCCGCCGCCCTCTGGAACGGGTTCCCGCATGGACTTGCGCCGCGAGCGCCGCGCGCTGCTCGATGCGCTCGCGACGGGTTGGCGGACGCCCCGCGCCTTCTCGACTGTGCGGCGTCGGGTCATGGTTCAAGCCCGTGGCAGCGCTGCACCGTGCACTTCCTCCGCGATTGCCTCGGCCACGCCCGCAAAGACCAGCACGGCGTCTTGGCGGCGCTGATCCGCCCGATCTTCAACGCCACCTCACGCGACGAGGCGCGCGACCGGCTCTCCGCTGCCGTCGCCACAGCTCGACGGCAGGTGAGCAAGGTCGCCTCGGTGCTCGAGGAGGCCGAGGAGGACATCCTCGCGTTCTACGCGTTCCCAGCGGACCACTGGCGCAAGCTGCGCTCGACCAACCCGCTGGAGCGGTTTAATCGCGAGATCGGCCGCCGCACCGACGTCGTCGGCATCTTCCCCGACGACCCCTCCCTGATCCGCCTGGCCACCATGCTCGCGATCGAGCAAAACGACGAGTGGTTGGTCGGCCGGCGCTATCTGCCGGCCGGCTCGATGGAACCGCTCCTCGAGGAGCGGCCCCATCGACACGACACCCAAGAGGAGAT
>JBJMKX010000004.1:0-31105 GCA_045805605.1 Solirubrobacteraceae bacterium
ACTCGAAGCAGGAGATCGCGGAGCTCTCGGCGCTCTCCAACAACGCGCCGTCCGCCGGCCGCAACCTGCGCCAGTTCCTCCAGGCGTTCGACGACCGCAACCGCGCGAGCCAGCCCGACCCGCGCGCCGAGGCCTCCGCGCCGCCGGCGCCGGACCCGGCCGCCTACCACAAGGGCCAGGGCTTCACCGGCTTCGAGGCGCTCCTCAACTACCCGTACTGGCAGACGCTGGCGCTCAACTCGTACGACTCGATCGGCCACCTGCTCCGCATCGTCCTGAACATCAACGGCTGCTCGGCGTGGCAGACCGGCCCGGTCATCACGAAGAAGGACGACCCCGAGAACAGCAACGAAGACCTCTTCAAGGCCTGCAACTCCTGGCTCGGCCCGTACCAGCCCGGCGTGACCGCGCCCGACCCGACGCGCGGCAAGTACGACAACTCGCGGAAGCCCGTGGAAGCCGACAAGCCGGGCGCGAAGAGCAAGAAGGGCGCCGCGCCGGCCGCCGGCCAGCCCGAGGCCACCAAGCCGCTGCCCGGCCAGACCGATCCTTCGAAGCCGCGCGTCGTCCTGCCACCGGCCATTCAGAAGCTGCTCGAGCAACTGCCGAAGCTGCCGGTCGGCGCCCCTGACCTGAACAACCTGCCGAACGTCCAAGCCGGCGATCTCGGCGGTGGCCAGGTTGACGACCAGTCCGCCGACAAGCTCCTCGACTTCCTCCTGGCGCCATGAGAGGCCGCGGAACAGCATCCATCGTCGCGAGCCCGGTCCTGGTCGGCGCGGTAACCGTGCTGATCGTGATCGTCGGCGTCTTCCTCGCCTACAACGCGAACAACGGCCTGCCGTTCGTGCCCACCTATCAGCTCAACGCCGAGGTGCCCAACGCGGCCAACCTCGTGCGGGGGAACGACGTGCGCATGGGCGGCGCCCGCATCGGTGTGGTCGACGAGATCACGCCGGTCAACCACAAGGACGGCACGGCCACCGCCAAGTTGAAGCTCAAGCTGCAGACCTCGGTCGACCCGTTGCCCAAGAACTCGACCGTGCTGATCCGCCCGCGCTCGGCCCTCGGCCTCAAGTACGTGGCCATCACGAAGGGGAACCTGCCGGTCACCGGCGACGACAACGCCAAGCGCAACGGATTTGCCGACGGCGCGACGATCCCGCTCAAGAACGCGACGCCCCAACCGGTGGAGATCGACGAGGTCTTCAACACCTTCGACAAGCCGACCCGCGACGCCAGCGAGACGAATCTGACCGAATTCGGCAACGCGCTTGCCGGCCGTGGCCAGGACCTCAACGACGCGATCGCCCTCGCGCCGTCGCTGCTGGGGAACTTGATCCCGGTGATGAACAACCTTTCCGACCCGGCAACGCGGCTGAACAACCTCTTCCCGGCGCTCGAGCGCGCGGCGTCGATCGTTGCCCCCGCGGCCCAGACCCAGGCCGACCTGTTCGTGAACCTCGACACCACGTTCTCCGCCCTCGCTGACGTGGCCCGGCCGTTCATCCAGGAATCGATCTCCAACGGCCCGCCGGCGCTCAACACGGCGATCCGCACGCTCCCCTTCCAGCGCGTGTTCCTGGCCAACACCGAGCAGCTCGTGCGCGACCTGCGGCCCGGCATCCGCGCGCTCAGCCGCGCCGCCCCGGCGGCGTCGGAGGCGCTGACGGTCGGCACGCCGGCGCTGCTGCGCTCGGTTGCCCTCAACCGGCGCCTGCAGACGACGTTCCGCACCATCCAGGCCTTCTCCGAGGACCCGCGCGTGTCGCTCGGCCTGGGCGACCTGACCACCACCGTCCAGCTGCTCAACCCGATTCTGAAGTCGCTGGCGCCGGTCCAGCTGACCTGCAACTACATCACCCTGTGGTTCCGCAACGTCGCCTCGCTGCTGAGCGAAGGCGACTCCAACGGCACCTGGCAGCGGGTCATCGTCGTCGCGCTGCCGACCGGCCCCGACAACGAAGGCGGCCCGTCCTCGGCGCCGGCCAACGGGCCCGAAACCGCCAATCATCTCCACAACAACCCGTACCCCAACGTCGGCGCCCCCGGCGAGGACAACGAGTGCGAGGCCGGCAACGAGAAGTACCTGGCGGGCCAGACCGTGCTCGGCAACGTGCCCGGCAATCAGGGCACCGCGCACGACGAGACCAAGAGGGACCTGAACCGGTAATGGCCAACGACCAGATCAAGCGCGTGCCGCGGAAGGACCGGAGGGGGGCCAACCCGTTCACGGTCGGGGCGATCGTCCTCATCGCCGCGATCATCATCACCTACTTCGGGTTCACGAAGCACATCCCGTTCACGCACGGCTTCCGGCTCAACGCCGTTTTCGAGTCGGCCAACAGCATCCGCATCGACTCGCCGGTGCGGATCGCCGGCGTCAACGTCGGCAAGGTCACGAACGTTGAGCGCTACAAGAACACCAACGCGGCGGAGATCCAGATGGAGATCTCCGACGACGCCCTGCCCATCCACCGCGACGCGGCGCTGAAGATCCGGCCGCGCATCTTCCTCGAGGGCAACTTCTTCGTCGACCTCAAGCCGGGCACGCCCGGGGCGCCCAAGCTCGAGGACGACGACAGCCCGATCCCGATGACGCAGACGGCAACGCCCGTCCAGCTCGACGAGGTGCTGACGTCGCTGCAGTCCAACGCGCGCGACGACCTGCAGACCGTGCTGCAGAGCTACGGCGGCGCCCTGCAGCTCAAGCCGACGGCGAAGCTCGACGAGGGCCAGGACGCCGACGTCCAGGGCAAGACGGCGGCCGAGTCGCTCAACAAGAACTTCGACTACGCCGCCGACGCCTTCCAGGGCGTCTCCGAGGTCAACCAGGCGCTGCTCGGCACCGACCCGCAGGACCTCTCCAAGCTCATCGCTGGGCTGCAGCGCACGACCGAGGGCCTCGGCCGTAACGAGGAGCAGCTCAAGGACCTCATCACCACCTTCAACCAGACGTTGGCCGCGTTCGCGTCGCGCTCGGGCGACCTGCAGGCGACCATCCGGCTGCTGGCGCCCACGCTGCAGAACGCCAACAGCGCGTTCGACGCCCTCAACGCGGCCTTCCCGCCGACCCGCGCGTTCGCGCTCGAGCTCATCCCCGGCGTCGAGCAGACGCCGGCGACGATCGACGCCTCCTACCCGTGGATCACGCAGGCTCGCAAGCTTCTGTCCCCCAGCGAGCTGGGCGGCCTCATCAACGACCTGCGCCCGACGACGACCGACCTCGCCAAGGTCACCGACGCGACCCTCTCACTCCTGCCCAAGGTCGACCTGGTCAATCGCTGCGTGAGCGACGTGGTCCTGCCCGCCGGCGACATCAAGATCTCGGACGGGCCGCTGACGACCGGGCTCGAGAACTACAAGGAGTTCTGGAACACACTCGTCGGGATCACCGGCGAGGGTCAGAACTTCGACGGCAACGGCATGTACGTCCGCTTCCAGCCGGGCGGCGGCTCGGACACCATCTCGACCGGCCAGGCATCGTTGAGCGGAGACACCCTGTTCGGCAACGCAGTCGCGCGCCCACTGGGTACCCGGCCGAAGTACCCGGGCCGCCGCCCGCCGTACAAGCCGAACGAGCCCTGCTACAAGCAGCCGATCCCCGACCTCAACGGCCCGGCGGCGGAAATCGGCCCACCCGACCAGAGCGTCGGCACGACGTCGACGAGCGCCTACCGCAAGCAGCTGCAGCACAACGACCTGGCCGCAAAGCTCGTGCAGAACCTGAATCCGTGGCGCCGAGGCACGGGGAAGCTCTCCGCCCGCAAGCAGCCGACCAAGAGGGCGAAGGTTCGATGACGGCGATCCGCAAGCGCGCCCGCGAGTTCATCGCCGTCGTGGTGCTGGTCGTCATCGCGCTGGTCGTCGGCGGCTACATCCTCAGCCAGCAGCGCTTCAACCTGCCGGGGTGGGTCCCGCTGCTCGGCAAGGACTTCTTCACGCTCAAGGCGGAGTTCTCGACCGCACAGGCGGTCACCCCGGGCCAGGGCCAGACCGTCGACATCGCCGGCGTGCAGGTGGGCGAGATCCAAAACGTCGAGCTCAAGAACGGCCGCGCCGTGGTGACGATGAAGATCCGGCCCAAGTACGACACGGTCTATCCGGACGCGACCATGCTCCTGCGACCGAAGACGGGGCTGAAGGACATGGTCGTCGAGATGGACCCGGGCAACCCGTCCGCGGGCAAGCCGGTCAAGGACGGCGCGACGATCCCGGTCCAGAACACGCTGCCCGACGTCAACCTCGACGAGATCCTCGGGGCGCTCGACGCTGATACGCGCACGTACCTGCGCCTGCTGCTCGGCGGCGCCGGCCAGGGGCTGCGCGACAACGAGCAGGATCTGTCGAGCACGCTGCGGCGCTTGGAGCCCACGAGCCGTGACATCGCGAAGATCACCGGCGAGCTCAAGGAGCGACGCGCGAACATCCGGCGCACCGTTCACAACTTCCAGCTGCTGGCCAACGCGCTCGGGGACAAGGACGACCAGCTCGCCCGGCTCGTCGACTCGACCGACGCCGTCTTCCGCGCCTTCGCCTCCGAGGACCAGAACATCCGCGCCTCGCTGTCGCTGCTGCCGCCCACCCTCGAGCAGACGCGCACCACGCTCGGCAAGGTCACGACGCTGGCCCGGAGCCTCGGCCCGACGCTGCAGGCGCTGCGGCCCGGCGCCCGCGCGCTCGGCCCGTCACTGGCTACGACCCGGCCATTCCTGCGCGAGA
Organism: Solirubrobacteraceae bacterium; assembly: GCA_045805605.1. Lineage (GTDB taxonomy): Bacteria > Actinomycetota > Thermoleophilia > Solirubrobacterales > Solirubrobacteraceae > DATBDE01. The sequence continues at coordinate 4,723 of JBJMKX010000004.1, forward strand.
GCACGCCGATCATCCGCGACCAGCTGCGGCCGTTCGCCGCCACCGCGCGGCCGACGGTGCGGGCGCTGCGGCCCGCCGCCCAGAACCTCGCGGCGCTCACGCCCGACCTGTCGACGACCTTCGACGTCCTCAACTACGTCGTCAACGAGCTGGCCTACAACCCGCCCGGGAAGAGCGACGAGGGCTATCTGTTCTGGTTCCTGTGGGCCAACCACGCCGGCAATGCGGTGTTCTCGACGCAGGACGCACACGGCTCGATCCGCCGCGGCCAGTTCCTGATCTCCTGCACCTCGGCCAGCGTCCTGCAGTCGGTCTCCAACGTGAACCCGACCCTCAAGACGCTCACGGACCTCCTGAACCCGATCCAGGCGGCGCCGGTGTGCCCCAGCCAGGCGGGCGCCGGTTCCACCAGCCCGCCGAGCGGCGGCCCGACCCCCTAGCCCATGCGGAAGCCCTAGGCCATGCAGAAGCAAGCCCCCACGATCGGTCGGCTGTTCGTGATGGTCGGCTTCGCGCTCTCGTGCTTCGGCCTGCTGCTGTTCCTGTGGCTGGCCTTTGGCGGGCCGATCCCGTTCCAGCCCAAGGGCTACCAGTTCAGGATCAACTTCCCCGAAGCCACGCAGCTCGCCAACGAGGCCGACGTGCGTATCTCCGGCGTGCCGGTGGGCAAGGTCAAGAAGGTCGAGCCCAAGAGCGGGACGTCGCAGGCGACGATCCAGCTCGACCCGAAGTTCGCGCCGATCCCCAAGGACTCCAAGGCGATTCTGCGCCAGAAGTCGCTGCTGGGTGAGACCTATGTCGAGCTGACGCCCGGCAACCCGGGAAGCAAGAAGGTGGCCGAGGGCGGCATGCTCGACAACACCCAGGTGGCCCCGACGGTCGAGCTCGACGAGATCTTCCGAACGTTCGACCCGCGCACGCGCGCGGCGTTCCAGACCTGGATGCAGGACCAGGCCGAGGCGCTGGCGGGCCGCGGACAGGACATCTCGAGCGCGATCGGCAACCTGCCCGCGTTCGAGACCGACGCCAATACGCTGCTGAAGATCCTCAAGACCCAGCAGGGCGCGGTCCAGCGACTGGTGTCGGACACGGGCGTCGTGTTCGACGCGCTGACCGAGCGCGACGGGCAGCTGCGCTCGCTCATCGAGAACTCCAACCGGGTCTTCCAGACCACGGCACAGCGCAACCAGGCGCTGCAGCAGACCTTCATCGCGCTGCCGACCTTCGAGCAGCAGGCGCAGATCACGCTGAACCGGCTCGACCGCTTCGCGCACAACACGAACCCGCTCATCACCCAGCTGCGTCCGGCGGCCGAGCAGCTCTCGCCGACGCTGATCGAGCTACAGGAGACGGCGCCCGACCTCCTGCACCTGTTCCGCAACGTCGGCCCGCTCGTGACGGCGTCGCGCACGGGCCTGCCGGCGGTCGACCAGTTCGTGGATGACCTGCGGCCCCTACTCGGGCAATTGAGCCCGTTCCTGCGCGAGATCAACCCGCCCATCTATGGCCTCGGCAACTACACGAAGGAGCTCAACGCCTTCTTCTCCAACACCGTGGCGTCCACCGAGGCCACCGACAAGCCGCCCAAGGCGTCCGGCGTCGTTCACTATCTGCGCACGACCAATCCGGTCAATCCAGAGACGCTGGCGCAGTATCCGAACCGGATTGGCTCGAACCGGCCCAACCCGTACCAGTTCCCGGGGGCGTTTGACTCGCTCGGTTCGGGCCTGCCGGTGTACGAGAACCGCCAGTGCGGACGCGGCGACCCGCCGCTCATCGCCCCCGTGACCTCCGGTCTTCCCGTGACGCCGTTGACGGAGGCGGTCACATCGCTCCTGCCGGAGGCCCTGCGCAGCGAGGTCAACCAGTTCGTCTACGGCGGCGCGCCGAACGCGGTCCCGGCGCCGCCGTGCAACCTCCAGGGCAAGTTCCCGCCCGTGGGCGACACGTCCAAGCCGCCCACGCAATACCCGCAGGTGCGGGCCAACCCGCCCGGGAGGTGAGCCCTCGACCGGCGCGGTACCGGGTCTCGCGCCGGTAGCCTGAGCACGTGGAGAGGCTGTCGCGAGCGCTCGAGCGGGTCGCCCGTTTCGTTGCGCGTCGCCCGCTGCCCGTGCTCGTCGCCGTCGTCGCGCTGTCGATTGGGGGTGGTGTGCTGGCACTGCGGCTCGATCCGAGCGCCGGCACCGACACGCTGCTCTCGCGCGGCTCCGAGACCTACAAGGCGACCGCCGACTACCACCGGCGCTTCGGCGACGACGCGGTCTACGTCCTCGTCCGCGAGAACCTCGCCCACCTCGTCCTGACCTCGGACATCGAGCGGCTGCTCGGCCTCGAAGGCTGCATCTCGGGCAACCTCCCGCGCAACGTCAACCCGCCGGGCGGCGCGGGCGGGCCCTGTGCTCGGCTCGCCCGCACCAGGCCCGTGCGCGTCGTATACGGGCCGGGCACTTTCGTCAACGAGGCCGTCCGTCAGATCCAGGCCCAGTTCACCGCGCGCCAGCAGCAGAAGGCGCAGGAGGCCGACCGGGCGGCGACGGCGGCGCGGAAGCTCGCCAAGGCCCGCGGGCTCTCGCCCGCGCAGCAGCGCAAGGCCGGCTCGGCCACCCGCAAGCTGGTCTACGCCCAGTTCGTGCGCGACTCGCTCCAGCTCGCCCTTCAGTACGGCCTCCGCAGCGTCCCGCGCCTCAACGATCCCAACTTCGTCGCCGCGCTGGTGTTCGACCCCCAGCACGGGGCGACCACGCCGAAGGCCCGCTTCGCCTACCTGTTTCCCAACTCGCGCTCGGCGCTGATCCAGGTCCGCCTCAAGCCGGAGCTGACCGACACCCAGCGGCGCGACGCGATCGGGCTCGTGCGCAACGCGGTAGCGATGTCGCAGTGGCGGCTGCAGAACCACGGCACCTACACCGTCACCGGGGCACCGGTGGTCGTCGCCGACCTGTCCGACTCGCTGACCGACTCGATCGTGCTCTTGCTCGTGGCGGCGCTCGTGGTGATGGCGGCGACGCTGCTGCTCGTCTTCCGCACCCCGCGTGCCCGGCTGCTGCCACTCGGCATCGCGCTGGCCGCAGCCGGCCTCACCTTCGGCGGGATGGCGCTGGTCGGGGCGTCGCTGACCATGGCGTCGATCGCGGTGCTGCCGGTACTCATCGGGCTGGCGGTCGACTACGCCATCCAGCTGCACTCGCGCTGGGACGAGCGGCGGGCCGAGGGCAACGACGACGTCGTCGAGACCGCGGCGCGCGTCGGGGCGGTCGGCGCGCCGACGATCCTCACCGCGGCCATGGCCACCGCCGCCGGCTTCCTCGTCCTGCTGCTGTCGCCGGTTCCGATGGTGCAGGGGTTCGGGCTCGTGCTCGTAGCCGGCATCGTGCTCGCCTTCGCGTGCGCCATCACCGCGGGCATCGCCGTGCTCGCGGTCACCACGCGGTACGCCGGCCGCGGTCCGCGCGTGCTCGCCGACACCTGGTCCGAGTTGCAGGCGGCCGGGCGCGGCGCGGGTGAGCTGGTCCGCGCCGGCCTCGGCCGCGTCGGCGTGCGTCCGGGGTCGCGCCCCATGCACGAGCGCATCCTCGACTTCGCCACCGCCCGGCCCCGTGCGGTGCTGGCGGCAGCGCTCGCGCTGGCCGCGATCGGCTGGATCGCCGACGCCGGCACCAAGGTGACCTCGGACGTCCAGAAGCTGATGCCGCAGGGACTGCCGGCGCTCCAGGACCTGCGCACCATCCAGCACACGACCGGCGTGTCGGGCGAGATCGACCTCACCGTCAAGGCCCGCGACCTGGCCGACCCGAAGGTGGTGGCGTGGATGACGAGCTACCAGCGGGCCCTGCTGCGCCATTACGGCTACTCGGCCAAGCGTGGCTGCGGCAAGGCAACGCTCTGCCCGGCCCTGTCCCTGCCCGACCTCTTCCGCGGCTCGGCCGGCCGCTCGTCGCAGCCGCTCACGCGCCAGCAGATCGAGGGCGTCCTGAACGCCGTGCCGCCTTACTTCTCCCAGGCGGTGATCACGCCGCGGCACGACACGGCGGCGCTCGCCTTCGGCATTCGGCTCATGCCGCTCGACGACCAGCAGAAGGTGGTCGACACGATGCGGAGCATGCTGCATCCGCCATCGGGGGTGACGGCGCGGCTGGCCGGGCTGCCCGTCGAGGCGGCCGAGGCCAACGCCGACGTCTCGTCGTGGTGGCGGCGCCTGCTGCTCGGGGTCGGGGCGTTCGTGCTCGTCGGCCTCGTGCTGTTCGCCGTCCGGCGCCGATTCGACCAGGCGGTGATTCCGCTGGTGCCGATCGCGCTGGCCACGGGCTGGGCCGGCCTGCTGTCGTTCTGGTCCGACGACACGCCGCTGGGCCTGCTGCTCGGCAAGCCGGTGGCGCTCAACCCGATGTCGGTCACGCTCGGGGCGCTGGTGATCGCGCTCTCGACCGAGTTCAGCGTCCTGCTCTCGGCCCGCTACCGCGCCGAGCGCGAGCGGGGGCTGCGTCCGCGCGCGGCGCTGGCGCACACCTACCGGTCGACCGGGCGGGCGGTGATGGCCTCGGCGGTCACCGCGCTGGCGGGCTTCGCCGTGCTGGTGCTGTCCGACATCCGGATGCTGCGCGACTTCGGGCTGGTCACCGTCGTCGACCTCGCCGTGTCGCTGCTCGGCGTGCTCGTGGTCCTCCCCGCCGTGCTGATGCTCGCCGAGGAAGTGGACGTCGGCGAGCTCCCGCGCGAGGCCGTGCGCCGGGCCCGCGGGCTCCTGCCACGGCGGCGGCGTGCCACGGCAGCGTGAGCGGCCCCCTCTCGTTCGACGATGAGGCAGAGGCGCCCCCCAACGCCCAACGCCCAACCCCCAACGTCCCACCGCCCGCCAAGCCGCCCGGCATCTCGCGCTACGGGTGGTGGTTCGGCGTCCTCGTGTTCCTCATCCTCGCCTACATCGGCTACAACACCCTGCGCAACGCCGGTCACGGCACGACCGGGATCACGCCGGGCAAGCGGCTGCCGCCGTTCGCCGTCCCGCTGGCGCTGTCTGACCTCAACGGCGACGCCAACGTCGCCACGCACAGCGGCGAGGGGTCGAACGGGGAGCGCCCGGCGTGCTCCGTGCGCGGGCCGCGGGTGCTGAACTCGTGTCAGCTGGCGACCGGCGCGCCGTCGGCGATCGTCTTCCTGGTCACGCGCGGCGGCGACTGCACCAAGCAGCTCGATGTCATCGAACGCGTGCGGGCGCGCTACCCGCAGGTGCGCTTTGCGGCGGTGGCGATCCGCGGCAGCCGCAGCGACCTGCGCGCCGACATCCGCTCGCACGGCTGGCGGTTCCCCGTCGGCTACGACCGCGACGGTGCCGTGGCCAACGTCTACGGCGTTGCGGTGTGCCCGACCATCACCTTCGCCTACCCCGGCGGGACCGCGCTGCGCACCACGCTCGGTCTCCTGAACGAGGCCAAGCTCCAAGCGACCCTGCGCGAGCTGGTGAGGGGCTCCGAGCGACGTGGCTGGAGGCCGTCCCGGTGAGCGATCCGAGCGTCGGCTGGGTCGCCGTCGAGGTCTCGGAGGAGTTCCCCGAGCTGCGACTCGTCGAGCTGTCGGTGCAGGCACGGCCCGGGCGCTCGCCGCGCTCAGTGCGCGACCGGCTCAAGCACCTGTCGAACCGCTTCCGCGGCGCTCAGGCCGTGGCGCAGCGCCAGGAGCCGGTCCCGTGGGCCTACCGCGTCTTCTACCGGCACGTCGGACTCGACCCGGACGCGGACCGCACGCCGGCCGAGGCGGCGATGCTCGCCCGCCTCGTGCGCGGCGGCTTCCGTTCGGAGAACCTGCTCGACGACGCGCTCCTGATCGCCCTCGTCGAGACCGGCGTGCCGATCTGGGCGCTCGACGAGGGACAGGTGGACGGAACGCTCGGGGTGCGCCTCGCGGGGGCGGGGGAGCGGCTGGGGCGGGCGGCGGAGGCGCCGCCCGTGCCCGCCGGGCGCCTGGTCGTCGCCGACGGTCGCTCGCCGCTCGCGATCCTGTTCGGCGAGCTTGCCCCCCGGCACGGCGTCACCGCCGACACGCGTGCGATGCGCCTGTTCTCGGTGCAGGTGGCCGGCGTGCCCTCGATTCACGTCGACGAGGCGCTCTGGCAGTGCTCGGACATCTTGTTGGAAGGCATTGGGCATTAGGCATTAGGGGTTAGAATCCCGGCCTGAGGAGGCATGGCTGTCGTCGAACAGATTCGCTCGCTTCCGCCCGTCCAAGTCGACGAGCGGCCCGCGCGGCGGTCGCTCCGGGACCAGATTGCGAAGCTCGAGCGCGAGCTTGCCGCCGCGTTCGTCGGGGCGTTCCCACGCCAGGGCATCGACTTCGGTATCGCCCGCGCGCCGGGCGGCCCGCGGATGCTTTCGCTGGGCGAGCTGGAGGACGTTCGCGACGACCTCGCCGAGCGCCTGGTCGAGGTGCGCCGCCAGCTGCACGAGCGCGCCGAAGAGGAGGACTGCAAGCGCGAGCTGCTCGAGCGGATGCTGCTCGAGCCCGCCCGCTACAAGTGGGTGCGGGTGACCGCGCGCGAGCTCGGCCGCGGCGACTGCGGCGCCTACCACGTCCGCCCTCGCCTGGGCATCGTTGGCATGCTCATGGGGTGGTGGCAGGTAAAAGTCTCCTCGGGCTGTCCGTTAGCCCCCTGACATCCCGCTGATGGGCAAGCGCTCGCGCAAGCGTGCCCGCCCCGCGGGCGAGCGCGTCATCGAGGCGCCCGCCGCTGCGCCCACGCGCAAGGAGCGCGAGAGGTCGCGCCGCGACGCGCTGCCTCCGCCGCCATGGGCGCCGGTCCCGCTCGTGGAGCTCGCCGTCCTCGCCGCGCTGATCATCGGCGTCATCGGCTTCTTCACCTCCGGCCCCCCAGGGGCGATCCTGCTCGTCTGCGCCGCCGCCTTGGGCTCCCTCGCCGGTCTGGAGATCACCATCCGCGAGCACTTCGCCGGCTTCAAGTCGCATACGACCGTGCTGGCGCTGGCCGTCGCGGTGGCGGCGATGGCGGTCGTGTTCTTCTCCGGCGGCCCCAAGTGGCTCGTAATCGCCGTTGGGGCGCCGTTGTTCGTGTTCGGCTTCTTCCTGCTCCGCAACGCCTTCGCTCGGCGCTCGGGCGGCTACACGATGCGATGAGCGCGACGACGTATCCTGCGACCGAGATGCGGAGCCTGCTTCGGTTGGGCGCGAGCGCCGCCTTCCTCGTGGCGATCCTGCTTTCCGGCTCGCTCGTCCTGTGGGTCGGCATCCCGCTCGCCTGGCTTTGGATCGGCTCGCAGATCCAGGATGCGACCGACTCGCTCGGCACCGCCGTCGCGGCCATGCTCGTCGGCGTGGTGGTCTCGATCGTCCTCTGGCTGCCGGTGCTGAGCTGGCTGAGCGAGCGCTACCGCCGCGAGCGCGCGGCGCGCGGCCTCGAGGACACCGGGCACTTCACGCTCGAGGTGACGCTGGTGCTCAGCGCCGGTATCGCCCTCGTGGGGTTCGTCGGCTGGTTCCTGCTCTTCTCCGGCGCGGCCCCGCTCCCGTTCGTCGGGAGCCACGGATGAGCGCGCCGCCCGCCCCGCAGCCGTCGCGGCGCCGGATGCAGCTGACCGGCCTGCACCACATCACGCTGATCTGCCGCGACCTCAACCGCACGACCGCGTTCTACCGCGACCTGCTCGGCCTCGCCCTCGTCCGCCAGGCGACCAACGACGACGATCCCGACGCGCGCCACTTCTTCTTCGGCGACCCGGCGGGGTCGCCCGGGACGCTGATCAGCTTCCTCGAGTACCCGTCGCTGCCGCCGGGGGTGGTCGGCACGGGCTCGACGCACCACTTCGCCTTCACCGTCGACTCCGCCGAGGAGCTCGCCGCGTGGCGCGACTACCTGCGCAGCCGCGGCACCGACTCGACCGACGTCTTCGACCGCGGCGCGTTCAAGTCGCTCTACGTCCGCGACCCCGATGGGCACATCGTGGAGATCGCCACCCGAGGGCCCGGATTCGGCCTCGCCGGGCCGCCGGGTGGCGCGAAGCCCTAGGGGACCGTCCGTCCGAGCTTATGGGCCAGCGCGAGGCGCTGGCGATCGGTCAGCGAGCCGAGCTCCTTGTTCTCGGAGATCGGGATCGCCGAGAGCACCTTGCGGGCGCGCTGGTGTCCCCACCGCCTCTGACTGAGTAGGAGATCGCAGACCTGCATGGTCTCCGCCTCCCACGGGCGCCTGAGGATCACGTCCGCAACGGCCAGCTCCCCATCGACGACCCGGCGCTTGAGGTGGGCGCGCGCCAGTCTCACCCGGTTGGCGCGCTCCAGAGCCCGAATGTGCTGCGGGGGCTGACTGACGCTGCGCCCAGGAAGGGCGACCGAAGCAGTGGCACTCATCCGAAAACCTCCCTCGTCCGCCTCCAGGAGCGGACGACTGGCCGATGGTTGGTGTGAACTGCTGATCGGCGCGCGCGGCTTCATCCGGAGGCCCTCGGGCGCAGGCATGCATCGGCGAACCGCGCCGCTGAGCGCGACCACGACGTACCGCCCACTCGAGACCCTCTCCTCCGGCTGCGACCACGGCGTCGCTACCCAGTGCCGGAACCTAAATGAGGGCGTGCTGATCCATCAACCGCCCGCTACGCGGATCTGCCGCACCGAGCGCAAAAAAGCTGTGAAGCCTCGACTGCTGCTTGAGAGCGCCGGGTTCCGGACGCAAGTCACTCTTCGGTCGGCGCCGGGACGGTTGCTTCGGCTCCCGGCAAGGGGCCGTGCTCGGCCTCGAACGCGCCCTTGATGGCGCCGAACGTCTCGAGCGCCCGGTCGAGGGTGGCGCGGTCGTGTGTGGCCATGACGCTCGTGCGCAGCAGCGCCCCGCCGGGGGGTACCGCCGGGTGGAGGGCGACGTTGACGTACACGCCGGCGTCGTAGAGCGCGCGCCACAGCAGCGCCGCCTTCCAGTCGTCGCCGACCAGCACCGGCACGATCGGCGTCTCGCCGCCGCCGACGTGCAGCCCCAGCGCGTCCAGCCCGTCGTGCCAGTATCGGGCGTTGTCGAGCACAGCCCGGAAGCGCTGCGGGCCCTCGTCCGAGCGGCAGATTCGCACCGCGGCTAGCGCCGCCCCGGTGGCGGCGGGCACGGCCGAGGCGGTGAACATGAACGAGCGCGCGGAGATGCGCAGGTACTCGATGACCTCGGCGTCGCCGACCAGGAAGCCGCCGCACGAGGCCAGCGACTTCGAGAACGTGCCCATGCGCAGGTCGACCCGGTCCTCGACGTCGAGCAGCTCCGAGGCCCCGCGCCCATGGGGACCGAGCACGCCCACGCCGTGGGCTTCGTCGACCATGAGCCGCGCGCCGGCCTTGTCGCCGAGGTCGGCGATCGCGGGCAGGTCGGCGATGTCGCCCTCCATCGAGAACACGCCGTCGATGACGACGAGCACGCCGCCGCCGTCGGCCGTCGCCTTGTCGAGCTGGCGCTCGAGCTTGTCCAGCCGCCCGTGGCGGAACGGCCGCAGCTTCGCGCGCGAGAGCAGGCACCCGTCGAGGATCGAGGCGTGGTCGCCGGAGTCCGCCACAACGGTGTCGCCCGGCCCCAGCAGCGTGCCGAGGGCCCCGATGTTGGCCTGATGGCCGGTGGTGAAGACCAGTGCCGCCTCGGTCTCGTACCAGCCGGCGATCTCGGCCTCGAGCTCGAGGTGCAGGTCGAGCGTGCCGTTGAGGAAGCGCGAGCCGGTAAGGCCGGTGCCGTAGCGGTCGAGCGCGTCGCGCGCACCAGCGATGACCCGCTCGTCCTCGGTCAACCCGAGGTAGTTGTTGCCTCCGAGCATGATCCGCTCGGCGCCCTCCATGACGACCACGGGCCGCGCGGCCGACTCGAGCGTGCGGAAGTAGGGGACGACGTCGGCCTCTCGTGCCGCCTCGAGGATGGCCTTGCGTTCGTGGTCGCGAGCCTTGGCGAAGACGTCGACGGTGGTGGGCATTTGGCTATTGGCTAGGGTGCCGCTCGCCATGCAGGCGGAGATTCGACGCGTCACGACGAAGCGGGACCTCAACGCGTTCATCCGCCTGCCGTGGGCGATCTATCGTAACTGCCCCCTCTGGGTTCCACCGCTCAAGTTCGACGTTCGCCGTCGTCTTGACAGGTCGCGCAACCCGTTCTTCGAGCACGGCGAGGCCGAGTACTTCCTCGCCGTCCGGCGCGGCGACGTGGTCGGGCGGATCTCCGCCCACTACGACCGCAACTTCAACGAATTCCAGGACAACGAGTGGGGGATGTTCGGGTGGTTCGAGTCGCGTGACGATCCCGTCGTGACGCGGGCGCTGCTGGACGCCGCCGAGGAATGGCTGCGCGTCAAGGAGCGCGACCGCATGGTCGGGCCGCTCAGCTTCACGACCAACGACCAGGACGTCGGCGTGCTCGTCGAGGGCTTCGACCGCCCGCCGCTGATCCTCAACCAGTGGACGCAGCCCTACTACCCGGGACTGCTCCAGGGCGCGGGCCTGACCAAGGCGATGGACCTGCTCATGTGGGAGCTGTACGTCGAGGACCGCACCAGGGTGCACCCGGCGATCTTCAAGCTCGCCGAGGAGGTCAAGACCAAGCACGGCATCGACGTGCGCCAGATGCGCAAGCGCGACATGGAGGCCGAGGTCGAGCGGTTTCTCGAGGTCTACAACGAGGCGTGGGAGCGCAACTGGGGGTTCGTGCCGCTCACCCCCGCCGAGGTGCGCCACTATGCGTCGGAGCTCAAGCCGATCCTCGACGAGAACTGGGCCTTCATCGCCGAGAAGGACGGCCAGACGGTCGGCGCTGCCCTGACGCTGCCCGACTACAACCAGGTGCTCAAGCGCATGCACGGCCGGCTGTTGCCGATCGGCTGGCTCAAGGCGCTGTGGTACCGGCGCAAGATCGACAAGGTCCGCGTGTTCGCACTTGGCGTCAAGCGCCAGCACCAGCACACCGGCGTCGCCGCCAAGCTGTACGAGCGCCACTTCGACTCCGCCGCCCGAACCCCGCAGACGGGGGGCGAGATGGGGTGGATCCTGGAGACGAACAAGGCGATGAACCGGGCGATGGAGGGGATGGGGGGAAAGGTTGTGTCGCGGTATCGGTTGTATGAGAAGGAACTGAACGCGTCAGGCATCAGTTCTCAGGAAGGAACCGAAGGCGTCAGGCATCAGTTCTCAGGCATCAGGGCGGGGCCCCAGCCTGATGCCTGATGCCTGATGCGTGATGCCTTCGAACGACATCCGGCGGCGAGTTAGACTCCCCCGCTCGTGGGTGAACCAACCGAAGAAATCGTCGACGCCGTCCCCGTCCTCGCCGAGTCGCGCGCGGTCGAGCCCCTCGCCGCCCGGCCCGCCGTCCAGGCGGCCGCTGTCGCCGCCACGAGCTTCGTCGCCGGCGCCGCCACCATCGCCGTGATGCGGCGGCGGGGTGCGCGCAAGGCGCTGCGGCGGCGCAAGCGCTCGACCCGTGCCGGCGAGGTGCTCGAGATCGTCTCGAGCCGCTCGTTCCTCGTCGACGTCCACCTGGTCAACCGCGGGTGATCGAGCACCGGGAGGAGGTCCGCCCTCCCTGGTGCTTCCGCCTCCGCCGCCGCAGCAGCCCCGACGGGTTGACGCGAATGCGTGGCGTCGTGCTACATCGCCTGGTCCCCGGCCTCGAGCACGAGTCCGTCCACGTCCGCGTCGCCCAGACCGCTCCCGACGCGGTACTGATCGGCGCGCGTGCGCGCACCCGCGCCTCGGCCCGCGCCGCGATAAGCCGCATGCGCTTCGCGCTCGCCGTCGACGACGACCTGCGCCCCTTCCACGTGCGCTTCCGGGACGACGCCGTCATCGGGGGCAAGTTGCGCACCGAGCGCACTTACCGGCCATTCCGCCAGCCCGAGCCGTTCGTCGCGCTGGCGTGGACGATCGTCGAACAGAAGATCCGCTTCAGCGAGGCGGCCGAGATCATCCGCCGCATCGTCTACCGGCTCGGGCGCCGCGACCCGGAAACCGGGCTGTGGTCTCCGCCCGACGCCGCCGCGCTGGCGGCCGCGACCTCCCCGCGGTTGCAGTCGTTCGGGCTGGGCGCGCCGCGGGCGCGCGCCCTCTCGCTCGCCGCTCGCGAGGTCGCCCTGGGGCGCATCGACCTCGCGCCGGGTGGCGACCACGAGGCGGCGTGGCGGCGCCTGCGCGCGATTCCTGGCATCGGGTCGTGGACGGTGGAGATGACCGCGATCGCCGGCCAGGGCCGCTACGACCAGGTACCAGCGGGCGACGTCGGCCTGCTGAAGCTGGTCGGGCGGATGCGCACGGGCAGCCCGCACGCCCGCGCCGAGGAGGACGAGGTCCGGGCGCTGTTCGCGCCCTACGGCGAGTGGGCCGGCCTCGCCTCGCTGGTGGCCATGTCGCCAGGCCCGCTCAAACGCCGGCCTACAGTCCCTGGCCGGGCAGGAACTCGTTCGTCAGCGCGTCGCCTGCATTGGGTGGACGCTTGAGCAGCCGGTTGCGCAGCATCCAGGACCCGTAGCTCTGCCACGCCGCTGGGTCGGCGTAGCCGAACGGCTTGCCGCGGGTGGGGAAGAACACGGGCAGCGACGCGCGCACCTGCGCCAGCGACGTGGCCTGGTTGAGGTCCGGATTGGCGGCGAGAAGGTCCTTGGTCGCGCCGGCGGGGTTGCGGCGCGCGTCGTCATAGCCCTGGCCCAGGGCGCGCAGGAAGCGGCGAATCAGCCCGCCGCGCTTGCCGAGGTCGGAGCGCCGCGCCACGAGCACGAGCTCGTCGTAGGTGGGCACCCCGGCCTGGTCGGTCCGGATGATCGACGGGTGCTTGCCGCGCCGGGCGAGCTCGACCCCCTCGATGTTCCAGAACGCGCCCAGCGTCGCGGCGGCCTTGCCCGACAGCATGGCCGGCACGAGGTTGAAGCCCACGTCGACCTGCTTGATCGACGCGGGATCGATGCCCGCGTGCTGGGCGATCGTCTTGAGGTAGGCGGCCTGGTAGGGGATGCCCGCGGTGCCGACGGTCTTGCCCGCGAGATCGGCCGGGGAGCGGATGCCCTTGGAGCCGAGCGCCATGATGGAGGTCAGCGGCCGCTGGGCGATCGCCGCCACCGAGACCACCTGCAGGCCGCGGTCGCGCGCGAGCAGCACTTCGGGCTCGTAGGAGATGGCGAGGTCGGCCCTGCCGGCCGCCAGGAGCTTGAGCGGCGACGACGGGTCGGGCGGGACCTTGAGGTCGACGTCGAGCCCGGCGCGCTTGAAGTTGCCGCGCCGTTGCGCGGCGTAGAAGCCCACGTGGTCGGGGTTGGGCAAGTAGTCGAGCACGACGGTCAGGCGCTGGGCGCCCGGGGGCGTCACGTCTTCCTTCTTCTCGCCGCAGCCGGCGGTGACGACGGCGGCAAGCGCCGCGAGCACGATCAGCTTCCTCACGCATTCCTCCGTTTCGTTCGTGGCGCCCACGGCACCGCCAGGCGCTCGGCGAGGCTCAGAGCGCCGAACAGGAGCAGGGCGAGGGCGGAGAGCAGGACGACCGCCGCGTAGGCGCGCGGCGTCTCGAGTTCGGGGATGGCCTGCAGCAGCAGATGGCCGAGCCCGTCGCTGGACCCGGCCTGCTCGGCCAGCACGGCCCCGATGACCGCCACCGCGACCGCGATCTTGGCCCCCGACAGCAGCCCGGGCAGCGCCGCGGGCGCCTCGAGGAACCGGAAGACCTGCCAGCGCGAGGCGTCGAGGGTGCGCAGGAGCTTGACCGCGTCGGGGTCGACCGAGGCCAGCGCGTCGAGCGTGGTGACGGTGACCGGGAAGAAGCAGATGAGCGCGACGATCGCCAGCTTGGGGGCGATGTCGTAACCGAACCAGGCCACCAGCAGCGGGGCGACGATCACGATCGGCAGGGTCTGGGAGGCGACGAGCAGCGGGTAGACGCCTCGTCGCAGCGTGGTCGAGAGGTGGATGGCGATCGCGCACCCCACCCCGGCCGCCACCGCCACGAGGATGCCGAGCAGGACCTCGCGGCCGGTGACGGCGAGGTTGTCCCACAGCAGCCCGCGGTCGTGCCACAGCGACGAGGCGATCTCGTCGGGCGCGGGCAGGATGAGCGGGTCGAGCGGACCGAGGCGCGCGTAGAGCTCCCACGCGCCGACGAGGGCGGCGAGCAGGAGCGCGGGCAGCACGATGCGCAGCCTCACGCCGGGACCCCCATGGCCGCGAGCGCGCGCTCGCGCAGCGCGCCCACCGCCGGGTCGGTGCGCCGGCGCGGACGCGGCAGCTCGATCGCCAGCTCGGCCACCACGCGCCCCGGCCGCGGCGAGAGCACGACGACGCGGTCGCCGAGGACCACCGCCTCTTCGACGTCGTGGGTGACGAGCAGGACGGTGCGAGGTGCTCGCGCGAGCGCCTGCTCGAGCCACCGCTGGACCTCGGCGCGCGTGAGCGCGTCCAGGGCCGCGAACGGTTCGTCGAGGGCGAGCACGGGCTTGCCCGACAGCAGCGTGCGCAGGAAGGCCACACGCTGGCGCATGCCGCCGGAGAGCGCGTCGGGGCGGGCGCGCTCGAACCCCGCCAGCCCGAGCTCGGCGAACAGTGGCTGCGCGTGCGCTCGCGCCGCCGCGCGCGACTGCCCGGCCACGCGCAGCGGAAGGGCGGCGTTGTCGAGCGCCCCCCACCACGGGAGCAGCAGGTCTCGCTGGGGCATGTAGACCGCCGGCGGCCCGGCGACGGTGCCCGCGTCCGCCGCCTGCAGGCCGCACACCAGCTCGAGCAGGGTCGACTTGCCGCAGCCGCTCGGCCCGACTACGCAGACCACCTCGTGCTCGTCGGCGCGCAGGGACAGACCCTCGAGCGCCGTGACCGCGCCGAAGCGGCGCGTGACCCGCTCGATCTCGACCGAGGCCGGCGCCGAGATGGACGGCGCCTGCAGCGTGGTGTCCATCACTCCCTTCGCGGGCATTACCCCACAGGTTCGAAGGGTCAGCGCCGGGCGGGGATCCCGAGGGCGCTATCTCAGCCGGCTTACCCGCCAGCCCCCCTGGTTCGTTCAGTCCGCTAGGGATCGTACCGAGTCAGGGCCTTGACGAACTCCTCGAGCTGTCCGGTGGTCCAGCACTCGAACGCCCGGCAGTGGCGCGCGTAGGCGGCGATGACCGAGTCGCCGTAGTTCCAGTACAGCCGCGGCTCGGGGTTGAGCCAGAACGTCCGCCCCGCCTTCTCGGCCACCTGGGCGAAGACGTCGGCGCGCGGGTCGCGACCGTTGGTGCGGGCGTCGCCGAGCACGATCACGGTAGCGCGCGGGTGCAGGTCGTCCTCGACCTGGGCGATGAACTCCGTCCACACGCGCCCGTAGTCGGTGTAGCCGGAGATGTCGGCCACGCCGGCGTCTCGCCCGATCGCTTCCGAGACCGCCTTGAACGAGCGCTCGCGCGCGAAGATCTCCGTCACCTCGGAGATGCGCTCGATGAAGACGAACGAGCGCATCTTGCGGAAGTTGTCGTGCAGCGCGTGCAGCACGGAGAGGAAGAAGACCGACGCCGAGGTCACCGAGGTCGAGACGTCGCAGAGCACGTAGATCTCCGGGCGGCGCGGGCGGCGCGGCCGGTACTTGAGCACGACCGGCACGCCGCCGGTCTGCAACGAGGCGCGCATGGTGCGGCGCACGTCGACTTGCTGATGGCGGCGCCGGCCGCGCGCGCTGTGGCCCTGGGTGGCGAGGCGGCGCTTGAGCTGGGCGACGACGCGGTGGACGGCGGCGAGGTCCTGCAGCGGACCGCTGGGCAGCGCCCGGTCGAGCTCGTTGAGCGGGCGCGACGGCGGCAGGCGCTTGGCGCGCTCGATGGCGTCGCGCTCGAGCTCGCGGCGCAAGTGGGCCTCGAAGCGGCGCAGGGCCTCTCGGGGCAGTTCGATCGCGTCGCCGCGCGAGACGCTGCGCGGCTCGCGGGCGCGGCCGTCGGCGCTGCGCAGCTCGAGCGCGCGGCGAATCCGCTGGACGTCGACGCCGATGACGCCGGAGCCCTCGCCCTGGCGGCCGAAGGCGGCGATGGCGAGGCGGGCGAGGTCGCGCAGCGCGGCGTCGTCGCCGTCGCGGATGGCCTGGGCGATGCGCTCACGCAGTTGGGCGAGGTCGAGCTGCGCGCCGCCCGCGTCCAGCGCCGAGTCCTGCTCCGAGACGTCGCGCTGCACCGCCTCGGCCTCGGGCGCGCGGAAGAAGAACCGCTCGAAGACGAGGTCGAAGACGCGGCGATCCTCGGCCGACTTGGCCAGCGTGGCCGCCAGCGACTCCTTGACTTCGAGCCGCTGCCCCCAGCCGACCTCGCCCAGCGCTTCGAACGCGTCGAGCAGCTCGGAGGTGCCGACGGCGACGCCCTCGGCCCGCAGCTCCTCGGCGAGCTCGAGCAGGCGCGCCGGCAAGCCGGGCGGCTTGCCCTCAGCGGGTGCTGGAGCCGGTGGCACCAGCCAGGCCGCCGAGCTGGACGCCCACGCGCTCCGCCACGGTGTCGAGGTCGGTGCGGTGCTTGACGATGATGCTCATCGTCTCCCGGAACAGGTCGGCGTCGATGTCGTTGGCGCCGAGCAGCAGCAGGGCCCGCGCCCAATCGATCGACTCCGCGATCGAGGGCGGCTTCTTGAGGTCGAGGTCGCGCACCATCTGGACGATCTCGACGAGCTTGCGGGCGACCGTGTCCGACAGCTCCGGCGCGTGCAGCTTGACGATCTTGAGCTCGTGCTCCAGCGACGGATAGTCAAGCCACAGGTAGAGGCAGCGGCGCTTGAGCGCCTCGGTCAGCTCGCGCGTGTTGTTCGAGGTCAGGAGGACGACGGGGAGGGTCCGCGCCTCGATGCGACCGAGCTCCGGGATCGAGATCTGGAAGTCCGACAGCAGCTCGAGCAGCATCGCCTCGAACTCCTGGTCGGTCTTGTCGATCTCGTCGATCAGCAGGACCACCGGGTCCTCGGCGGCGATCGCCGTCATCAGTGGGCGCGGGAGCAGGAACTCCTCGGAGAAGATGTCGTCCTGGACCGCCGACCAGCCGGTGTCGGCCGCCTCGGTCTGGATGCGCAGCAGCTGCTTGCGGTAGTTCCACTCGTACAGCGCCTTGGCCTCGTCGAGCCCCTCGTAGCACTGCAGGCGCACGAGGCGGCGGTCGAGGTAGCGCGAGAGCGACTTGGCCAGCTCCGTCTTGCCGACGCCCGCCGGGCCCTCGACCAGCACCGGCTTGCCCAGCTTGGTGGCCAGGTACGACACCAGCGCGGTGCTCTCGCCGGGGAGGTAGCCGACCGCGCGCAGGCCCTCGCTAACGTGGGAGACGGACGAAGGGTGCGCGGCCATCGGACCGCTGAGGATATAAGTCGCCCCGTGGCGTTCGAGCTCGACCCGGCTCCGCTGGTCGCCCTCATGGCGCTCGGGTTCGCCGTCGGGGCGGCCGGACACCTGATCCGGAGCAAGACGCTGATCGTCGTCGGCATCGGCCTGATCTTCCTGGCGACGTTCGTGCTGCCGCTGGTCACGAACGCGCTCGACGACCGTTAGATGGTTGATTCCTCGGCCGCGTGCGCGGGGTCGTGGAATCAGCCCTCTAGCCCCGCCGCCGCGGCCGGTCATAGGCCGGAGGGTCGTCGAGCGCGAGCTGGTCGTTGCCCAGCGGCTCCGTCGGCGAGGTGTGGGGACGGCGGTCGGGCGTGCGCTCGACGCGCGGCCCGGCCCGTGGCGGACGCTCGTCGACCTCCGTCGGCACGGGCAGCGGCGGCTCCGGCCGGTGGGCGGCGCGGATGCGCAGCCCCGCCCACGCCAGCGAGCCCGCCGCCAGCAGGGCGACGAAGATCCCCCACTGGATGCCCTCGTCGCCCTCGAGGTTGGGCTTGTCGAACCACCGCCAGATCAGCAGCAGAGCCGTCCATGCGCCGGCGAGGAAGATCGCCGTCCCGTCGCCGCCGGGCAGGTGGAAGCCGCGCTTGTGCGAGCGCGCGTACAGCAGCCACAGCACCGAGACCGCCACGAGCAGGATCGCCGCCTCCACCCACGAGAAGACCTGGAACGCGTTGAAGTCGTCCTTGATGTTGACGCCCCCTCTGGGGACGCTCCTGGTGTACCAGGGCAGGAACATCGAGATGAACAGCCCGATCGCGGCGCCCCCGGCAAGCTTCTGCTCGCGCGGGAGGCGGCGGGCGTCGTCGACCAGGCTCATGACGCGGCCACCATGGCGCCCATGCGCTCCATGAGCAGCGCCGCGTCGTGCTCGGAGACGGCGCGGATCTGGCCCTGGAAGGCCAGCGTCCAGTGCTCGGGAGGCCACTTCGCCGTGTGGTCGAGGGCGGGGGCGAGCTCCTCCGCCGGCACCCAGTCGGGCTCGTCGAGCACGACCTCGGGCGCCGTCGCAAAGCGCCACGGGTACGGGTCGGCCTTGCCGGGCCTGCCCGGCCACACCCTGGCCCGGTCCTCGAACAGCTCGCCGGTCACGCGTACCGCGCCGGCGAACGCCTTGAGGCCGGTGACGTAGAAGACGATGCGGTCGCCGACCGCGATCTGACGGGCCATCCCGCGGCGGCCCTCCTTGAGCCCGATCAGCTTCGAGCCGTGCGCGCGCGTGGCGGCGAGGTTCTCCGACGACCCGGTCAGGATCCACGTGCGCGGGGCCACGCGTCCAGTCTAGGTAAGGGGGATGTCCTCGACCTCGGCGCCCTCGGGGCGCCGCCGCTCGAGGCGCGCGACGATCAGGTCGATGAGCGCGCGGGCCAGCATGAGCAGCTCGCGGATGAGCTCGACGAGCTGCTGCTGGACGTCGGCCGGCACCAGGTCGCGGGCCAGCTCGATCAGCGCAACGAGCGCGCGCACCTCCGGGTTGTCCTGGCCGGCGCCGGCCTGCTCGCCGGGGGCGGCGTAGCCGCCGGACGGCAGGTCGGCGCCCTCGGTGCGCGCAGCCGCCTGCTCGGCCACGCGCTGCGCCGCCTCATGGGCGGCGTCGACCTGCGCGCGCAGGCGCTCGAGCGGGTCGGTGCCCTCAGCCATCCGGCCCCTCGAAGGTGACCTGCAGCGCGCCCTCCTCGAGCTTGGCCTCGCGCGGGCGGAAGCCGGCCAGGCCCGGCGGCAGCATGATCGTCCGCTTCTGGCCGTCGACGCTCACGACCAGCTCGAGGCCGATCTTCTTCAGCGACACGTCGCCGCGGTCGACGAACGGCAGGTCGAGGCGCAGCCGCGCCGAGTGGTGGCCCACGACCAGCTCCTGTGAGAGCTTGGCGTGCAGCACCGCCGCCGGATCGCCGTCGGCGAACAGCGCCGCGCCCAGCCGGTCGAGCATGGCCGGCCCGACGACCTCGCTCTCGAAGTAGGGCGCGCGCAGCACGGGGACCGGCCCGAACGCCGACTCGACCAGGCCGAGGTGCTCGCGCTGGCGCTCGCGCCACGCGGCGAAGTAGGTGCCGTCGACCTCCGGCGGGAACACCCGGTTCACCACCACCGCGTCGGTCAGGTAGCCGTACAGGTTGAGGTAGGTGAAGGTCCGCATGGCCTCGGCGATGACCATGCGATCGGGCGTCATCACCAGCCGCAGCGACACGTGCTCGTGGTCGCGCAGCAGCTCATGCATGGTCAGCAGGTTCTCGACCAGGCGCCGGACCTCGGCGATCGCCGGGCGGCCGGGGAGCGGCATGTCGAGGACGCCGCGGGCGATCGGCGCCGCCGCCGCCATGATCTGCTTCTCCCACGGAAAGACGCGCTCCAGCCACCAGCGTGCGACGTCGGGGAACGACAGCAGGCGCAGCGTCTCGCCGGTGGGCGCGCAGTCGACGACGATCACATCCCAGTCGCCGGACTCGTAGTGGCGCTTGAGCTGCAGCAGGCTGAACAGCTCGTCGGCGCCGGGCGGAACGGTGAGCTCCTCGGCCGAGATGCGGTCGACGCCCTGGCGCATGAGCAGGTCGCCGAGCCAGTCCTGCATCGCCGCCCAGTTGCGCTCCATCTCCTCCTGGGCGGAGACCTGCTGGCCGAACAGGTGGGGATCGATGCCGGTGGGCTCGCCGTCGAGCGGCGTCTCGAACGCGTCGGCGAGCGAATGCGCCGGGTCGGTCGACATCACCAGCGTGCGGGCGCCTGCGGCGGCGCAGCGGCGGGCGGTGCACGCGGCGACCGACGTCTTGCCTACCCCGCCTTTACCCGTGTAGAGGATCGTCCGCGGCGCCATCGACTGGCGTGATCTTAGGTGGCGCCGGCCGTTACACCCCTTGGTAGCCTCGGCCGTTCCAGAGTTTTTTTGCAAAGGAGCATCGCGCGTGTCACGACTCATCCGCCCGCCGGTCGTCCTGGGGCTCATCGGCGCCCTGGCTGCGGTGCTTGCCGCCTGCGGCGGGAGCAGCGACGACCCGAACAAGCTGCTCAAGGAGACCTTCTCCGGAAATCACAAGGTCACTTCCGGCAGGCTCAACGTCGCGATCGACATCTCGGCCAAGGGCGTCCAGAACCTCAGCCAGCCGGTCAAGATCGCCCTCACCGGCCCGTTCCAGAGCGAAGGCCAGAACCAGCTTCCGAAGTTCGACCTCAACCTGTCGTTCAGCGGTGGAGGCCAGACCTTCTCGGCCGGCGCGGTCTCGACCGCTGACGCCGGGTACCTGAAGTTCCAGGGCCAGGCCTACAAGGTCCCGCCGAACGTCTTCGACCAGTTCAAGCAGGGGTTCGAGCAGGCCCAGAACAAGCGCCAGGGCCAGACGAGTGACAACGCCCTTGAGCGGCTCGGGCTCGACCCGCTCAAGTGGGTCAAGGACGCCAAGGTCGAGGACGACGAAGACATCGGCGGCACGAGCACCAAGCACATCTCCGCGTCCATCGACGTCCCCAAGTTCACCGACGACCTCAACGTGCTGCTCAAGAACGCGCAGTCGCTGAGCGGCGGGAACACAGGGCGACTGCCGTCGAACCTCACCCAGCAGCAGCGCCAGCAGATCATCGACGCGGTCAAGACCGCCGAGTTCCAGGTCTGGACCGGCGCCGAGGACAAGACGCTGCGCAAGCTGCAGGTCGACCTCGGCATCAGCGGCTCGGGCGGTCGTTCCGGCAACCTGACCTTCACCGTCGAGATCGACGACCTCAACCAGGGCCAGACGATCAACGCACCCGCCAACGCCAAGTCGTTCTCGGACCTGACCAATCAGCTGGGCCAGCTCGGGCTCGGCGGCGCCCTGGGCGGCGCCGGCGCGACCGGCGGCACCGGGTCGAGCGGCTCGTCGGGGTCCGGCAGCAGCGGGTCCGGCAGCAGCGGCTCCGCCGCGTCGAACGCGAAGCTTCAGAAGTACAGCGAGTGCCTGCAGCAGGCGGGCGGCGACGCCGCCAAGGCGCAGAAGTGCGCTGACCTGTTGAAGTGATCGCCCGGCGCCCCGCTCCAGGGTGGGGGGCGGGGCCGCTGCGGTCCTGAAACGGCGGCGACAAAGGGGTCGGTCCCCGCCGGGGTGTTTGACCTTAGGCGCGATTATTCGCCCTAACGTCAAGCACCCCCGCGCGGTCGGGACCGACCCTCTTTCGTCGCCGCCGATCGCCGGACCCGGCTAGGCCGTCTTCGCGAGCTGGCGCGCCGGATCGATCCGCCAGCGCGCGGCGACCTCCGAGAGGCGTCCATCCATCGGCCACCGATCGGCGGCCGGCGGGCCCTCGTGCTGGGGGGTGCCGCCCTTCAGCGCCATGCAGCCCGTGTTGTCACCGATGGCGCGGATCTGGTCGACCTCGTCCGCGGACAGCACCACCTCTCGCGGCGTGGCCGCCAGCTCGGCCCGCTTGTCCTCGATCGGGCGGGCGTCGGGCCCGCGCTCCTGGATGAGGGTCGGGACCGCGCACGCCACCGTGGCGTGGGCGAGGTTCCACTGCGCCGCGAGCTGCAGCGGCGTCAGTCCGTGGCGGGCGGCGATCGGTCGCATGCGCCCGAGCCGTGACCGGCCGTCCTCGATCCAGCCCGCGGGTCGGAACAGGCGGTGATCGCGCTCGCCGAACGCGTGGCCGGACGCGACGTCGTCCCAGAACAGCCCGCCGTAGTCGACCACCCGGGTGATCGTGCGTACACCGTGGGCGGCGGCCGCGTCGAGCACCAGCTCGCCCGGCCACGGCTCGAGCGGGTTGAGGATGATCATCGCCCACTCGAGCAGCGCGCCGAAGCGCTCGAAGCAGTCGATGAGGTCGAGCGTGAACCCGTTCGCCGGGCCCGGCGCCACGCCGATCGCGCGAGCGAGGCCCGCGTCGCGCAGCGCCGCCATCCCCTCCCAGACGTCGTCGCTCGTGTAGCCGGTGCGGTCGGGGTTGTGCAGCAGGAGGACGTCGAACTCGGTGAGCCCGCAGCGCTCGAGCGCCCGCTCGCAGGCCATGCGCAGATAGGCGCCGTAATCGGCGGGGCCGCGCAGGCGCGGGTCGGTGAAGCGGGGGAAGCCCTTGGCCCCTTCCCGCTCGCCCGCGTAGAAATCGTGCCCGATCGCACCCACCAGCGCATACGCATCACGCGGGACTCCGAACAGCGCCCGGCCGACGACGCGATCGGCCTCGCCCTCGCCGTAGGCGTCGGCGGTCAGGATGGTGGCGATGCGGTCGTCGGGCCGCACCAGCGCGGCGAGGCGGTCCTCGGAGACCGCCTCCCCGAAGCGCATGAAGCGGCCGCCGCTCCACGAGCCTACCGCTAGGGATGAGACATCCATCGCCACGTATCCTGCCAGCCGGTGCGCCGCTTCCTGCTCAGCGGCGAGGGGTGGCCGTACCTCCTCGTCCCGTTCATCCCGCTCGCCATCGTGCTCGACGTGGCGGGAGCGCCGGCCACCGTCATCTTCTTCACCTCGGCCATCGGGGTCATCCCCACCGCCGCCCTGATGGGCAAGTCGACGGAGGAGCTGGCGACGCGCTCGGGGCCCGGCATCGGCGGCCTGCTCAACGTCACCTTCGGCAACGCGCCCGAGATCATCATCGCCCTGTTCGCCCTCGGCCAAGGCCTGCAGGAGGTGGTCAAGGCCTCGCTCGTGGGCTCGATCCTGGGCAACTGCCTGCTGGTGCTCGGCGCGGCGATGTTCGTGGGTGGTCTGGGCCGGGACCGCCAGCGGTTCAACCGCACGGCGGCCACGGCGCAGTCGGCGATGCTGCTGCTGTCCGTGGCCGCGCTCGTGATGCCGGCGATCTTCGAACTGTCGGTCGGCCGGGGGCTACCCCCGCCCGGGGCCGAGGCGATCGACTACGACCCCAAGGTCGAGGACCTGTCGCTGTTCGTCTCCATCATCCTCATGTGCACCTACGTCGCCGGCCTGTACTTCTCGCTCCGCACCCACCGCGACCTGTTCAATCCGCCGCGGGAGAAGGAGGATGAGGGCGAGGTGTGGACCGTGCGGCGGTCCGTGGTGATGCTGGCCATCGCCGGCGTCGCCGTCGGCGGCATGTCGGAGATCCTCGTCGGCTCGATCTCCGAGGCCGCCAAGACCATCGGGCTCTCGGAGTTCTTCATCGGCGTGATCGTCGTCGCCATCGTCGGCAACGCCGCCGAGCACTGGGTTGCGGTCTTCGTGGCCTGGAAGAACAAGATGGACCTGGCGGTCAACATCGCCGTCGGGTCCGCCGCGCAGGTGGCACTGTTCGCCATCCCGCTGCTCGTGCTCCTGTCCTATGTGATCGGCGACTTCCCGATGCCGCTGGTGTTCAACGGCTTCGAGATCGGCGGGATCATCCTCGCGGTGCTCATCGCCATCCACGTCACCAACGAGGGCGAGTCGACCTGGTTCGAGGGGCTCCAGCTCCTCGCCGTCTACGCGATCCTGGCGCTCGCGTTCGCGTTCGCCTAACAGCGGACGCCTACTCCCGCCCGACCTCCTGGTCGTCGTCCTCGAGCTCGTCGTCGTGGTCGTCGCCGTCGTCGGTGATCGAGCCCGCGGCGCCCGCGTGGTAGTGCACCTGAAACGCCTCGAGCAGCTCGTCGCGGCGGTTCTCGTCCACCGGCGTGTCGTCGGCGACGAGCACCCAGTCGGCGCCCTCGAACTCCTCCATGTTGAAGATCTCGGCGTCGAGGTCCGGGGAGTCGTCGACGACGACGAGGACCTCGGTCTGCGGGTTGAAGTAGGTCCCGGGGCGGATGAGGAGCTCGTCGAGCTCGAAGCGGCGAGGCTCGGCCATGTCCGGGACGTTACCCGCTCAGCTCGCGCAGTTGACGCTCGACTTCGGCATCGACGTCGAGCGGCTCACGGCCGGCCCGCGCGCGGCGCTCGTTTCGGGCGATCACGAGCTGGCGGATTTCGGCGCGCAGGCCGGGGTCGACGACCGGCCCGGTCAGGCGCTTGAGCTCCGCCTCGACGTCCAGCGGCGCCTTGCCCTGGCGGGCGCGCCGTTCGTTGCGGGCGCCGAGCAATTGGCGGATCTCCTCATCGCGCTCGCGCACGGCGGCCGGCGATGAGGGCGGGGGGCCGCGCGGCGGGGCCTCGTCGCGCATCGCGAAGGCGCCGCGGCCGATGTCGTCGTAGGCATTGCGAGAGATCACGAACGTGATCACCGCCACCACCGCGCCGATGCCGACGACGGCGAAGATCACGATGCCGAAGGCCTCGTGCACGCCTACATTCTCGCAACCTGTGGCGCAAGCTCGGGAGGAGGACGTTGGCGCGCGCCGACCGATCCTGTTTTCGGAGCAGTACTGGTTGGTGCCGGTCACCGCGTCGTGGCCATCGGCTCGATCGTCGCGGTCGTTGCTGACGCTCCGGCTGTGATGCCGCGCACCGGGGGAGGGGGTGTCCGCTACCCTTCTCGCAAGTATTGACTGACTAGTCAATCTGGACCTTAGGAGACGTGACCGGTGGTTGATTTCACGCTCACCGACGAGCAGAAGGCCGTTCGCGAGATGGCGCACGACTTCGCCGAGAAGGAGATGCGGCCCGTCGCTTGGGAGTACGACAAGGGCGGAACGTGGCCGGAGGAGATTCTCAAGAAGGCGTGGGAGCTCGGGATGATGAACTCCCACATCCCCGAGGAGTACGGGGGACCGGGCGCGTCCTACTTCGACGGCTGTCTCATCGAGGAGGAGCTCGGGTGGGGGTGCTCGGGCATCGGCACGTCGATCGCCTGCAACGGCCTGGCCACCGCGCCGCTCATGCTCGGCGGCTCCGACGAGCTCAAGCGCGAGTACCTCGGCCGCCTGACCGAGGAACCGCGGCTGGCGTCGTTCTGCCTGACCGAGCCGGATGCCGGGTCCGATGTCTCGGGCATGAAGACCAACGCCGTCCGCAAGGGCGAGGGGTGGATCATCAACGGGTCGAAGTGCTTCATCACCAACGGCGGCTACGCCGACTGGTACACGGTCTACGCCAAGACGGACCCCGACGCCGGCCACCGCGGCATCTCCGCCTTCGTCGTCCCCAAGGACGACACGGTCATCGTGGACAAGAAGGAGGACAAGATGGGCCAGCGGGCGTCCAACACCGCAACCATCACGTTCAACGACACCGAGATCCCCGCCGACCACCTGATCGGCGAGGAGAACCGGGGCTTCAAGCTGGCGATGATGACGCTCGACCGCACGCGCCCGGGCGTCGCGGCGATGGCCGTCGGGATCGCACGCGCCGCGTTCGAGTTCGCCACCAACTACTCGAAGGAACGCGTCCAGTTCGGCGTGCCGATCGCCATGCATCAGGCGATCCAGTTCATGATCGCCGACATGGCGACCAAGATCCACGCGGCGCGCCTGATGACGTGGAACTCGGCCGTCCTGCTCGACCAGGGCAAGCGCAACACGCTCGAGTCCTCGCACGCCAAGCGCTTCGCCGCCGACACGGCGATGGAGGTCACGACCGACGCCGTGCAGGTCTACGGCGGCTACGGCTTCATGAAGGAGTACCCGGTCGAGAAGCTGATGCGCGACGCCAAGATCATGCAGCTCTACGAGGGCACGTCGCAGATCCAGCGGCTCGTGATCGCGCGCGAGACGCTGCTCCCGCGCAAGGTCTCAGAGCCGCAGGCGACCGCCGCTTGACGGTCCGCCCGTCACCCCCGTATGTTGTACGGGGGTGACGGAGGCCACCACCATCCCCCTTCGCGGTGCCGGCGGAGAGCCGGTCGACTTCGCGCGCACGCTGCTCTCGCACGGCGTCGCCGACCTGTTGCCGAACGTCATCGCCGAGGACGGCTCGTCACTGGAGACGGTGCTCCCCGCCTCCGGGCGGGCGTGGGTCGTGCGGCTCATGCCGGCCGGCCCGGACGCGGCCCGAGTGGAGGTGGCCGGGCAGGCGCCGCGCCGCGAGCTCGAGGGCCGGCTCGTGCACATGCTCCGCCTCGACGACGACCTCAGCGGTTTCTACGCACGCGCGGCCGAGGACCCCGACCTCGCCTGGGCGGCGCACGGCGCCGGGCGCCTGCTGCGCAGCCCGACCGTGTTCGAGGACGTCGTAAAGACCGTGTGCACGACCAACTGCGCGTGGTCGGGCACCGTCCGGATGGTTACCGCGC
>JBJMKX010000005.1:0-25193 GCA_045805605.1 Solirubrobacteraceae bacterium
CCCGGCTGAGGCTCAACCGTCTCAGCCACGTCTGCCTCACGCAACAGCGCCCGCGCCAGCTGGGCTCCGGATTCGGGCACGAGCACGTCACGCGGGCCGGCTGCCAGGAAGTCGGGCACGTCGAAGCCGCGCGTGCGGCGGGCGATGGAGGGGATGCCCTCCTCGAGCAGGATGTTCTGGACCAGGTCGGACTCGGCCTGGTTGCGCGTGAAGGCGACGCGGACCGTGTCGCCCTGCGCATAACGCGGATCGATCTTGCGCGCCCGCTCCTGGGCCGGCGTTGCCCGGTGCGAGCTGGCATCACCTTGGTAGACGAGCGGCATCCCGCAGTTCGAGCAGAAGCGCTCGTCGAGCGCGTGCGGCTTCGCGCACGACGGGCAGACGAGCGGGGTCGCGCTAGACGACCGCGACGGGTTCTTCTTCGACCCGGCCATCGGCGATCCGCCAGGCCCGCATGTTCGGCTCGCCCGCCAGCGACACGATCACGTAGAGCCAGTGCGGGTAGTGGGCGAGGTTGATGTCGGTCTGCGACGGCTCCGCGGGGCTCCGCGGGTGGGAGTGGTAGATCGCGACTCCGAAGCCGTCGTCGTCGAGGTCGTTCGCCGCAAGAAGGCTCTTCGGATCGATCTCGTAACCGTACGGCGAGTTGCGGAGGTTGTCCGCGCGGAAGACCTCGTCGACGCGGCCGCCGGCAAGGCGCATGTAGCCGCAGCACTCGTTCGGCGCGTCCGCCCGAGCGTGGCCGACAACGTCGTCGAACTGCGCCTGCGAGATCTCCATCCGAGGGCAAGGCTAGTCGCGGGCGTCCGACAGCGATCTTGCCTGATCTTCAGATTCCGCCGCTACGCTGGGGCCATGCCGAACGTCGGGCCATTGGAGCTGGTGATCGTGCTCGTCGTGGCGCTCGTCGTCCTCGGGCCAAAGCGCCTGCCTGAGGTCGGGCGGTCGCTTGGCAACGGCCTGCGCGAGTTCAAGGACTCACTCCAGAACGTCAACCGGCCCGATGACGAGACGCACCTCGACATCGAAGAGCCACCGGAGCCCGTGACGACGGCAGCGGCAACGGCGCCGAACGCGCCGGAAACCGACGAGAAGTCCTAGCGCCTACCAGAAGGCGGCGTTGTCGATGACGCCTTCGGCGTCCAGCTCTTCCATGGACTTCGTGTAGACGCCCGAGCTCAGGTACTTCCAGCCGTCATCGGGCGCGATGAAGACGACGTTGCCGTCGTCGATTTCGTTCGCGACCCGGGTGGCGATCGCGGCAACCGCGCCGGTGGAGACCCCGACGAACAGGCCTTCCTCGGCCAGGAGCTTCTTCGTCCACACGACGGCGTCGCGGTTCGACACGAAGATCTTCCGGTCGAGCAGCGTCAGGTCGATGATCGGCGGGATGAAGCCGTCGTCGAGCGAGCGCAGGCCCTGCACGAGCTCACCTTGCAGCGGCTCGGCCGCGACGATCTTCGTCTCCGGGTTCTCCTCCTTGAGCCGGCGGCCGTTGCCCATAAGCGTTCCGCCCGTGCCGAGGCCGGCGACGAAGGCCGTCACCTCGTCGAGCTCCTCCAGGATCTCGGCGGCGGTGCCGTCGTAGTGGGCCCGCGGATTCGCCTCGTTCCCGTACTGGTACGGCATGTAGTACGAGTGGTCGCCTTCGGCCATCTCGAGCGCCAGCGCAACCGCCCCGTTCGAGCCCTGCTCGCCGGGTGAGTAGACGATCTCGGCGCCGTACATGTGCAGGAGCTGGGTGCGCTCCTGGGTCACGTTGTCCGGCATGACGACCTTGAGCGGATAGCCCTTGCGGCTGCAGATCATCGCCAGCGAGATCCCGGTGTTGCCGGAGGTCGGCTCGAGAATGGTCTGGCCGGGCGAGATCAGTCCCTTGTCCTCGGCGTCCTCGAGCATCGCCCGCGCGACGCGGTCCTTGACCGAGCCGGTCGGATTGAACGACTCCATCTTGGCCCAGATGCGGACGCCCGCCTTGGGCGAGAGCCGCTTGAGCTCGACGAGCGGCGTGTTGCCGATCGCCTGCACGATGTCGCCGTAGCGGCCGCCGCACGGCCGGTTGTCCAGGTGCGGGACGGGCATCGCTTTACGAACTGTAGCGCCGGGGAAGGGTCGGCCTCGCCGGTCAGCAGCCGCCCGCCATGGCGGGCAGGATGACCAGCGTGTCGTCCTCGTCGACCGCGGTCTCGAGCCCCTCCAGGACCCGCACGTCCTCGTCGTTGAGGTAGACGTTGACGTAGCGGTTCAGGCCCCCGTCGGGGCCGAAGAGCTGGGACTCGGTCTGGGGGTGCACCTCGGCCAGCGCGCGCAGAACCGCGCCGACGTCGCCGCCGGAGGCGCTGACCTCCTTCTCGCCGCTGGTCGACGGACGCAAGACGGGTGGGATCTTGATCGTGGCCATGCGGTACGGGCGCCGGAAGGCTGGGCAAGCTACCCGGCCCCGGCGCAGAACGCCTCGTAGTCCGGGAAGACGCCCATCTCCTCGTCGGTGATCGAATCGGGATCGCGCGAGCAGATCGGGCATTCGGAATCGCGCCGGACCTTGAGCTCGGTGAAGGTCGCGCCCAGCGCCTCGTAGAGCAGCAGGCGCCCGATCAGCGGCTCACCCTGGCCGAGCACGAGCTTGACCACCTCGGTGGCCTGCAGCAGGCCCATCGTGCCGGGCAGCACGCCGAGCACGCCGTTGGCGCCGCACGACGGGGCCAGCTCGGCGGGCGGCGGCACCGGGTACAGGCACCGATAGCACGGGCCCTCGTAGGGCTTGAACACCGACAGCTGGCCGTCGAAGCCCAGGATCGAGGCCGACACGACCGGCTTGCGCAGCCGCACGGAGGCGTCGTTGAGCAGGTAGCGGGTGGGGAAGTTGTCGAGGCCGTCGACGACGATGTCGTAAGGCTCGATGAGCTCGATCACGTTGGAGGCGTCGAGCCGCACCGGGTGCTTGACCACGTCGACGTCGGGGTTGATCGCGTTGATCGTCTCCTCGGCCGAGTCGACCTTGGGCAGGCCGATCCGGTCGGTGGTGTGGATCACCTGCCGCTGCAGGTTGGACAGGTCGACCTCGTCGTCGTCGACGATGCCGAGCGTGCCGACGCCCGCGGCGGCGAGGTAGAGCGCCGCCGGCGCGCCCAGGCCGCCCGCCCCGAGCAGCAGGACCTTGGCGTCGAGCAGCTTCTGCTGGCCCTCGACCCCGACCTCGGGAAGCAGGAGGTGTCGCGAGTAGCGGTCGCGCTGCTCCTTGGTCAGCGTCTTGGGGACCTCGGTCTCGTAGCCGCGGTCCTTCCACAGCGTGATGCCGCCGGTCATCGACTCGACGTTCGTGTAGCCGAGGAGCTGCTGCAGCGTGTCGGCGGCCAATGCCGAGCGGCTGCCCGAGGCGCAGTAGAGGACGACGTGCGCGTCGCGGTCGCGGACCGCGCCCTCGATGCGCGACTCCAGGTAGCCGCGGGGCACGTGGACGGCGCCCGGAATGCGCTCGCGCTCGAACTCCTCGCCCTCGCGGACGTCGACGAGCACCACGCCGTTGCCGAGATCCTCGCGGACCTCCGCGGGGTCGATCTCGGAGACGCGCTCCTTGATCTGCTTGATGACCTCGGCGCTCGACGGGCTCATCTCGAGAAACTCCTCAAAGTCGACCGGGTTTTCACTTCAGGAAGTATAGCTATGGGCTGGCAAGCGGTAGTCACAAGGTACCGCGGGACCGCCGCGCAAAAACTCGGGGCGCCGTCCCGCACGGCATGCGCGCGATCGGGTCGCGCTCGTGGCGGTACGCGATACGCGACTGGCTCATCGAGCCATAGAGTCTCGGCCGCATGGCCCGGGACCTGAAGCTCGGCTACAACGTCGGCTACTGGCCGCCCACCGGCCCACCGGATGGGGCGCCGGAGGCGATCGCGGAGGCCGAACGGCTCGGCTTCGACTCGCTGTGGACGGCCGAGGCCTACGGCTCGGACTGCCTTACCCCGCTGGCGTGGTGGGGCGCGAACACCGAGCGCGTGCGGCTCGGCACGGCGATCGCCCAGCTGTCGGCCCGCACGCCTGCCGCGACCGCCATGGCCGCGATCACGATGGATCATCTGTCCCGGGGGCGGTTCGTGCTCGGGCTCGGCGTTTCCGGACCGCAGGTCGTCGAGGGCTGGTACGGCCAGCCGTTCGCGAAGCCGCTCGCGCGCACGCGCGAGTACATCGAGATCCTGCGCCGCATCTGGGCGCGCGAGGAGCCGGTCGCGTTCGAGGGCGAGCACTACCGGCTGCCGCTTCCGGGCAGCGAGTTCGGCAAGCCGCTCAAGTCCATCGTGCGGCCGCTGCGGTCCGACATCCCGATCTACCTCGCGGCCGAGGGGCCGAAGAACATCGCGCTGGCCGCCGAGCTGTGCCAGGGCTGGCTGGCGCTCTTCTACTCGCCCGACTCCGCCGACCTCTACGCCGACGCGCTGGGGGACGCAAGCGATGACTTCGAGGTCGTCGCGACCGCGCCGCTCATCGTCACCGACGACGAGCAGGCGGCCGCCGATGCCCTGCGCCCGATGTACGCGCTCTACTTCGGCGGCATGGGCGCGAGGGAGGTCAACTTCCACGCCAACGTGCCCATCCGCATGGGCTATGAGGACGCCGTCCGCCGGATCCAGGACCTCTACCTCGAGGGCCGCAAGGAGGACGCGGCGGCCGCGGTCCCCTTCGAGCTCGTGGACAAGCTCGCGCTCATCGGGCCCGCCGACAAGCTGCGCGACCGCGTGCAGGCATGGCGCGACTCGCGCGTGAATACGCTCCTGATCGGGGGCGGCGTCGAGCAGGTGCGGCAGGCCGCCGAGCTGGTCCTGAGCTAGGCCCACATCCGTACCCTGGGCGCAGTGCTGCACCCTCGGCTCCGCCTGGCCATCACCGTCGTCATCGCCTGCTGCGCGGCCGCGATCGTGGCCGTCGTCGTCGCCTCCGGCAACAGCGGCGGCGGCCAGCAGGTCACGATCCAGCACGGCTTCGCGGGCGCCCTTCGGCCGGCCGGGATACCGCCGGCCGACTTCACGCTGCGCGACCAGGACGGCCGCCCGGCGGCGCTCGCCGCCTACCGCGGGCGGCCGGTGATCGTCACCTTCATGTACTCGACCTGCAAGGACACCTGCCCGCTGATGGCCGATCAGATCCGAGGGGCGCTGGACGCGCTCGGACACGACGTGCCGACGCTCGTGGTCTCGGTCGACCCTGCCGGGGACACGCCGCTGAATACCAAGAGGTTCCTGGCCCGCCACGGACTGACCGGCCGGGCCCGGTTCCTGCTCGGCACGCGCGCGCAACTCGCGCCGGTCTGGAGGGACTACGGCATCCGGCCCCAGACGAACTCGGATGCCCATTCCGCCTACGTGCTCGTGATCGACAAGCGCGGGCGCCAGCGCGTGGCCTTCCCCGCATCCGAGCTGACTCCCGAGGGGCTGGGGCACGACGTGAAGGTCCTGCAGGCCGAGCAAATCCGATCACCCCGGTAGGATTTGGGAGACGATGGACGTCCGGTCCGACTTCCCCCTCCTGCAGCGCGAGATCGACGGCAAGCCGATCGTCTACCTGGACTCGGCGGCGACGGCGCAGAAGCCCGAGCCGGTCATCGCGGTGATGGACGACTTCTACCGCCGCCACTACGCCTCGATCCATCGCGGTGTCTACACGCTGGGCGTCGAGTCCACCGAGGCGTTCGAGGGCGCCCGCACGCGCATCGCCGCGTTCACGGGCGCCGACCCGGTCACCACCATCTTCACCGCCAACGCCACCGCCGCCATCAACCTCGTGGCCTATGCGTGGGGGCGCGAGCACGTGGGCCGCGGCGATGTGGTGCTGCTCACCGAGCTCGAGCACCACTCGAACATCGTGCCGTGGCAGCTGCTGGCCGAGGAGGTCGGGGCGGAGATCCGCTACCTGCATGTCTCGCGGGACGACGGGACGCTCTGGCTGGACGAACTCGACCGCGAGCTCGCCGACGGACGCGTGCGCCTGGCCGCCTTCGCCCATGTCTCCAACGTGCTGGGCACGATCAACCCGGTGGCCGAGATGGTCGCGCGGGCGCGCGCCGCCGGCGCGGTGACGGTGATCGACGGTGCCCAGGCCGTCCCCCAGCTCCCGGTCGACGTCGGCGCGATCGGCGCCGACTTCTATGCCTGGACCGGGCACAAGGCGTTCGGACCGACCGGGATCGGCGTGCTGCACGGGAGGCGCGAGCTGCTCGAGGCCATGCGGCCGTTCATCGCCGGGGGGCACATGATCAAGCAGGTCGGCTTCGACCGCTCCACCTGGAACGACCTGCCATGGAAGTTCGAGGCCGGCACCTCGCAGATCGCCGAGGCGGTGGGATTGCGCACCGCCGTCGAGTACCTCGACGGCCTGGGCATGGAGGCGGTGCGCGAGCACGAGCGCGCGCTGACCGCCTACGCGCTGCGGCGTCTGGCCGACACCGAGGGGGTCACCGTGCCGGGCCCGCCCGACGCCGACCGCCGCGGCGGGGTCATCTCGTTCGCGATCGATGGCATGCACCCGCACGACATCGCCGAGCTGCTCGACCGCGACAACGTCTGCGTCCGCGCGGGCCACCACTGCGCGCAGCCGCTCATGCGCGCCCTCGGCGTGCCCGCCACGGCGCGCGCCTCGTTCGGCCCGTACAACGGCGAGGCCGACGTCGACGCGCTGATCGAGGCGATTGTTCGGGCGCGCAGCGTGTTTGCGTAGCGTCGGGCATCAGGCATCAGGCATCAGGGGCTCGGGCGCCGCGCTTGTTCGTTCGACCATGTCGGGCGCTCCGGTCGCTTCGCGCGCCTCGCCCCCGTGGAACGCCCGCGTGTAGGCGCGCTCAGCGCCGGCGGGCTCGCGAGCGCAGCCGCGCCATCAGGCCGCGACGCTGTGGCCGGACGCGACGGCGACGGTACTCGTCGAGGGTCTCCCCGGCGGGCACGTCGCAGCTCTCGTACTTAAAGCAGGACGTGGTCATCTCGACCGTGATCATCGGCGGCTGCGGCGGGACGGCGGTCATAGGCCGGTAAGAGGACGGGTTGAACCCCTTCGCCCCTCACCGCCCGATCCCTGCCTGCGCGGCGCTCCGGCTCAGCGCCGCCTGCGCGGCATCGGCGCGATCGGCGGCGGCGCGGTAGACGGCGTAGGCCACCGCGCCCGGACGCTCGCGCCACAGCTGCAAGGCGCAGGCCGCCTCCTCGGCGGCATCGCGCCAGCAGAACAGCAGCTCCTCGACCGGGAAGGGCAGCTCGTCCTCGGGATCCGCGAGATGTCCGAGCACGAGCTCATGCGTGTCGTCGAGGTGCTCCAGCAGCTCCTTGAGGTCCTTTGCGCTCATGTGATCCTCCGCCCCTCCATACGTTGGGAACGTGGATCCGTCTCACCAAGTTGCGCTGACGTTACGAGCGCTTGCGCCGGCGCTTCTCGCGCAACGCCGAGATCCCGAGCGCCGCGGCCACGATCAGCACGGGCGCTGCGAAGATCGCCCCCTCGATCCAGTGACCGGCGTGCGCAATAAGGGTCACGCCTGCCCCGCCGCGGACAGGATCCACAGGCCCATTGAGGTGAAGACCACCATCACCCCGAGCATCCACAGCTGCGAGCGCACCGCGGTCCCCGTGTCGGGGTAGTCGCTCACGGCTCGCTCGTGGGCGACCATCAGACCCGCCACGTGGCCGATCACGAGGGCGGCCACCTGCACGTACCAGATGCCGCTGGCCGAGACCACGCCGTAGTCGATACCCGCTCCGGCGGTGCCGAACAGGTTCGACCCGTGCCCGAGCGGATCGGAGATCAGCGCGGCCATGCCCTGTCCCTGGTACGCGAGCAGCGAGAAGTAGTGCGCGATGACGTACGCCAGCGAGATCGGCACGAGTGAGATCACGTACCGCCGCGCAAGCACCAGCGCGGGGCGGTCCGGGTCGTAGAGGCGCATGCCGGCCACGCCGATGCGGTAGACGGCGGCGACGAACGCGATCATGAACAGCAGCCCGGCCGTGAACGCCAGCTCGAGC
Organism: Solirubrobacteraceae bacterium; assembly: GCA_045805605.1. GTDB lineage: Bacteria > Actinomycetota > Thermoleophilia > Solirubrobacterales > Solirubrobacteraceae > DATBDE01. The sequence goes on from JBJMKX010000005.1 coordinate 8,004, forward strand.
CCGGTGTTGAGGGTCGTGCCGAGATCGTCGACGAAGAACTTCTGCAGGTCGGGCGCGACGTCGTTCCAGATCGTTCCGTTCGAGAACCCGTCGAACGACGTCGAACCGATCATCACGCACAGCAGCGCGATCGTCCCCGGGACGATGTCGAGCCGGAACAACGCCGACAGCGGGGCCCGCACGTAGAGCCCGTCGTCGCGGCGCTCGAGGGCCGCGATGCGGCCGAACAGGCCGAAGTAGACCGCGAACGCGTCCGCCCGGTCGGTCCAGGTGTCGATGCCGTACAGGCTCATGCCCACGAGCTGAACCGCCGCGTAGGCCAGCGCGAGGATGGACAGCGTCGAAGGATCGTCGCGGCTCGAGTAGACGAGCTCGAGCCAGGCAAAGCACAGGATCCCCACCGCCGCGGGCCAGCGCCCAAGCCACGCCGGATACCGCAGGGGCTCGGGCGTCGACCCGCGGCTCACCGACCGGGCGGCGAACGCGACCGCGCGCGCGACCGCCCGCCACGGGTTGAACGCGCCGAAGACGTTTCCGAACAGCAAGCTGGCGAACGCCAGGCCGACCCAGAACGTGACGTAGACGAAGGTCGGCGCGAGGTTCGCCTCGGCGCTCTGGACCCCGGCGAATCCCGCGTAGACGACGGCCACGAAGATCGCAACGCCGATGACGCCGCACACGATGTCGACGAGCACCCCGGGGAACCGGCACAGCCGCCGCGCCGGCTCGGGCTGCAGGATCGGCTTCGGCCACAGGACCGCGAGGCCGACGAACGAGAGCACGAGGACCACCCCGGCCGCCCAGCCGAACACGTAGTCCGGGATGGGGATGTCGCGTTTGCCGACGATCCCGTGGGCGAACGGGATGACGATCACGGCTTGACCTCGAGCTCGGCGATCTGGTTGTCGGTCGGCTTGTGCACCTCGACCTCGAACACGCCGTCCAGGTCGGCCTTGAAGCGGAACGTGACCGGCTTGCCCGCCTCGGCCTCCTTCTCGAGGTCGTAGCCGTGCACGTGGACCTCGTCGGCGATGGCCGTCGTGACGGTCAGGTCGACGCTTCCGCCCTTCTTGACCGTGATGTGCTTCGGGCCGCCGGCGGCGCGGCCGATACGGTCAACCGTGATCGATGCGGTGGCCGTGTCGGGGGCGCTACTGCCTCCGCTGGTGGCGAGGACGATGACCAGCGCCGCGACGATGACGACAACGGCGCCGGCGAGCACGCCGATGCGTGCGTTCCGACTCATGGATTCCTCCTTCGGTCGCGTGGTCGCCCGCCCGGCAGGCGGGACCGGTCAGCGAGCGAGGAGGGGTGGCGCCCGGCCGGCGCCGGGGCGGGCGAGGGCGCCCGGACGTCGCGGACGCACCGCCAGCGGTGCGCGCCGGAGTGCCGTTCGCGGCGGCCGCAGGCGGGGCGCGCGCGCTGCACCGCCGAAGCGCTCGAGGGCAACCTCGGCGCCGCGCAACAGCGCTGCGACGGCGGCGCCGAGGACGGCGGCCAGCGCCACCGCGATCCAGCCACCGTGGCCAGCGACCCCCGCCAGGCCTTCCCGGTGGCCGGACGCGAGCATGCCCTCCGCGAGCTCCTGGGCCGTGTAGACGACCAGCAGCGCGCCGCTCGCCGCCGGCCAGCGCACCCGCCACGATCGCGGCCGCGCCGCCGGACCGCCGCCGCGCACAAGCGCTGCCACGAGCGTCGCGAGTGACGCGACGACGGCCAACGCCACCAGCACCGCGACCGTGCCGAGGTAGCCGTGCCCCTGCTCGTCGAGCGCCCGGCCGGCGTCGTCGCCGTAGGCGATGAGATACCGCAGCTCGTGCAGCGCGAGCGCCCCGGCGCCCAGGAGCGCGAAGCAGCGCAGGCGTAAGGCCCACATCGTGGGCGCCAGTTTAGGCCCGACGGCTTTAGACGGGACCCAGGTACCGCAAACGCCGACGGCCCCGCCGTCGGCGGGCCGTCTGTCCTGCCGTTGGGTCAGGCCGGCGGACCTACGCGGTGCACTTCGCCGTCGCCGCTTGGGTCACGGGCGAGCCGGTCTCCGGAGTGAACGTCACGGAGATCGCTCGCTTGCCGCCCTTGCAGCCACCGACCGACTCGAGGTATCCGTGCCCCTTCGTCTTTCTCTTGATCATCGACGTCGTGGTTTGGCCGCAAGATCCGGCTTTAGGGCCGATCCCCTGGCGTGAGCGCGTACAGGTAGAAGTCGCGCAGCGTGCCCTTCTGCTCGCGATGGGCGCGGAGCAGCCTTTCCCGGGTGAAGCCCGCCGCCTCGGCGACGCGCTGGGAGGCGCGGTTCTCCGGCTCGGTCAGCAGCTCGATGCGCTCGAGCCCGAGCTCATCGAACGCCCACTCGGCCAGCAGCTGCACCGACCGGGTGGCAACGCCGCGGCGCCGGGCCTCGGCGGCGACCCAATAGCCGACCTCGCCGACCCGCCCGTCCGCGCTGCGCGCGATCGCGATCGAGCCGAGCAGGCGGTCGTCGAGGTCGACGATGGCCAGCTCGACCCGCCGCCCGCCGCGGCGCGCCGCCGACTGGGCGGCAAGCCACAGGCGCGCGTCGTCCTCCGAGTAGGGCGAGGGCACGAGCGTCCACCTCGGGATCTCGGGGTCCTTGCACGCCGCCACGAGCGCGGGCACGTCCTCCGGCCTCCAGGGCCGCAGGGCGAGGTCGCCATCGGCGAGAGCAGGGTCCGGCAGCGGGATCGGGCCCACGGCGGGGCTGATGCTAGCGTCGCGGCGCGGTGCGCCCTCCGGTGGACACGATCATGGCGCCGCCGTTTCCGCGCGACCTCGAATGGGTCAACGTCGCCAGCCTGCGGATGGACCAGCAGGTCGGCCGGCCGGTGCTCGTCGAGTTCTGGGACTTCTGCCGCCCCAACTCGATCCGGACCCTCCCCTACGTCAAGGCTTGGCACGAGCGCTACGCAGAAGCCGGGCTGCGGGTCATCGGCGTCCATTCGCCCGGGTTCGAGCCGTCGGCCGACCCGGCCGCGGTGCGCGCGGCGGTGCAGCGGCTGTCCGTCGCGCACGCGGTGGCGATCGACTCGGCGCTCGCAGTCTGGCAGCTGTACGGCAACCAGGGCTGGCCCGCGCGTTACCTCTTCGACCGGTCGCAGACCCTCGTCGACTACCACTACGGGGAGGGCGTCTACGACGAGACCGAGCGCGCGATCGCCGAGCTGCTCGGAGTCGAGCCGGAGCCGTTTTCACCGCTGCGCCCCGAGGACGCGCCCGGCGCCGTACTCGCGCCTCAGACGGCCGACCAGGCGGGCGCGTACTCCGGTCCCTACGAAGCGGGCGGCGTCTGGCTGGTCGTCTCGGGCCGGGGCGAGCTGGTCGCCAACGGCCGCGCGTTCGCGGTCGACACCCCCGGCTGCCTGCCCGTGCTCGAGCACGAACGACACACCGCCGGCCTGCTCGACCTGCGCGTCGGCGACGGCGTGACCGTGCACGCCACCTGCTTCACGCCCGGGTTGGCTGCCTGAGATCGTCCTGGCTGCGGTCGCGCAGGAGACCGCGCAGCCGCGGCGGGCCGTTGTCGTCGACCACCCCGACGTTGCCCGGCCAGTAGGGGTTGCGGCCTGGCCCACCGCTGATGAAGAGCCGCTCATACATCCACGAGCCGACGTTGACCATGCGCGCCCCGCCCGGCGCAACCCACTCCGACTCCTCGTCGCCCGGCCACGGACCGCTGCGGTGGGTGTGCCCGAAGAGCACGTACTCGGCCGGTACGCGCAGCCGCTCGACCACCTCGGCCATCGCCTCCAGCCCGGCGCGGCGCAGCGCGACACCGCTCAGCTCGGACCGCAGCGGCCCGAGCCCCATGCGGTTCAGCGTCCAGATCGCGGCCGGAAAGCCGATCGCACCCAGGGCGATATGGCCGAGCGGGCGCCGCCCGCCGTCGCCGACGAGGATCCGCCAGGCGCGACCCGACGCGCCCGAGACGAGGTTGCGGCCCTGCTCGGGCGCGGTCTGGGCGAGCGTGTAGAGCAGGGCGTAGATCGGGGCGAGTGAGCCCTCGTACGCCTCCACCGGTCCTAGGGCGCCGTTGCCGCGACGCACCCAGCGCTCCACCACGCGCGCGCTCATGCGCTCGAACGACGGCACGGCGACGTGCACGTCGAGGTAGTGCCCGTGGGTGGCGTAGACGTCCTCGCGCAGGAACAGGCCCGGGTAGGCGAGGCGCAGCGGCGTGGAACCAAGCCAGCCGTCGATCACCTGCGCCAGCGGCGAGGCCTCGGGGCCGGCCCACTGCTCGAGGCCGAGCCGCGGAGCATCGGGCACCCGTCGGCGGGCCTCCAGCCACGGCGCGATGAGCTGGTGGTCGTGGTTGCCGGGCACGATGACGAGCTCGCGGTCGGGGCCGAGGGTGCGGCCCAGGTCCTCGAACAGGGCGCGCCCCGCCGCGAGGGGCTCGTGGGCCGGTCCGTCGCGGAGCTCGAGCGCATCCCCGAGCAGCACGAGCCGGTCGACGTCATCAAGCGCCGCCAGCAGCGGCTCGCGCACGTCCGCGCGGCGGAGCAGGTCGGCGTCGGACCTGGCACCGAGGTGGAGGTCGGAGAGGACGAGCTGCTTCACGCCTGCTGGGTAGCAGGCGCAGCCTCGGGCGTCCCGGCAAAGCGGGTGCGCAACTCCTTCTTGTTGAACTTGCCCACGGAGGTCTTCGGCACCTCGTCGATGAACTCGACGCGGTCGGGCAGCCACCACTTCGCCACCCGGCCGGCGAGGAACTCGCGCACCCCGTCGGCGTCGAGGGTGGCGCCCTCCTTGACCACCACGCAGGCGCAGGGGCGCTCGCTCCACTTCTCGTCCGGCACCGCGATCACCGCCGCCTCGAGCACGTCGGGGTGGGCCATGATCTCGTTCTCGAGCTCGACCGACGAGATCCACTCGCCGCCCGACTTGACGAGGTCCTTGGTGCGGTCGACGACGTGGAGATAGGAGTCGCGCTCGAGCTTGGCCACGTCGCCGGTGCGCAGCCAGCCGTCCTCGGTGAACTTCTCCGCGGAGGTGTCGTCGTTGTAGTACTCGCGCGCGACGAACGGGCCGCGGACCTGAAGCTCGCCGCCGGCCTCCTCGTCGATGCGGAAGTCGACCAGCGGCACGACGCGTCCCTGGCAGGCGCGCAGGGCGTAGGCCTCGTCCTCGTCGAGCTCGACGTCGCCCGGAAGCCGCGACACCGCAGCCAACGGGCTGGTCTCGGTCATGCCCCAACCCTGGGCGATGTTCACCCCGAAGGCCTCGTCATAGGCCCGGATGAGCGCCTCGGGGACGGCGGAGCCACCGCACTTGATCTCGTTCAGGGTGGAGAGGTCGGGCTTGGGCTCGAGCTGGAGGATGCCCTGCCAGACCGTCGGCACGCCGGCCGCGCGGGTAACGCGCTCGGACGCGAGGAGGTCGGCCAGGTCGGCGGGCGCCATGCGCGGGCCCGGGAAGACCTGGCGTGCCCCCGCCAGCGCGCTCGCGTACGGCATCCCCCAGGCGTTGGCGTGGAACATCGGGACGACGGGCATCACCGAGTCGGTCTCGCGCATGCCCATCGCGTCGGGGGTGCACGCCGACAGCGAGTGCAGCAGGGTCGAGCGGTGCGAGTAGAGGACGCCCTTGGGCCGGCCGGTGGTGCCGCTCGTGTAGCACATGGCCGCGGCGGCGTTCTCGTCGAGGTCGGGGAAGGCAAAGTCGGGATCGCCGGAGGCGGTCAGCTCCTCGTAGTCGAGGGCGCCCTCGCGCTCGCCCGGACCGTCGGGCATCAGCACCTCGTGCTCGACGCCGTCGAAGTGGCACATCACGTCGGCCAGCGTTGCGTCGAGGAAGATCACCCGGTCGGAGGCGTGGCCGACGATGTAGCGGAGATCGTCCTCGAACAGGCGGATGTTCAGCGTGTGGAGCACGGCGCCCATGCTCGGCACGGCCAGGTACAGCTCGAGATGGCGGACGGAGTTCCATGCGAAGGTGGCGACGCGATCGCCGGGGCGGACGCCGAGCTCCTGCAGTGCGCTCGCGAGGCGGCGGGCCCGCTGGACGACGTCGCGGTAGGTGGAGCGCTCGATCCCGTCGGCGGTGCGGGAGACGATCTCGCGCCCACCGAAGACCGTCTCGGCCCGCTCGGCGATGTGCCGGACGAGCAGCGGGTAATCCATCATCAGGCCATCCATGGCGGCAGCGTAGCGCCGGTCAGGCGCCCGGCGCGCCCTTAGGCCTGCTGGGCGGCGAGCTCCTGGCGGATGGACTTCGGGAGCATGAAGCGCACGTCCTCGGAGACGACCTCGAGCTCGGCTACCTCCGGGGCGCCGCGACCGCGGAAGAAGCCGACCAGGCGCTGGACGAGCTCCTCGGGCGCGCTCGCGCCGGAGGTGATGCCGACCACGCGCTTGCCCTCGAGCCAGTGCTCGGCCACCTGGCCCTCGTGGTCGATCAGGTGGGCCTCGGTGCCGTGCTCGCGGGTGACGTCGACCAGGCGCTGGGAGTTGGACGAGTTGCGTGAGCCGATCACGAGCACGAGGTCGCACTGGGCGGCGAGTTGCTTGACCGCCATCTGGCGATTGGTCGTCGCGTAGCAGATATCGTCGGTGCGCGGCCCGACCGCGCCCGGGAAGCGCTCGCGCAGTCGCCCGATGATCGCGCGGGTCTCGTCGACCGAGAGCGTGGTCTGGGAGATGTACGCCACCTTCTCCGAGTCCTCGACCTGGAGGCGGTCGACGTCCTCCTCGGTCTCGACGAGGACGATGTGATCGGGCGCCTCCCCCATGGTGCCCTCGACTTCCTCGTGGCCGGCGTGTCCGACGAGCACGATCGTGTAGCCCTCGCCGGCGAACTTGATTGCCTCCTTGTGGACCTTGGTCACCAGCGGGCAGGTCGCGTCGATCGTGCGCAGCCCGCGACTGGACGCGTTGGCGTGCACGCTCGGAGAAACGCCATGGGCGGAGAACACGGTGACCGCGCCCTCGGGGACGTCCTGCTCGTCCTCGACGAACACGGCGCCGCGGTCGCGCAGCTGGGAGACGACGTGCTTGTTGTGCACGATCTCCTTGCGGACGTAGACCGGCGCGCCGTACAGCTCGAGCGCTCGCTCGACCGTCTGCACGGCGCGATCGACGCCCGCGCAGTAGCCGCGCGGGGAGGCGAGCAGGATCTTCTCGACCATCGTCGGTGGAGTGTACGAGCGGGGGGCGTGCTGGGATGGGTAGCTCTGCGTAGGACATGGCAGTGCGCAACGACCTCCTCATCGCCCCCGAGCGCCCGCTGCGTGTCGCCGCGCCCCCGCGGCTGCCCGCTCCGCTCCCAGGGGTGCCGTGGTGGTCGGGCCGTCCGGCGCCCCACGACCGGCCCGACCGGCCGGAGGGCGTCGAGCGGTGGCGCAGCGACCTCGTCGTGGCGGTGCCCACCTCGCGCCGGCGGCGGCGCGGCTTGGTGCTCCTGCGGCCGCTCGCGGGGCTCCCGGTTCTGGTGCTGCTGGTGGCCCTGCGCCTCACCGTGCTCGTCGCCCTCCCGGTCGCCTGGGGCTGCCGCGTCGTCGCCAACGACCTCCCCCAGCCGCTCGCGCGCGCGTACACGTGGACGCTGCGCCGGGTCAACCGGCTGCGGGCGTGGCTGTGGCTGACCGCCGAGGAGCCGGGCGACGTCGCGCTGTCGCTTCGGCGCCGGCCGCCGCACCGGCGGCGCCGCGCGTGGTCGTGGCTGCTGCTGGCTCCCCTCCAGCTGTTCCTGCGGTACTTCGCCGGCGCGCTGGCGGCGGTGCTGGTGCCGCTGGGCTGGATCGCGTCGCTCGTCACCGGGCGCGAGCCGGGGGCCATCCAGCGCGTGCTTGCTCCGACGCTGGCGTGGCTGGCGCGTGGCGACGCGTACCTGCTCCTGCTCTCCGACCACCGTCCCCGCCTGCCCGAGATCGCGCCCCGCCCGCCGTCGGGCGCGCCCGGCGCGAGCTGCGAGCCTCACCAACCCCGATCCGGCCTTCGCTCTCGCCGCCGGCGCAGTGACCTCGCTGACGATCCTGGCCAGTGCGCTCGCCACCGCGCGCCTCACCGGCCGGCTGCGGCCGTGGCAGTTCGGCCTCGCGCGCCTGCAGGTGGCGCGGAGCCTGGGTTGGATGGCGATCGCCCTAGCCGGATTCGTGCTCACGTTCGCCGCTCGGGGTCGCGCCCTTCGCGCGCGTCCGGGCCGGGTGCCCAGGCCGGAGATGGTGATCGCCTGAGGCGAGTGGAACCTTTTGGCCCCCATGGGGGACCAAACTTTCCATTCGTCCAGGCAACCACTGGAGCCACCCCTTCGTCGCCGCCGTTTCAGCGCGACCCGGGCCCAGCTACCACAGGCGGCCGAACGCCGCGCGGCCGGCCCAGTCCGCGTCAACCCCCGCGGCGCACCAGCTCGGCCACGCCCTCCCCCACCGCGTCGAGCACCCGCGGATCGAGCTTGTCGAGCGTGTCCTGAATGCCCTGCTTGTAGCGGTAGCCCCAGTCGATGACGTCGACCGCAGGAATCCCCTGCTGCAGGAACGGGAAGGTGTCGTCGACGATGCCGACGCCCTGATCGCCGGCGGGGAAGTACCTGCCCGCGCCCGCCGCCCGGGCCGCCCTGCGCAGGCGGGCCCACAGTGCCGGGTCGGAATCGTTCTCACGCCGGAACGTCGAGCCGCGCGCCGCGATGTAGTCGAGCAGCACGAGCTCGCGCGCATCGTGCGGATGGGCCTGGACGTAGGCGCGCGAGCCGCGCAGGCCCGAAGTCTGGAACGGCCGGTCGGCCTGGCCCGCCGGCTGCTCCTCGCCGTCGAACAGCACGAACCGCACGGCGCGCCCGGCCCGGGCGCGCGAGGACCGCAGCGCGCGCGCCAGCTCGATCACCGCCGCCGTGCCCGCCGCGCTGTCGTTGGCGCCGACGAAGCCCGCCGGCTCGGCCTGGGTGTCGTAGTGGGCCCCGATCAGGATCGGCGGCCCGCGGCCCGGAAGGTCGCCGACGATGTTGCGCAGGCCGGGGAACACGGGGCCCAGGTCCTCGAAGCGTCCGCGCGGGAGCAGCCGGCGAAGCCGCTCGGCCAGCGCTCTCAGCTGCGGCGAGCCGCCGGGCCGCTGGCCGTAGGCGAGCTGCATGCGCAAGAGCCGCCAGGCGCGCCTGACGTCGAAGCGCTGGGCGGCACGGGCGGGGGCGGCCCGCTTCTCGCTCGACCCGGCTCCGAAGAAGTCCTGCGTCGCCGCGAACACCACCGCGCCGCCCAGCACGAGCTGGACCGCGAGGATGATGACCAGCGCCCGAATCGCGCTCTCAATCGTTGGAGGTGACCGCCTCGAGCAGGTGCGCGAAGCGCTCGCGCGCGGCCTCGCGCCGCGTCGGGATGTGCTCGCGCGGGATGCCGTCGGCGGGCGGCTCGTAGCCGCGCAGGATGACCTTGGCGACGCTCTCCCGGTGGACCTCGTCGGGCCCGTCGTAGAAGCGCGCCGCGCGCGCGTAGCGGTACATCGCCTCGAGCGGCATGTCGGTCGAGTAGCCGAGCGAGCCGTGGATCTGCAGCGCGCGGTCGACGACGTCGTGCAGGACCTCGGCGCCGAAGAACTTGATCAGCGAGATCTCACGCCGCGCCGCGCGCACGCCCTGTGTGTCCATCAACCACGCGGCGTGCAGAGTCATCAGCCGGGCGGCCTGCATCTGCGCCGCCGAGTCGGCGATCCAGTTCTGGATCGTCTGCTTGTCGGCGAGCCTGGAACCGTGGGCCTCGCGCGTGAGCGCGTACTCGCACAGCATGTCGAACGCCCGGTTGCAGACCCCGAGCCAACGCATGCAGTGGTGGATCCTGCCCGGGTAGAGCCGCTGCTGGGCGATGAGGAACCCGGCGCCCTCGGCCCCGAGCAACGCCTCCTTCGGCACGCGGACGTCGTGGTAGCGGATCTCGGCGTGGTTCCCGTACTTGCCGAAGCTGTCGATCGGGTGCTCCATCGTCGCCACGTCGCGCACGATCTCCACGCCCGGCGTGTCGGCGTCGACCACGAACATCGACGCACGCTGGTTGCGCTGCGCCTCGGGGTCGGTGACCGCCATGACGATGAGGAAGTCGGCGATCGAGCCGTTGGACGAGAACCACTTGTGGCCGCTGATGACGTAGTCGTCGCCGTCGCGCACGGCGCGCGTGCGCAGCAGCGTCGGGTCCGAGCCTGCGGTCTCGGGCTCGGTCATGGAGAACGCCGATCGCAGGTCGCCCGCCAGCAGGGGGTACAGGTAGCGGTCCTTCTGCTCCTGCGTGCCCGCCAGCGCGAGGATCTCTGAGTTGCCAGAGTCGGGCGCGGCGTTGCCGAACGCGAACGGCGCGATCGGGCTCGTGCCCAGGACCTCGTGCATGAGGCCGAGCTTGACCTGCCCGAAGCCCTGCCCGCCGAGCTCGGGATCGAGGTGCGCGGCCCACAGGCCGTGCTCGCGCACCTGCTCCCGCAGCGGCGCCATCGCGCGCAGCAGCCCGTCGAACTCGAGCTCGGAGGTCAGGGTCTCCAGCGGCCAGATCTCCTCGCGCACGAAGGTGCGCATCCAGTCGAGCTTCTCCTGGAAGTCCGGCTCGGTGGAGAAATCCCACGCCATGTCTAGGGCTCCTTGTCTTTCCCGTCGTCAGCGAAGTCGTCGTGGCCAAGGTGGGCGAACGCGAGCTCGTCCCGCCCGTCGTCGCGCACCTGGCGCAGGACATCATTCCATCGCTCCAAGAGCCAACGGGCCAGGGCCGCGAGCTGCTCCGGGGCGTCGGGGCGTTCCTGCATCGACCCTGGACGGTACGCCCGCGCGGACCAGGGGTGCTGCTGGCCGGCCGTGCCGCGGTGCGGGAGACGGAGCGGACCGTGGCGGGCTTAGCGTCCAAGCGCGCCGGGTAGCTGCCCTTGCATGGCGGTTTGCGAGGTCTGCGGGAACGACTACGACAAGACGATGGAGATCTCGGTCGCCGGTGCCACGCACGTCTTCGACTCCTTCGAGTGCGCGATCCATGCCATCGCGCCACGCTGCGAGCATTGCGGCATCGCCGTGATCGGGCACGGGCTCGAGGCCGAAGGGCGGTTCTTCTGCTGCGTGCACTGCGCGCAGGAGCAGGGCGTGTCGGCGCTGGCCGATCGCGTCTAGGCGAGCATCGCCAGCAGATCCCCATTCAGGCTCACACGTGCGGCGGCCGATCGCCGCGAGCTCGAGCGCCACGCCGGCGCCCCGCTTCAAGGTCAACCGCGGCCGATGAGGCGGGCGCCGGTACGCTTCGGCGATGCCGCAGCAGCACCTGGACCGCTTGACCGCCGTCGACGCCTCCTTCCTGGCCCAGGAGCACGCCACGTCGCACATGCACGTCGGCGCGCTGACCCTCTTCGAGGGCCCGGCGCCGGCCTACGAGGACTTCGTCGACCACATCCGATCGCGCCTGCATCTCGTCCCGCGCTACCGCCAGAAGCTCGCCTTCCCGCCGATCGAGATGGGCATGCCGCTGTGGATCGACGACCCTAGCTTCAATCTGGAGTACCACATTCGCCACACCGCCCTGCCCGACCCCGGGTCCGAGGAGCAGTTATTGCTGCTGACGGCGCGGATCTTCTCCCAGCGCCTTGACCGCTCCAAGCCGCTGTGGGAGGTGTGGCTGGTCGAGGGCCTAGAGGACGGACGCTTCGCGCTGATCTCCAAGAGCCACCACTCGATGGTCGACGGCGTCTCGGGGGTGGATCTTGCAACCGTTCTTTTCGATCTCAGTCCGGTGCCGCAGCCCATCGAGCACGACGGCGAGGCGTGGGTGCCGCACACCGAGCCCAGCGGGGCCGAGCTGGTCGCCGCCGGGGTGCGGGGGATCGTCCGCTCGGGGATCAAGCTGGCAGCGGGCGCGCTTGACTCGATCCGGCACCCCGAGCGGACGCTAGGCGGCGCGCTCGAGGCGGCCGAGGGCCTCGGCGAGATCCTGTGGGCGGGCCTGAACCCGGCGCCGAAGACGCCGTTGAACACCGAGATCGGCCCGCACCGGCGGTTCGTCGGCGTCCGCGCGGAGCTCGAGGACTTCAAGCTGATCAAGAACACGTTTGGAGGCACGGTCAACGACGTCGTCCTGACCGTCGTGTCGGGTGCGCTGCGCAGGCTCCTGCGCGAGCGCGGGGTGCGCACCGAGGGCCTCGAGCTGCGCGCGCTGGTGCCGGTGTCCATTCGGCCCAAGGGCGCGGAGTCGAGCCTCGGCAACCAGATCGCCGCCATGCGCGGCCCGCTGCCGGTCTATATCGCGGATCCAGTGGCCCGCCTGCGGACCGTCAGTCAGGCGATGGACGGCCTCAAGCAGTCCAAGCAGGCGGTGGGGGCCGAGGTCCTCGCGTCGGTGCAGAACTTCGCGCCGCCGACCGTGATGGCGCAGGCGTCGCGGCTGAACTTCTCCACCCGGCTGTTCAACCTCATCGTCACCAACGTCCCCGGGCCGCAGTTCCCGCTCTACGTGCTCGGGCGCGAGATGCTCGAGATCTTCCCCGTCGCCTTCCTGCCCCAGGACCACGCGCTGGCGGTGGCGATCATGTCCTACAACGGGCGGATCAACTTCGGGCTGCTGGCCGACTTCGACGCGCTACCCGACCTGGACGAGATCGCCGGAGGGCTCGAGGAGTCGCTGGCCGAGCTGGTTGCGCTGGCCAAGAAGTCGAGCGGGAAGGCGAAGCGGAAGCGCGCCGGCGCCAAGGGGCCGGGGCGCAACGGCGCGAGCGCCGCCGCCGAAGAGGCCTCAGAGCGCGCGTGACCTAAACGCGTGCGAGCACGAGCGCGCACGCGAGCAGGACGACCGCGAGCGACAGCGCGGACAGCGCGCCGTCCAGCGGCGCGGCGAGGCGCGCCGCGGTCAGCTGGATCCGCCGCCCGTCGCGGAGCTCCTGCTCGCCGCCGACCGCGACGGTCCGACGACGCAGGTCACGGACCGGCGTGCTCAGCCGCCGCTGGGCCACGCTGAGCACGCAGCACGCGGCCGCCATCCCGACGCCGGGGACCGTGAGCTCGAGCGCGTTGGCCCAGAACCCCGTGAACGCGGGGAACGCTCCCCACGCCAATGCGAACCAGGCGTCGCCGTGCATGCGGCCGCCGAACAGCTCGAGGTTGTAGGCGACCACGAGCAGTGCGCCGATGGCCACGAGCGGGAAGATGGTCGCGGATACGGTCACCCCGCCGACGATCCCGATCGTCACCGCCCCGGCCAGCGATGCCGCCGCCAGCCACGCCAACAGCCGATCGCCAAGCCGGGTTCCCAACGGATGGTCGTTCAGCTCGTCGAGCGCGTGCGCGGCGATGCCTACGGCGAGGAAGAACGCCCCGAGCGCCGCGGCCAGGCGATCGAGGTGGAGGACCGGCGCGACGGCGGCGCCCAGCGCCACATAGCTGAGATGCCAGGCGGTGTAGGGCGGGTGCAGCAGGGTGAGGAAGTCACGCCAGCCGCCCGGCTGCAGCGCGTAGAACGCCGGCCGCTCAACGCGGTCGGGCCGTGCCGCCATCTCGGGTTCCCCACGTGAGCTCGCCACCGCCGAGGCTCATCGGCCGCATCCGCACGTCGCCGATCCCGGCGTGGCGCCAGGCCCGCTCGAGCCGCTCGCGCGGGTAGCGGCGGTGGAAGTCCTCGATGCTCGGCCCCAGGAACCGGCCCACGTTCCGCCATTCGCGCGACACCATCCGGCCGAGGGCCGGCAATCCCATGCGCGTGTACGCCCGCCACAGCGGTCGCGTCAGACGGCCGGCGGGCACGCCGAACTCGATCGCCCCGATCCGCCCGCCCGGCCGGACGACGCGGGCCAGCTCCCGCAGCGTGGCGCCGGGGTCATCGACGTACCGCAGGAGGTAGGTGAAGGTGAGCGCGTCGAACGCGCCGTCCTCGAACGGCAGGCTCTCCGCCGCCGCGTGCACGAGCGTGATCCGGTCGCGCAGCATCGGATCGCCGGCCACCCGCTCACGGGCGCGGGCGAGCATCTCCTGGCTTTGGTCGAGGCCGACGACGGTGCAGCCGGCGCGACGCACGAGGGCTGCCGCCACCAGGCCGGTGCCGGTCGCCACGTCGAGCACCCGGTCGGACGGGCGCGGATCGACGGCGTCGACCAGCGCGCGACGCCAGCGCGGGTCCTGGCCGAAGCTGAGCACGGCGCCGACGGCGTCGTAGCGCCGCGGGAGCCCGGCGAACAGCGCGAGCGCGTGCGCCTTGCGCGGCGAGGGAGTGGTGAGCAGCTCCACGCCGTCCTTCTTACCCGCGTGAGCGCATGGGCTGGCGCGTGTGGGGACCGACGTCCTCGACCCCGGGGACCTCGACGACCGGCGTCAGAACCCGAGGGCGAACTTCGCGTCCTCGGACATCTTGTCCGGGAGCCGCCATGACGGCCGGTGTCGCCACGTGACGTGAAGTTATGAGATTTGCAGCCGATTCGTGGCTGGCCGGCGATTCGCCGTGACGCCCCGTGACGCCCCGTTATCGGTTGTTCCGGTTGCAAAGGCCAACGTCTTTGACGTTCGGGACCTTGGGCTGTCCTGGGCCAAGCTAACCCGGGGGGATTCGCCTCCCAACGTCGTCGGGAAGCCGGTTCAGAGCGATTTCTGCTCGTGCCTGGAACCTGTAATTACGAGCCGGTGTAGAAGATGACGGTTGCGGAGCCGTTACGGCAGGAGATCTTCCCCGGCCTCGTAGCCGTTGTCGCGCGGTAGCGACAGCGGAAACCGTACGCCCGATAGGACGCCCTACCGTGCCAGGCTCTGGCGACCTTTCGCGCCGTCCGGCAGCTGACCCCGTGCGTCTGGATGTTGGCGGTGGTGTGGTTGAGGTCGCCGCAGCGCGCGCCGCTCGCGTCGGTGGCTACGAACCCGAGGGCGACTAGGGGTAGGGCAAGCAGGGCGGAACGCACGGCGAAGCCGAGCGTAGTCCGGGCGTGGTTGCGCCGTCAAGCCGGCGACCAGATTCGGCCCATGCGACCAGAGCCTCCTAGAGAAGCGTTCCCTTGCGCCGGCCGAGTCCGCCCGCGTAGGGTCGGTGCTCTTACGCGTGGTGCTGCGGCGGCGGGGTGAACTGCTGGCGGCATAAGCAGCGACCACGGCTTGCGAGTCAGCCGTCGCTGTGCGGCGCCACGCCAGCTTTTCGATTACGGTCAGCCGCCCCTCCTCCTCGATGACCTCGAGAAGGGTGCGCAGCAGCTTCTCTGCGCGCGGATCGCCGGCTGCGGCCTCCTCTTCGACGCGAGCGCCGGCACGCTCACGCCGCGTCGTCCGGTCGCCGGATCTGGTCGAGGAAGTCCACGACCTCCTCGACCGTCCAGCCGCGCTCGACACACAAGTCGGGATGGGTTCTCATCGCGAGCGCGTCGATACAGTCGGCGTCGGCGGGTCCTTCACCCGGCTTCGGACCGCCCCCCCGCGCGAACATGCGACGCACCGGGTCAGCCTCCACCTTCACCCTCCCCGGCTGCCACCAACCGCTCGTGCAAGGCCAACAGCTCACGTTGCGCGGTAACGGACCCGGCGCGAGCGCTGAACGCGGTCGTGACGACCTCGCCGATCTGGCGCAGCGGCGAGACCGCACCGGCGTTGGCAATGATGATCTGCGGGTCGAGCTCGTAGCGCACGAGAAACCCGCCGGCATGGGCGGTCGTCGTAGACATCGGCGACAGCCCGCAGACCGGCCAGCGCCGGCGCAAAGTGGCACTCCGGGTTCCGCACCCGCCGCGAAGCCGAGAGCGAGCTGGCGGCCATCCTCATGCGACTGGACGGCGGCACCTACACCGAGCCGACCCGCCAGACGGTCGCCGCGTACCTCGAGCAGTGGCTCTCGGCACAGCAGTCGCGGTTGCGGCCGAGCACGCACGAGAGCATCGGCGCGTCCTGCATGCCCACGTAACGCCGACGATCGGCGCCGTCCCGCTCGCGCGGCTGACGGCGACCGCCTTAGACGACCTATATGCCCGGTTGCGGCGCGACGGACGGTGCGACGGCACCGGCGGCCTGAGTGCCCGCACGGTCCGCTACACCCATACGATCATCCGCCGCGCGTTGGCGGATGCGGTGCGCAAGGGCCTCGTGGCGCGCAACGTCGCCGACCTGGCCGACCCGCCGTCGCTGAGCGAAGCCAAGGCGCCGACGATGCGGACGTGGACCGCAGACGAGCTCTCAGCGTTCCTCGAGCATGTCAGCGGCGACCGGCTCTGCGCAGCGTGGCAGCTTCTCGCCACCGCCGGGGCGCGCCGTGGCGAAGCGCTCGGCGCCCGCTGGCGCGACCTGGACCTCGACCGCGGACGCTGGAGCATCGTGGAGACGATCACCGCCGCAGGGATGTCGCGCCCTAAGGGTGGCGCGCCCGCAGCGTCGCCCTTGATGCTGGCACCGTCGCGACGTTGCGAGCGCACCGCAAGGCCCAAGCGGCGGAGCGGCTCGTGCTCGGGCCCGCGTACAGCGACCACGGGCTGGCATTCTGCCGTGAGGATGGCGAGCCGCTGCAGCCACGGTCGTTCTCGCGCATGTTCGACCGCCACGTTGCTACGGCCGAGCTGCCACGGATCCGTCTGCACGATCTGAGGCACACGTGGGCGAGCTTGGCGCTCGGCGTCGGCGTTCATCCCAAGATCGTCTCTGAGCGGCTCGGGCACGCGTCCATCGCGATCACGCTCGACGTCTACAGCCACGTCAGCGCCGGCATGCAGCAGGACGCCGCCGACACGGTCGCGGCGCTCTGCGTTGACTAGGCGGTTGCAACGAGCGGGCGAGCGGTGGGCGCTCACGGACCTTTTGCCGCAAGCGTCCACCGCCACGTCGGTACGAGAATGCCGCCCGGTGCGCCCGACTGGCGTCAGCTCGGCGGATGCGATTGGCTGAGCTGGAAGCAGGCGACGTCGTACTGCGACACGGCCTTGTCGCTTCCGGCGTGGTTCGCCGAGCCGGATCCGTTCCCGGCGTAGTTCTGCTCGGCGTTCGCGAAACCGCCGCTATCGAAGCCGGGGGGCCCAACCGGCTGGTCCTCGCACGATTGGTTCGGCTGTCCGCCGCCGGTCGGCGTCGCCAGGGCGCCCGCCGGAATGGCAAGCGCGACGGCGATCGTGGCCGCGCCCACTACCAGCCGCGGGGCCAACATCTCACCCCCGCCTGCGACGCAAGCGCGCCGGTCGGAGTTTGTCGATCATGGCCCTCCGCGCCGCAGCGTCGAACGGCTCGAATAAACGGCGATGCGTGCTGGCCCGGGCCGGCCACGCTCATAACAGCCTGGTTCCG
>JBJMKX010000006.1:0-21209 GCA_045805605.1 Solirubrobacteraceae bacterium
TTCTTCCAGATGGAGGCCTTCTGCGGCTGCGTCGAGCGCATGGTGGAGTTGGAGATACCGCCGCGCGCCCAGTATCTGCGCGTCCTCCACATGGAGCTCGACCGGATCATGTCCCACCTGGTCTGGCTGGGCACGACGGCGCTCGACCTCGGCGCGATCTCGATGCTCTGGTACTGCTTCCGCGAGCGCGACCAGGTCCTCGACCTGTTCGAGATGTCGACCGGGCAGCGCATGCACACGCGCTACTTCCAGGTCGGCGGCGTCTTCGAGGACATCCCGGTCGGTTTCGAGCAGAAGGTGCGCGAGTTCTGCGCGGTAATGCCGAGCCGCATCGACCAGTACGAGGCCCTGCTCGACCGCAACGAGATCTTCCTGCACCGCACCCGGGACGTCGGCATCGTCTCCCGCGAGCGGCTGCTCGAGCTCGGGGTCACCGGCCCACTGCTCCGGGCGGCGGGCGAGCCCTGGGACCTTCGCAAGGTGGACCCCTACCTCTGCTACGGGGACTTCGACTTCAACATCCCGGTCGGGACGGTCGGCGACGGCTACGACCGCTACCGGGTGCGCGTCCAGGAGATGCGCGAGTCCGTGCGGATCATCGAGCAGTGTCTCGACGGACTGCCCGAGGGCCCGTGGGTCGCCGACGACCGCAAGTACGTGCTGCCTCCGCGAGACGAGCTCTCGACCTCGATGGAGTCGCTGATCCATCACTTCAAGCTGGTCACCGAGGGCTACCGGGTGCCGCCGGGCGAGCTCTACTACGCGGTCGAGTCGCCGCGCGGCGAGATGGGCTGCTTCGTGCTGGCCGACGGGTCCTCGAAGCCGGCCCGGGTGCACTTCCGCGACCCCTCCTTCGTCAACCTGCAGGCCTTCCGCGACATGTCGATCGGCGGCCTGGTCGCGGACCTGATCCAGAACCTGGCGATGCTCGACCCGATCATCGGAGGGGTGGACCGGTGAGCCCGCTGCTGCCGAAGCGGAATCGCCCGTGGACCGCGGACCCGGGCCACATCCACGACGTCCCCGGCCCGCCGCCGATGCCCGACGAGCAGGAGCTGGTCGGCCGCGACATCCCGGCGGACGAGGTCGAGGTGATCCGCGCCGCCGGCGAGGCTCGGGAGCCCCACGGCGAGCCGGCGCCCGTCCCGGAGCCCTCCGAGGTCGAAGTGCCCCGGGCGCTCGCGCAGGAGATCCGCCGCGCGATGGGCCGCTATCCCCAGAAGCGCTCGGCGGCGATCCCGGCACTCTGGGCCGTGCAGCGCCGCTATGGCTGGTGCACGCCGGAGGGGATCGAGCAGGCCGCGGCGGTCATGGGCGTCACCCCCGGCTATCTCGAGTCGGTCGCCAGCTTCTATGACCTCTTCCGCCTCGAGCCCGAGGGCGAGCACCAGGTGCTCGTCTGCACCAACATCAGCTGCTGGCTGCGGGGGGCGGACAAGCTGCTCGAGTCGTTCTGCGATGCCGCGGGGGTCGACGGCCAGGGCACATCCGAGGACGGCAAGGTGTTCGTGCGTGGCTTCGAGTGCCTGGGTGCCTGCGACCTCGCCCCGATGGCCTCGATCGACGAGCGTTACTACGGCCCGCTCACCGAGGAGGACGCGGAGGCCGCGGTAGAGCAGCTCCGCAAGAACAGCAAGGACGTCCTGCCGGAGAAGCGCCTCGAGGACCGCAAGGTGGCCGGCGGGCCCGACGCCAAGGAGGTCAAGGGCTGATGGCCTCCCAGGAGACTCGCCTGCTCTTCCGCGACATCGACGAGCCGGGGCTGGCGTCGATCGACACCTACCGCAAGCTCGGCGGCTACCGGGCGATCGACAAGGCCTTCAAGGAGATGACCGGCGAGGAGGTCCTGAAGGAGCTCGAGGACTCCGGCCTGCGCGGACGCGGCGGCGCCGGCTTCGCGATGGGCAAGAAGGCCTCATTCCTGCCGCGCGGCGACATGGACAAGTACCTCTGCTGCAACGCCGACGAGTCCGAGCCCGGCGCGTTCAAGGACCGCGAGCTGATCCAGAAGAACCCGCACCAGCTGATCGAGGGGATCATCATCGCCGCGCGCGCCGCCGGAGCCAACCGCTGCTTCATCTACATCCGCGGCGAGTACGACCTCCAAGGCGACATCCTCGACCAGGCGGTCAAGGAGGCCTACGAGGCCGGTTTTCTCGGCGAGGACGTGCTCGGCACCGGCGAGCAGGTCGAGCTGGTCGTCCACCGCGGGGCCGGCGCCTACATCTGCGGCGAGGAGACGGCGCTGCTCGACTCGCTCGAGGGCAAGCGCGGGAACCCGCGGCTGAAGCCGCCGTTCCCCGCCGTCCAGGGGCTCTACGACGGCCCGACGCTGATCAACAACGTCGAGACGCTCTCGAACGTGCCGCACGTCGTCGCCTCGGGCTCCGACTGGTTCAAGAGCTTCGGCACCGAGCAGTCGCCGGGCACCAAGGTCGTCTCGGTCTCCGGCTGCGTCCAGCGGCCCGGCAACTTCGAGGTCGAGCTCGGGATCCCGACCCGCGACCTGATCTACGGCCTCGCCGGCGGGCCTCCGGAGGGCCGGGAGGTGAAGGCGTTCTATCCCGGCGGCTCCTCGTCCCCCGTCCTGACCGGCGAAGACCTCGACCTCCCATACAGCTTCGAGGCGATGGCCGAGGCCGGCTCGATGCTCGGTTCCGGCTCGATCATCGTCGCTGACGACAGCGTCTCGATCCCCCAGATGGCGCTGCGGACCGCGCGCTTCTACCACCACGAGTCGTGCGGCAAGTGCACCCCCTGCCGCGAGGGGACCAACTGGACGGTGAAGATGCTCGAGCGGGTCGTGCGCGGCGAGGCGACGCCGATGGACCTCGACATCGTCGCCTCGGTACAGGACAACATCATCGGCCACTGCCTGTGCGTGCTCGGCGACTCGATGGCGATGCCGATCGGCTCGATGGTCCAGAAGTTCCGCGCCGAGTTCGAGGAGCACATCGAGCGTGCGCGCGAGCGCAACGAGCTGGCGACGGTCGCGCCCGAGCCAGAGCCGGTCGCGCTCCACGGCGCGCAGCCCGACGTCGGTCCCTACTGATGCCTCGCCCCGAGGGCAAGCCGATCACCTGCACCATCGACGGGCTCGAGGTGACCGCCCACGCGGGCGAGATGCTCGTGGACGCCGCCAAGAACGGCGACGTCGAGATCCCGGTCTTCTGCTACGAGCCCAAGCTGGGGCAGCCGGTGGGTGCGTGCCGGATGTGCCTGGTCGAGGTGGAGGGCATCCCCAAGCTGCAGACCGGCTGTTCGACCCCGGTCAAGGACGGCATGGTCGTCCACACCCAAACCGACCGCGTGCGCCAGGCCCAGCAGGCGGTGGTCGAGTTCCTGCTCGTCAACCATCCACTCGACTGTCCGGTTTGCGACAAGGGCGGCGAGTGTCCGCTGCAGGACATCACCTTCGGCTGGGGGCCCGGCACGAGCCGCTTCATCGAGCCCAAGCGCCACTTCCGCAAGCCGCTCGAGATCTCGCCTCTGATCGCGATCGACCGCGAGCGCTGCATCCTCTGCTACCGCTGCGTCCGCTACTCGCAGGAGATCGCCGAGGACTACCAGCTCGTGCTTCACGACCGCGGCGCGCACTCCTTCGTGGGGACGTTCGACGGCCACCCGTACGTCGCCCCGTTCTCCGGCAACATCATCGAGCTATGTCCGGTCGGGGCGCTGACCTCGACCGCCTACCGCTTCCGAGCGCGGCCGTGGGAAGTCGAGACCGCGGGCTCGGTGTGCACGCTGTGCGCGGCCCAGTGCAACGTGTCGCTCACGGTCAGAGACGACAAGGTCGCGCGCGTGATGGCGCGCGACAACCACGAGGTCGACGACGGCTGGCTGTGCGACAAGGGCCGCTTCGCCTACCAGTCCATGCACGTCCCCGAGCGCATCACCCAGCCGCTCGTGCGCGACGGCGACGAGCTGCGGCCGGCGAGCTGGGAACGCGCGATCGCCACCGCCGCGAGCGGTCTCGCCAAGGCCGGCCGCCACACCGCGGCGCTCGTGGGCGGGCAGGCGACCAACGAGGAGGGCTTCCTGCTCCAGCGCTTCCTGCGCGAGGGCCTCGAGGCGCACGACATCGACTCGCGCCTGGGCGCGCAGCTGCCGCTGGAGCTGCACCGGGCGCTGAGCGCGCCGCCACTTCAGGCAAGCGTGCCCGACCTCGAGTTCGCCCACGCCGTCCTCGTGCTCGAGACCGAGCCGATGGACGACGCCGCGATCCTCGACCTGCGGATCCGCAAGGGCATCCGCCGCCACGGCATGCGGCTGGCCGTCGCGTCGTCGCGTCCGAGCGCGCTCGACCCGGCAGCCGAGCACGTGGTGCGCTTCCCGCCGGGCGGGGTCCGCCAGTTCGTCTACGACCTCGCGACCGGCGACCACGCGCTGGCAGGCTGGCTGCGTGACGCCGGCGACGACGTCGTCATTGTCTGGGGCGAGCGCATCGGCGGTGGCCCGGGCGGGGCCGAAGCGCTGCGGGCGCTGCTCAACGTCGCCGCGACGCTCGGCCTCGCGGACCGCGACGGCGCCGGGCTGCTCGCCGTGCCGGCGATTGCCAACGGCCGCGGCCTGCGCGAGGCCGGCGTGCTGCCAAACGCCGGGCCTGGCTTCGCGGCGCCCGCCGCCGACGGGCGCGGCGCGCCCGAGATTGCCGCCGCCCTCGGCGACGGTGAGCTTCGCGCCCTCTACCTGCTGGAGGTCGACCCGCTCATCTCCCATCCCGATCGCGCCGCCTGGGAGCACGCGCTCGAGCGCGCCACCACGGTGATCGCGCACGCAAGCGTGCTGACCGCGGGGATCGAGGAGCACGCCGACGTGGTCTTCCCGGCCGAGGCCTACGCGGAGAAGAACGGCACCGTGGTCCACCCCGACGGGCGCCTGCAGCGCCTGCGCCAAGCCATCGCCCACGCCGGCGACGTGCGGCCGGAGTGGCAGGTCATCGCCGACGTCGCGCACGGCGCCGGCTTCGACCTCGGCGTGCACACGAGCGCTATGGCCACCCGCCAGCTCTTTGAGGCCGTGCCGTTCTACGCCGGGCTCACGCTCGAGGCGCTGGCCGGCCACGGCCTGCGCTGGACCGGGCAAGAGGGCGCGGCCCAGGCGCCGGAAGCCGAGCTCGGCCCGTTCGACCTCGAGGCGCCCGCCCCGGCGACCGCGGACGGCGTCCTCCGCCTGGGCGGGTTCCGCTCGCTGTGGGCCGACCCGGCCGTGCGCATCTCCCCCTCGCTGCAGTTCCTGCATCCGGAACCGCGGGTCGAGCTCGCCCCCGCCGACGCCCAGCGCCTGGGCATCGGCGACGGCGAGGCGGTCGAGGTGGCCCAGAACGGCACCAGCGTGCGCGGCATCGCCGCCCTCCGCCACGCCGTGCCCGCCGGCTCGGTGTTCGTCTCCGACGAGACCGCGATCGGCACCGGGTCCGTCGTGGAGGTCCGCAAGGCGTGAGCCTGGCCAGCGTCACCTACGCCGAGGACTGGTGGGTCCAGCTCATCAAGGCGGTGATCATCTTCGCCGTCGGCCTCTCGATCGTCCCGGTCGTGCTGGTCGTCGAGCGCAAGCTGCTCGGCCGCTTCCAGGCCCGCTACGGGCCCAACCGCGTCGGCCCGTACGGGCTGCTGCAACCGGTCGCCGATATCGGCAAGCTGCTGGGCAAGGAGCACTCGCGCCCGCACACCTCGGTCGGACCACTGTTCTGGATCGCACCGGTCATCTCGATCCTCACCGCCGTCGCAGCGCTGGCCATTATCCCGTTCGGCCCGGTGGTCGACATCTTCGGCACGCCGGTCGGCCTCTACGGCCTCGACGTCTCGATCGGGCCGCTGTACCTGTTCGCGTTCGGCGCCGTCGCCTTCTACGGCCTCATGCTCGGCGGCTGGGCCTCGGGGTCGAAGTTCTCGTTCCTCGGCGCGATGCGCGCCGCCGCCCAGCTGATCTCGTATGAGGTCTCGCAGGGGCTCGCCCTGATCGGCGTGATCATGACCGCGGGCACGCTCTCGCTCGTCGGCATCGTCCACGCCCAAGAGGGCATGTGGTACATCGTGCCGCAGTTCGTCGGCTTCATCATCTTCCTCGTCGCCGGCTTCGCGGAGACGAACCGCGCGCCGTTCGACCTCGCCGAGGCCGATGCCGAGCTCGTTCAGGGCTACATGACCGAGTACGGCGGCGGCCGCTTCGCGTCGTTCTACTTCGCCGAGTACATCAACATGCTGATCGTCTCGGGCATCGTCACGACGGTGTTCCTGGGCGGGTGGAACCTGCCCTTCGGCCTCGACCCGCCCCACTGGGTCGACCCCTTCGTGGTGCTCGCGAAGATGGCGCTGATCGTGCTGCTGTTCATCTGGGTGCGCGCGACCCTGCCGCGCCTGCGCTACGACCAGCTGATGTCGCTCGGGTGGAAGATCCTGCTCCCGCTGGCGACCGTCAATGCCCTGGTGACCGCGATCGTGGTGGTGTCCCAATGAGTCCGTACGACCCCGGCCCCGACGTCGTCGCCGTGCAGCGCGGCCCGCAGCCCGGCGGGCCGGCGGGGGTGTACCGCGCCTTCGGGGAAACTCTGCGCGGCATGAAGACCGTGTTCGCGAACATCCTCGAGGGGCCGCGGACGATCCAGTACCCCGAGGAGAAGGTCCCGGTCTACCCGCGCTTCCGCGGCCGCCACAAGCTGCACCGGTTCGAGGACACCGGCCTCGAGAAGTGCGTGGGCTGTTCGCTGTGCGCCGCGGCCTGCCCGGCCGACTGCATCCGCGTCGTCGCCGCCGAGAACACGCCCGACAATCGGGTGTCGGCCGGCGAGCGCTACGCGGCCGTCTACGAGATCAACATGGCGCGCTGCATCTTCTGCGGCTACTGCGAGGTCGCGTGTCCGTTCGACGCGATCACGATGGGGCACGAGTACGAGCTCTCCGACGTCCACCGCAGCGACCTGATCTTCACGAAGGAGATGCTGCTGGCCGAGCCGCTCGAGCGGACGCCGTTGCGCGCGGAGGGCGAGTAGCCTCCCGGCGCGCCATGGAGGACGTCCTCTTCTTCATCGCGGCGATCGGGGCCGTCGCGGGCGCCATGGGGGTCATCGCGATGCGCAACCCCTTTTACTCGGTCCTCGCGCTCGTCTGCCACCTGCTGAGCCTGGCGATCCTGTTCCTGCTGCTCCAGGCGCAGTTCGTGGCGGCCGCGCAGATCGTCGTCTACGCCGGCGCGGTGATGGTGCTCTACGTGTTCGTCGTCTCCTACGTCGGCGGCCAGGGCGACCCGGTGGCGAGCGTCGGGCCCGGACTTGGGCTCGCGGGCGTCGCGCTGTGCGTCGGCCTGTTCGTCGAGCTGTCGATCGCCCTGCTCGGCTCCGGGCTTCACGCAATCGACACCGACGGCGCGAAGCTCGGTCCCGGCTTCGGCGGGCCGGGCCAGATCGGCCAGCTGCTGCTGACGAAGTTCCTGTTCCCGTTCGAGATCGCGTCCTACCTGCTGCTGGTGGCGGCGGTCGGCGCGGTCGTGCTGGCGCGCCGGCGCCGCGGTCTGGACGCGCCCGACGAGCCGGCGCGGGAGCCGGCCCCCCAGCTCACCGCCGCCGACCTGGCGCGGCTGCCGCGCACCGGCACCCAAGCCGAGACCGTGGGCATCGCGCAGGAGGAGCGCGAGGGGGAGGGCGGCTGGTGACGGTCGCCTGGTACCTCGTCGTCTCGGCGCTGATCTTCTGCGTCGGGGCCGGCGGAGTGCTCGTGCGCCGCAACCCGCTCGTGATCCTGCTCTGCCTCGAACTGATGCTCAACGCGGGCAACCTCGCGCTGATCGGCTTCTCGCGCATGACCGGCACCGCCGACGGCCAGGTGTTCGCGATCATCGTCATGGTGGTCGCGGCGTGCGAGGTGGTGGTCGGCCTCGGGATCATCGTCGCGCTGTACCGGAGGCGGCTGCCGATCGACGTCGACCGGCTGCGAGAGCTCTCGGGATGAGCACGACCACGTGGGCCTGGATCTGCCTCGCGCTGCCGCTGGCCGGCACGCTCTTCAACAGCTTCTTCGGCCGCGCGCTGCCGGGCGAGCGCACGGCGGGCTGGGTGGGCACGGCTGCCATCTGGCTGTCGTTCGTGGCCGCCTGCGGCGCCTTCGCGTCGCTGATGGGCCACAACCCCGACGACCGCACCTTGACCTCGACGGCGTGGGACTACGCGAACAGCGTCGGCGTCGACGCGAAGCTGACAATCCTCATCGACCCTCTGGCCATCTTCATGATGCTCGTGGTCAGCGGCATCAGCGCGCTCATCCATACGTACTCGGTCACCTACGTGTGGAAGGACAAGGGGTTCGTCCGGTTCTTCGTCTACCTGAACTTCTTCGTCTTCTCGATGCTGCTGCTGGTGATGTCGGGCAACTTCGTTCCGCTCATCATCGGTTGGGCGTTCGTCGGCGCGGCGTCGTACTTGCTCATCAGCTTCTGGTTCCGGCGCACGACGGCAACGCGCGCCGGGATCAAGGCGTTCGTGATCAACGTCGTCGGCGACGTCGGGCTCATCCTGGGGACCTACTTCATCGTCTTTCGGGGAACGCAGTCCCTCGACTTCCTGGTCACGTTTCACAAGGTCCAGACCGTGTTCCCCCCCAACGCGGGCGATCTGGTGGCCGGCTGCATCCTGCTGCTGGTGGGCGCGTTCGCGAAGTCGGCCCAGGTGCCGCTGCACACCTGGCTGCCGGACGCCATGGAGGGCCCGACGCCGGTCTCCGCCCTCATTCACGCGGCGACCATGGTCACCGCCGGCGTCTACCTCATCGCGCGCATGCATCCGCTGTTCGAGGATGCGACGGCGGCGGCCGACGTGGGCGCGGTGATCGGCTGCCTCACCCTGATCATCGCCGCGACGATCGCGCTGTCGCAGACGGACATCAAACGGGTCATCGCGTACTCGACGATGTCCCAGATCGGCTACATGATCATGGCGGTCTCGGCGGGGGCGTACGCGGCGGGGATGTTCCACCTCTACACGCACGCGTTCTTCAAGGCGCTGCTCTTCATGGCGGCCGGCTCGATCATCGGGGCGATGGGCGGCGAGCAGTCGCTGGACCGCATGAGCGGCTTCCGCAAGGCGCTGCCCTTCACGTTCGTCTGCTTCTTGGGCGGCGGCCTGGCGCTGTCGGCGTTCCCGGCCACGGCGGGGTTCTTCTCCAAGGACGACGTGCTCGACCTGCTCGGGGGCGAAAGTGGCTGGCACTGGGTGCTGTACGTGCTCGGCTACGTCGGCGCCTTCCTGACCGCGCTCTACACGTTCCGGATGATCTTCCGCGCCTTCTTCGGGCGCGAGTGCCCGGAGGCGCGCGAGCTGCGCGAGACCGGCCACCTCCACCACCCCGAGCACCCGTTCAACCCGGACACGCGGGAGGAGGAGGACACCGACGTCGGCTTCCCCGGTCCCGGCCACTACATCGCGGAGCGCGAGCGGCCCATGAAGATCGCGATGATCGTGCTGCTGGTGGGCTGCATCGTCGACGGGTTCGTCCAGGTGCCGTTCGTCGACGACGTCATCAACGACTACCTGCGGCCGAGCTTTGCCAACTCGCGCCTGTACGAGAAGGTCATCGAGGAGCCGTCGGACGCGCTGACGGCATTCGGGCTGGTCCTCAGCGCGGTCGTGTCGATCGCCGGCATCGCCCTCGCCTACCTGATCTGGGTGCGCCGCCGCGACACGGCGCCCCAGCGGTTCCGCGCCCGCTTCCGCCCGGTGTACGAGTTCTCGTTCCACAAGTGGTACTTCGACGAGCTCTACGACGTCGTCTTCGTCCGGCCGGGCGCGACGATCGGCCGCTTCGCGGCCAACGTGTTCGAGCGCGTGGTCATCGACGGGCTCGTCAACGGCACGGTCTCGGTCGTGCGCGCCGGCTCGGCGGTGGTCCGCGCCGCGCAGGACGGCTTCCTGCGCGTCTACGCGGCGCTGCTGCTGCTCGGCCTCGCCCTCGTCGCCCTCTGGTTCCTGCTGCAGAGCACGTAGCCGATGCCCCTCTCGATCCTGCTCTGGCTGCCGCTCGCCTTCGCCCTCGCCGGGGCGCTGCTCGGTCGGCGCGCGGCGCCGCGGGTGGCGCTCGTGGGATCGGTCGTGGCGCTCGGGCTCGCCGTCTACTACATCGCCGACTTCCAGAGCGGCCGGCCGGGGCTGCAGCACGTCACCGACGAGACGTGGATCGCCGTCCTCGGCATCCACTACAAGCTCGGGGTCGACGGGCTCAACCTGTTCCTGATCGCGCTGACCACGCTGCTGTGGGTCGTCGCCACGCTGTATGCGTCGTTCTCAAATTCATCCCACCCACCCGAGCGCCCGCAGCTCTTCTTCGTGTTCATGGGGATGGCCGAGACCGCGGTCTTGGGGGCGTTCATGGCCCAGGACCTCGCACTGTTCGTCGCCTTCTTCGACCTGATGCTCGTGCCGTTCTACTTCCTCATCGGGATGTGGGGTGGCCGCAACCGCGTGGGCGCGACGACCAAGCTCGTCATCTACACGCTGGTCGGATCGCTGCTGATGCTCGCGGCGGCAATCGCCACCGGCGTGGAATCGGTCGGCAACACCGGCCACCTGACCTTCGTGCTCTCCGACCTCGTGCGCGTCGGGCTGCCCACCGGCACGCAGGAGTGGATCTTCCTGCTCTTCGCGGCCGCGTTCCTGGTCAAGATGCCGGCCTTCCCGGTCCACGGCTGGCTGCCCGACGGCTACCGGGCGATGCCGATCCCGGTGGTGGCGGTGTTCAGCGCCGTGCTCTCGAAGGTCGCCGCCTACGGCTTCCTGCGCATCGTGCTGCCGCTGTTCCCGCAGGCGACGGTGCACTTCCAGGAGCTTCTGCTCCTGATCGCCCTCGCATCCATCCTCTACGGCTCGATCATGGCCTTCACCCAGACCGACACGCGTCTGATCGTCGGGTTCTCGTCGATCGCCCAGCTCGGATTCATCACGCTGGGGATCTTTGCGCTGAACCCGCAGGGCACGCAGGGCGCGCTGCTGCAGATGGTCAACCACGGCCTGGTGACCGCGGCGGTGTTCTTCATCATCGCCGTGCTCGCGGCGCGGGCGAGCGGATCCGAGAACGTGCGGGACATGGGCGGGATCGCGGTGCGTGCGCCGGTGCTCGCGGCCCTGTTCCTGATCGTGGCGCTGGCGACGCTGGCCATGCCCGGCTCGTCGAACTTCGTCGGCGAGTTCTACATCCTGCTCGGCGTCTTCAACGCCAAGCTGGTGATCGCGTGCGTGGCGTTCACCGGCGTGGTGCTCGCCTCGGTCTACATGCTGCGCGCCTACATCGCCGCGATGCACAACCGGGTCGGGCCGAAGGTGGAGTCGCGCGAGATCTCGCTGCGTGACGGCGCGGTGGTGGCGCCGCTGGTGCTCGTCATCGTGGCGATCGCCGTGTACCCGCAGCTGCTGCTCACCCGCCAGCAGGCGACGGCCCGGGCGGCGGTGGCGCAGGCGGGCGTGCTGGCGGGCCAGATCAAGGTGCCGCGGGCGACGGCGCAGGCACCGGTGCCAGCCGTCAACCAACCTCAAGGCGGTCAGACCCCTTGACCCTTGCCGCGCTCAAGGGCCCCTACATCGACTGGGCCGCCCTGTCGCCGGTGGTGGCGCTGGTCGGTGGCGCCGTGCTCGTGCTCATGGCAGGGCTGGTGCGCGGACGCGTGGCGCGCTCGTTCGGCGTGCCGTTCGTCACCGTCGCCTCGCTGGGCGCCTTCGCCGGCCTGACGATCTGGCAGTTTCATCGCAACCGGACGATTGTCGCCGGCGCGCTGCGGGTCGACGATCTCGCGCTCGTGGTCAACTTCCTCCTCGCGGCGGCGGGGGCGGCGGCGGTCGCGCTGTCCGCGCGCCAGAGCGCGCTGCAGCAGGCCGGCCACGGCGAGTACCACGCGCTGCTCTTGTCGTCGATCGCCGGCATGGCGACGCTGGCCGAGGCGCAGAACCTCGTCACGCTGTTTCTCGGCATCGAGCTGCTCTCGATCTCGCTCTACATCCTCTGCGCGACCGAGATGCGGCGCGAGCAGTCGCTCGAGTCGGGCCTGAAGTACCTGATCATCGGCTCGGTCGGATCGGCGACGCTGCTCTACGGCCTAGCGCTGGTCTACGGCGCGACGTCGTCGACCGATTTCACCGGGATCGCGCGGGCGTTGCAGGGCAACGCCAGCGACGCGCTGCTGCTGACCGGGATCGGGCTGATCGTGGTCGGGTTCGCGTTCAAGAACTCGGTCGCGCCGTTCCACCAGTGGACCCCCGACGTCTACCAGGGCGCGCCGACCCCGATCACCGCGTTCATGGCCACGGCAACCAAGGCGGCGGCGTTCGCGGTCTTCCTGCGCATGTTCGACGTCGCGTTCATCCAGGCCCAGGGGGACTGGGGGCCGGCCATCGCGGCGCTGGCGGCGGTGACGATCGTCGTCGGCAACGTGGGTGCGCTCGTGCAGACGTCGCTCAAGCGGCTGCTGGCGTGGTCGAGCGTGGGGCAGGCCGGGTACCTGCTGACCGGCGTCGTGGTGGGGACGCGGCTGGGCGTCCAGGCGACAGTCTTCTACCTCGCCGTCTACCTGTTCATGAACGTCGCCGCGTTCGCGGTGGTGCTCGCGCGCGAGCGCGAGACCGACCTCGGCGACGACCTCGAGGCCTTTGCCGGCCTGGGCGCGACCCGCCCCGTGCTGGCGTGGCCGATGACCGTGGCGATGCTCGCGCTCGCCGGGATCCCCGCGACCGCCGGCTTCATCGGGAAGTTCTATTTGATCGACGCCGCCGTGGACGGGGGCTACACGTGGCTGGGCGTGATGATCGTGATCGGGTCGATGATCTCGCTCGGCTATTACCTGCGGGTGATCGCCACGATGTGGATGCGTCCCGCGCCGGTGCCGGCGATCGCCGGCGGCTCGCCGGAGGCCGATCCGACCTCGATGGCGCTCGAGCACTCCGAGCTCACGCAGGACGAGTCCCCGCCCCTCGCAGGCGAGCCGCATGCCCGCTACGGCGGCATCGAGGTTGCGGTCGTGGCCGTGGCATTCGGAGCCGCGACGCTGTTCTTCGGGATCATCCCCTCGCCGCTGCTCGACCTGGCCGACCACGCCGGCCGCGCGCTCGGCGGGTTGCTGTGACCGAGGCGCTCGAGCGCGTCCGCTCGATCTGCCTCGCGCTCCCCGAAGTCACCGAGCGCCTCTCGCACGGCCAGCCGACCTTCTTCGTGCGCGGGCGCAAGACGTTCGTGATGTTCCTCGACGACCATCACGGCGACGGGCGCCTGGCGCTGTGGTGCGCCGCGCCCGAGGGCATGCAGGAGACGCTGATGCGCGCCGAGCCCGAGCACTACTTCCGCCCGCCCTACGTCGGCCACCGCGGCTGGATCGGGGTGCGG
Source organism: Solirubrobacteraceae bacterium (assembly GCA_045805605.1). Lineage (GTDB taxonomy): Bacteria > Actinomycetota > Thermoleophilia > Solirubrobacterales > Solirubrobacteraceae > DATBDE01. The sequence goes on from JBJMKX010000006.1 coordinate 13,356, forward strand.
CTGGATCGGGGCCTCGACTGGAACGAGGTGGCGGGGGCGATCGAGGAGGCCTACGCGATCGTTGCGCCGAAGTCGCTCGTGGACGCCGCCAGGGCGCAGAGTCGTTAGTCGTTAGTCGTTCGTCAGGCGCAGCAATCGCAGCCGTCGCCACGCCAGGCGTCGCGCCCCTCCTTGACCGCCACCCCGGCGATGACCAACGCGACCAGCGGATCGAGCCACCAGGCTCCGAAGGCCGCGTTGCCGACCAGGCCGACGAGCAGCGCCGCCGACAAATAGGCGCACAGGAGGTTCTGGCGGCCCTCGCTGCGCGTCGCCGCCGACCCGATCCGGTGTCCGACGCGCGCCTTTGCCGCCGCCAGCGGCGGCATGAGCACGAGCGTCACGGCGGCGAGGCCGATCCCGACCCAGCTCGTCTCGGCGTGGTGGCCGCCGAGGACGGCGCGCACGGACTCGACGGCGACGAACGCCGCCAGCAGCCAGAACGACGCGCCGATCAGCCGCTGCCCGCGGCGCTCAGCGGCGGAGGACGGCGCCCGCGCACCGGCAAAGCGCCAGACGACGACTCCGCCGGCCGCCGCCTCGATCAACGAGTCGGCGCCGAAGCCCACGAGCGCGATCGAGCCCGCCGCGACCCCGGCGGCCAGTGCCACGGCGAACTCCACCGCGTGCCACGCGATCCCCACCCAGGCCAGCACCCGCGCGCGCCGCACGAGCGGTGGCGAAGGGGCGGGCAGGACGCTCAGAACCTCCACTGGCCCGGATGCTAGCTTCGAGCGCGCCATGGTCGACCGCGTCATGTACGTCAAGCCGGGCTGTCCCTACTGCCAGCAGGCGCGCGACGACATGGCCGCCGACGGACTCGAGTGGTCCGAGCGCGACGCCACCACGCGCTCGGAGTGGCGCGATGAGCTGATGACGTACTCCAAGGGCACCGGCAGGGTGCCCACCGTCGTGCTCGCCGGCCAGGTCGAGACCGTCGGCTGGAAGGGCCGCGGCTGAACGGTGCACTGAGGCCGCCGGTTCGGCGGCCCCGGAAGGTTCTTCACAAAATCGATCGAGTTTCGGCATAATGCCGCGCCGACAAACTCGACCAAAGAAGTGGAGAACGCATGAAGCGCATCCAGATGCCGGCCCTGCTCGTCGCCGCCGCGGCGCTCGCCGCCCTCGTGCTTGCGGCGTGCGGTGGCTCAAGCTCGTCGTCGTCCGGCAACGGCAACGGCGGCCAGCTCAGCCTCGTCGCCTACTCGACGCCACAGGAGGCCTACCAGCAGATCATCCCGAGCTTCCAGAGGACCTCGGCGGGCAAGGGCGTCACGTTCAAGCAGTCCTACGGGGCGTCCGGCGACCAGGAGCGCTCGGTCGAGGCAGGCCTCCCCGCCGACGTCGTGGCGCTGTCACTCGCGCCCGACGTCGACAAGCTCGTCAAGGCCGAGCTCGTCGCTCCGAGCTGGAACGCGGACCGCTACCACGGCTTCGTCACGGATTCGGTCGTGGTCTTCCTGATCCGCAAGGGCAACCCGAAGCACATCCAGACCTGGGACGACCTGGTCAAGCCCGGCGTCCAGGTCGTGACCCCGAACCCGTTCACGAGCGGCGGCGCGCGCTGGAACACCATGGCCGCCTACGGCGCCCAGCTCGCGCAGGGCAAGAGCGATGCCCAGGCGATCGCCTACCTCAACCAGCTGTTCGCCAAGAACGTGGTCGCGCAGGACAAGAGCGCCCGCGAGTCGCTGCAGACGTTCACCAGCGGCAAGGGGGACGTGGCGCTCTCTTACGAGAACGAGGCCATCACCGCCCAGCAGAAGGGCGAGGACGTCGACTACGTCATCCCGAAGCAGACGATCCTGATCCAGAACCCGACCGCGGTGACCAGCGACACGAAGAACCCGAGCGCGGCCAAGGCCTTCCGCGACTACCTGTGGACGCCGGCGGCCCAGAAGGTCTTCGTCGCCAGGGGCTACCGCTCCGTGCTCCCCTCGCTGCAGGACAAGGCGAAGTTCCCCGTCCCGCCGCAGCTGTTCACGATCGACAAGCTCGGCGGCTGGTCGAAGGTCAACGACCGCTTCTTCGACCCCCAGAAGGGCGTGCTCGTCGACGTCGAGAAGTCGAAGGGCGTTGCCACAGCGAAGTCCTGAACACGCTGCCGTTCTGAGGCGGGGCGCCGGCATCGCCGGCGCGCCGCTCGGCATGGGCATCGTCACGCTCTATCTGAGCGTGATCGTCCTGCTGCCGCTTGCGGCGGTGTTCGCGAAGGCGGGCGACAGCGGCCTGTCGGCCGCGTGGGACGTCATCACGAGCAAGGAGGCGCTGGCGACGCTGGAGCTGACGCTGATCGTCTCGCTCATCGTGACGGCGATCAACGGCGTCTTCGGGACGATCATCGCCTGGGTCCTCGTGCGCGACCGCTTCCCCGGCAAGGGGCCCCTCAACGCGATCATCGATCTGCCCTTTGCCCTGCCGACCATCGTGGCCGGCCTGACCCTGCTCACGCTCTACGGGCCCAAGGGCCCGTTCGGCTTCAGCGTCGCCTACACGCGGATCGGCGTGGCGGTCGCGCTGCTGTTCGTGACGCTGCCGTTCGTCGTGCGCTCGGTCCAGCCGGTGATGATGGAGCTCGATCCCGACGTCGAGGAGGCCGCCGCCTCGCTCGGGGCGGGCTCGTTGACGATCTTCCGCCGCGTCATCCTCCCCAGCCTGCTGCCCGCGATCCTCGGCGGCATGGCGCTCGCGTTCGCGCGGGCGATCGGAGAGTTCGGCTCGGTGGTGCTGATCTCCGGCAACCTGCCATTCAAGACCGAGGTCGCCTCGGTCTTCATCTTCGGCCAGATCGAGAGCGGCGGTGTTAGCGGGGCGGCAGCGGTCTCGGTGGTGCTGCTCCTGGTCGCCCTCGTGGTCCTCACGGTGTTCAACGGCCTCTCGCGCTGGAGCCTGCGCCATGCCCGTTAACCGGCCGACCCGGATAGGCCTGCGCACGGTCGCCCTCGGCTACCTCGCGCTGTTGCTCGCGTTCCCGGTCGCGTTCGTCTTCTACCGCACCTTCGAGAACGGGCTTGGTGCCATCGGGGACGCGCTGACGACGCCCAACGCCATCCATGCCCTCGAGCTCACGCTGCTCATGGTGGCGGTGGCGGTGCCGCTCAACACGGCCTTCGGCGTGCTGGCCGCGCTCGTGATCGTCCGCGGCCGGATGCCGGGCCGCGGGTTCATCAACGCCATCATCGACCTGCCGTTCGCGATCTCGCCGGTCATCGTCGGCCTGGCGCTGTTCCTCCTCTACGGCCGCCAGGGCTGGTTCGGCTCCTGGTTCCTGGACCAGGGAATCCAGATCATCTTCTCGACGCCGGGCATGATCCTGGCCACGGTCTTCGTCTCGCTTCCGTTCGTCGTGCGCGAGGTGATTCCCGTGCTGCGCGAGATCGGCACGACCCAGGAGGAGGCGGCGTCGACCCTCGGGGCCTCGCCGTGGCAGACGTTCTGGCGCGTGACCCTGCCGGCGATCCGCTGGGGTGTGGCCTACGGCGTCGTGCTGACGACCGCGCGCGCTCTCGGCGAATTCGGCGCGGTCAGCGTGGTCTCGGGCAAGATCCTGGGCGAGACCGACACGCTGCCTCTCTACGTCGAGCAGCGCTTCCAGGCTTTCGACCTGGCCGGCGCCTACGCGGCCTCGGCCGTGCTCGCGGCGATCGCGCTCGCGACCCTGCTGTTGATGACCAAGCTCAAGCCCCGGGAGGCCGAGACGTGATCGAGGTCCGCGACGTCACCAAGCACTACAACGGCTTCACCGCCCTCCAGAGCGTGTCGCTGCGCGTGCCGGCGGGGTCGCTGACGGCGCTGCTCGGCCCCAGCGGCAGCGGCAAGTCGACCCTGCTGCGCGTCATCGCCGGGCTCGAGGCCCCCGACGGCGGCTCGGTGCTCATCGACGAGGACGACGCGACCACCGTGCCGCCCCGCCGGCGCGGCGTCGGCTTCGTCTTCCAGCACTACGCGCCGTTCAAGCACATGACGGTGCGGTCGAACATCGCGTTCGGCTTGAAGGTGCGCAAGCGGCCGAAGGCCGAGATCCGCGAGCGCGTCGACGAGCTGCTGGCGCTGGTCCACCTCGAGGGCTGGGCAAACCGCTACCCAGCGCAGCTCTCGGGCGGCCAGCGCCAGCGGATGGCGCTGGCGCGCGCGCTGGCCGTTCAGCCGCGCGTGCTCCTCCTCGACGAGCCGTTCGGCGCGCTCGACGCCCAGGTGCGCGAGGAGCTGCGCATCTGGCTGCGCCGCCTGCACGACGAGGTCCACGTCACGACCGTCTTCGTGACCCACGACCAGGAGGAGGCCATGGACGTCGCCGAGCAGGTCGCGGTCATCAACGAGGGCCGCATCGAGCAGATCGGCTCGCCGCGCGAGCTATACGAGTCGCCGGCAAACCGGTTCGTGATGGAGTTCGTCGGGCCGGTCACCCGCCTCGGCGACGACGAGGTTGTCCGGCCCCACGACGTCTCGATCGAGACCGAGCCGGTATCCGGCGGGCGCGAGGCGCTGGTCAAGCGCGTGGCGCACCTGTCCTTCGAGGTGCGCGTCGAGCTCGCGCTCGACGACGGCCGCGAGATCTGGGTCCAGCTCACGCGCGCCCACTCCGAGGAGCTCGAGCTCGAGCCCGGTCACATCGTGTGGGTGCGCCCGATGGCCGGCCGCCTCGCGGCCGCCGTCTGAGTCTCAGCCGCCGCCCGGCTCGCCCCACGCCGCCGGGTCGGCGGCCAGCTCGGTGACGTTGCGCGGCAGCTGGTTCTGCGCGACGTCGGCCAGCGTGACCGTGTCGAGCACCGCGCGCAGGTTGGCGCGCACCGCGACCCACACCTCGCGCAGCGGCTCGGTGGCGCCCTGAAACTCGAGGTCGTGCGGACGGACCCCGCGCACCGAGGCGAGCGGTCCCTCGACGACGCGGATGATGTCGGCGACGCTGATCTGCGACGGATCGCGGGCGAGCCGGAAGCCGCCGTCCGGCCCGCGCTGGCTGACGACGATCCCGCCCGCCTTGAGCTGGTTGAGGATGTTCTCGAGGAAGTTGAGCGGGATGTCCTGCTCGCCGGAGAGGCGCTCGGCCTTGATCGGCCGGCCCTCCTCGAGAGCGGCAAGGGTGACCGCCGCGCGCACGGCGTAGTCAGCCTTGGCGGAGATACGCACGCCGCGATTCTGTCAGCCGGAGCCGCCGCTACTCTCGACGGCCCCGTGGAGTACCCGGTCGAGAGCTTCAGCGAGTCCGAGCGCAAGCGCCTCGCCCCGCACTTCACCAACCTCGACGGCCCCGTCTTCGCGCTCGTCAACCTCCCGGAGACCGTCAAGGGCGCCCTGTTCGCGCGCTACTCGCGCTACCCCGGCACGCTGCGGCAGCTGTTCCTCGACGAGTTCGCCGAGTCAATCCCTGCGGCGCCGGCGCCGTTCGAAGGGGATGAGGGCGAGCGCGCCGCCCAGTTGTACGAGCGCATCTTCGTCGGCTACGGCGACGACTCGGTCGCCCAGCTCGGCGGCGCCCACGTCGCGTGCGAGTGGGTCTCGAACGTCCTGACCAAGGTGCTGCAGCGGCCGCGCCTCGGGGCCTACCTCGAGCAGTCGACGCGCTACATCGCCTACGACGCGGCGATGGGCGAAGGCCTCGGCTATCGCTACTACCGCGACCCCGAGCTCGGGCCGTCCTACGCGGCGGCGATGGACTTCCTGTTCGACACCTACGCGGCCGCGCTGCCGCGGGTGATGGCGTGGGCGGACGAGCAGTTCCCGCGCGCTGACGGCGAGCCCGAGGCGGCCCGCCGGCGCGCGATCAAGGCCAAGGGGCTCGACCTCCTGCGCGGGCTGCTTCCGGCGAGCTCGCTCTCGCACATGGGCATCTACGCGACCGGTCAGTCCTACGAGCAGCTCATCCTCCACCTGCTCGCCCATCCGCTGCCCGAGGCCCGCGCCTACGGGCGGATGATCCTCGACGCCGTCAAGGCGGTCATGCCGTCGTTCGTGGCGCGCGTCGAGCGCCCGGACCGCGGTGGCGAGTGGATCGCCTACCTCGAGCGGCGCGAGCGCGCCGCGCAGCGGTGGGCGGCGAGGCTCGGGCTCGACCGGCCCGAGCCCTCGGACCGGCCCTCCGTGCGCCTGCTGTCGCACAGCGGCACCGAGGAGGACCTTCTCGCCGCGCTGCTGTTCGAGGCCGCCGTCGTCTCCGAGGAGCAGGCGCGCGCGGCGGTCGACGGGCTCTCCGACGCCGAGCGCGAAGGCCTCCTGGCCGACCTGGTCGGCACGCGCGCGAACCGCCGCCATCGCCCGGGGCGCGGGTTCGAGGCGCTGCGCTACCGGTTCGAGGTGGTCTCCGACTACGGCGCGTTCCGCGACCTGCAGCGCCACCGGATGCTCACCATCCAATGGCAGCGGCTGACGCCCGACCTTGGGGCCGGCGTGCCGGAGGAGGTCGAGGCCGCCGGCGCGGGCGACGCCTACCGGGCTGCCCTGGAGCGCTCGCGCCGCGCGTACGTGGCGCTCGTCGATGCCGGGCTGCCCGGCTCTGCGCCGTACGCCCTCTGCCTCGGCTACCGGATCCGCTACGTGCTCGACCTCAACGCGCGCGAGGCGATGCACCTGATCGAGCTGCGCTCGGGCCGCGAGGGCCATCCGGGCTACCGCGCCGTCGCCCACGCGATGCACGCCCGGATCGCCGACCTGCATCCGGCGGTCGCTGCGGCGATGACGCACGTGGACCGGGCGTCGGAGCCGCGCCTCGAGCGGATCCTCAGCGAGATGCGCACCGAGGCCAAGCTCGCCCGTTGAGGCCCGACTCCCCGGCCGCGACGAGAGGATGAGGCCCGGGACGCGCGCGCATGAAGCGCGCGAGGCTACTGGCGACTAACGACTAACGACTGACGACTCGCGATGCCTCGGCCTCCCGCAGCTCGATGCGCCGAATCTTCCCGGTAAGCGTCTTGGGCAGGTCGTCGACGAACTCGATGCGGCGCGGGTACGCGTGGGCGCCCAGGTGCTCGCGGACGAACGCCTGGACCTCCCCCGCCAGCTCGTCGGTCGGCTCGCGCCCCTCGGCCAGGACCAGGAATGCCTTGACGACGTTCCCGCGCTTCTCGTCCGGCGAGGCCACCGCCGCCGCCTCGAGCACCGCGGGGTGCTCGATGCAGGCCGATTCGACCTCGAACGGGCCGATCCGGTAGCCGGCGGAGATGATCACGTCGTCGGCGCGGCCCGCGTACCAGTAGTAGCCGTCCTCGTCCTGCTGCGCGGCGTCCTGGGTGTGGAACCACTCGCCGCCGAACGCCTCCTCCGAGGCCTCAGGGTTGTTCCAGTAGCCGAGCGGATAGTGCGGATTGGACCGCGCCCGCAGGCAGATCTCGCCGCGCTCTCCCTGCGCCACGGGGTGCTCGTCCTCGTCGAGGATCTGGACGTCCCAGCCCGGCATCGCCCTCCCCATCGACCCCTCCCGCACCGGCATGAACGGATAGTTGGCGCACAGCGGATATGACTCAGTCAGCCCGTAGTAGTCGAGCACCGTGACCCCGTACTGCTCGCGAAACCAGCGGATAGCCTCGGGGTTCAGGGGCTCGCCCGCCGAGCAGACGATCCGGAACCTCTGCGGGTAGCGCTCGCCGGCGTCATCGACCGCCATCATCGCGCGCATCGCGGTGGGGGTCGTGAACACGTTGGTCACGCCGCGGCGCGAGAGCACCTCGAGCTGCTTGGCAGGGTCAAAGCCGCCCGCTCGGGCGTAGACGAACTGGGTCGCCCCCAGACGCCACGGCCCGAGCAGGGGCGCGATTCCTGCCGCCCACGCCCACTCCCCCATCCCGTGAAACAGCTCGTCTTCGCGGACGTCGTGACAGT
>JBJMKX010000007.1:0-10408 GCA_045805605.1 Solirubrobacteraceae bacterium
TTGCCCGAGCCGGAGACGCCGGTGAACACCGTCAGCCGGCGCTTCGGGATCTCGACGCTGACGTCCTTGAGGTTGTTCACGCGCGCGCCGTGCACGCGGATCAGGTCGTGGCTGTCGGCCTCGTGCAGCTCGGGCGACCGCGTGTCCGTCCTCGTGGCCATGCTCTTCGTCTCCATCCGTTCGGCAGGGCCGCCTGCGCCGTCTCCGCCGGCGTCGCCTGGCTCGGTCCGACCGGCTTCGAGCGGTGCGCCCGGTTCTCTTCCGTCGGCGCGGTCGCCGCAACGGTCCCCAATCTCCTTAATGGGCGGTGTCGGCCGGGGTGCCCACCGGCAGCGCATCGCCGTCCCAGGCGAATGACGGCGGCGCCAGGTCCGGCACACGCTCCGCCGAGCCACAAGCCACCCGGCCATCGACGTCGTGGGTGAGCCGGTGCCGGGTGTCGCGACGATGCCGAGCGCGCGAGCGGGGGTCGGCACTCATCGGTCCTGAAGCAGCCCGAGGACGTTGCCATCGGGGTCGGTGACGGTGGCCACCAGGCGGCCGCCACCGACGTCGTGCGCGGGCTCCTTCACGGTGGCACCCGCGGCGGTCACCTCGGCCAGCTTCGCCTCGATGTCCGGCACGTGCCAGTAGGCCACCGGCGAGGTCATGCCCTGCGGTCCACCGCCCGGCACCAGCCCGATGTGCTGGCCCGCGGCCTCGAAGCCGACGTAGTAGGAGCCGTCGGTCTGCGGCGGTACGCCGAGGAGGGCCCCGTACACCGCTTTGGCCGTTGCCAGATCGGAGACGGGATGCAGCACGGTCTTGATTCCCTCGGTGGAAGCGTCGGTCATGGTCACTCCTTCAGTCGTGGTGTCCATGGCGGTCACGCTAGCCGCGGCTCGCGACCGGCGCTTCTCGATTCCTGATCGGTCTGGTCACCTGCTTGGCGACGCAGGGCGGTATCCCGGCCATCGCGCCTGCCGCCTGGCGCCGGTAGACGCTGGGCGGCACGCCGACCAGTTCAGTGAAGCGGGTGCTGAAGGTGCCCAGCGACGAGCAGCCCACCTCGAAACAGACCTCGGTGACGCTGAGATCGCCTCCACGCAGCAGGGCCATCGCCCGCTCGACGCGGCGCGTCATCAGGTAGCTGTACGGCGACTCGCCGTAGGCACGTCGGAACTCGCGGCTGAAGTGCCCGGGCGACATGTGGGCGTCGCGGGCGAGCGCCTCGACGTCCAGCGGCTGCGCGTATTCGCGGTCGATCCGGTCGCGGACGCGGCGCAGCCGCGCGAGATCGCGCAGGTGCTGCGCCACGGACGATCCGCCGGATGCCGGCATCGCCGCCGCACCGGTGCTGCTCTGGCTCCCCGACGCCGCAGACAAGTCCTCAGCTGTCCCGCGCGATCCGCCGCACGCGGCCGCGGGGTTGGGGCGGCGGCTTGGGCGGTCCCTCCGACAGGCGCACGCCGCCGCGGACCTGCTCGATGTTGTGTCCGGCCAGCTGGAGCTCGTAGATCGAGTGCGCCGGATGGGCGACTCCGGCGGCGCGCAGGTCGGCGAAGCTCACCACGTCGGTGGCGCCGGTCAGCAGCTCGAGGGCGGCGGCGAGTTCGTCGTCGGCAATCCCGGGCACCCGACCCAGGCTAGTACCCGCATTCCCTCGCCGGCGGCAGCGGGCGCAGCGGCTCGCGCGGAACCTTGCTCAAGTACCTGTGCCAGCGCTTGGCCGTGTTGCAGTACGCGCCGGTGCCGGTGCGCTCGCACAGCCCGTCGAGGAAGCCCGTCACCAGCGTCATGTAGCCGTAGCTCGACTGGTCCTTGGTCGGCAGCGCGTAGTACGCCCACTTGCCGGTGTCGTAGCGGGGAAGCTCGCGCAGGGCGGCGGCGTTGCCCGCGTCAAAGAGGCGCTGGGCGTTCGGGTCGCCGGTGATCCTGAGGTAGTCGTAGAGGCCGATCAGCGTCTGCAGGAACCCGTTGAGCACCCGGTAGCGCGGCGCGAACGAGTACAGGACGTAGTGGTTGCCGCCGTCCGCGGACACCCGCACCCCGGTCGGCGGCGAGCGGTCGAAGGCGCCGATCATCTGGCTGGCCAGCTGGGTGTAGGAGGGGTCGTTGAAGAGCTGGGACGACCGGGCCAGCGCCTCGACTGCGGTGGCCTGCGCCATGCCGCTCATCCACGGCGGCCGGCCGCCGTCGAACGGGAAGAAGTACTCCCAGGTGAAGAAGTCGCCGCGCACCGACTTGATCGCGGTCAGCTCGTCGAGCAGGGTCTTGAGCTTCGCGCTCTCGTGCGCCGGCGAGTCGCCCTTCTTCGGGTGCTGGGTCGCGGCGTAGAGGCCGTTCGCCTTGCCGAAGTTTCCCAGCGGCTGAATCTGGAGCCCCTCGCCGGCGTAGTGCTGGAACAGCAGCTCGCTCGAGCCGAACTTCACCCGCCGGCCCGCGGCGACCCTCGGGTGCGCGCTCCAGAACTCGGTGTTGCGCTGCAGCTGCAGGAAGAGTGCGGGCATGCGGCTCGTGGTCAGCGCGCCCTGGCGCGACATCGTGTCGAGGTCGCGGATCACGTTGCGCAGCTGCTTGCGGCACTGGCCGGCAAGGCTCGTGCGCGCCTGGACGGCCTGGTCGTAGATGCCGCGGTAGTTGTCGTGGTCGGACTGGCTGAGCAGCCCCTGCGCCAGCGCCTGGTCCAGCACGGCCGGTACGGGGCCGCTGCCGACGACGCCCTGGGCGGGCGGGGCGCCGGGGGCGGGCGCCGTAGCGGTGGGCGCCGTGCCGGTCGGGGGCGGGGGAGGCGGCTCGGCGCCCCCCGTGTCGCCGGGGCTCTGGGCGGCGGTGGCGATCGCCGCCGCGACGTCGGACGGCGTGACCGGCGGCGTGCCGTCGTCCTGTACCACCCGGGTCTTGCCGTGGGAGAACTCGAGCACGGGACTGGCGGCAGCGGACGCCGGCAGCACCAGTACCGCCACGATGGCGACGACCCACGATCTACCTGCAAGCACCGACGACAAACGCTAGCCCCCTCGGTCCACGAACGCTGCAACACCGCCGCCGCCGGAAGGGTGCGCTATGCCGGTGTCGCAGCGAAAGTGTCTCAGGTGGGGTCTCAGCGTCTACGCTGCCCGCCATGCAAGCGCTCCTCAGCGACGGTCCGCTCGAGGGCCGCAGGATCGGCGTCGACACCAACGAGCACGACCTCCCGCCGGCGAAGATCGAGGTCGACGTCGAGGACGGGTCCGTTTACGCGTACGGCTTTGCCGACGTCGACCACGACGGGGGGGTCGCGGTCTACAAGTTCCGCGACCGCTGGGAGCACTAGCCGCCGACCAGCGCCACCTCCGGCGCCCCGCGTAGCTCCGCCACCCGCTGCGCTTCCTCCTTCAGGTCGGCGCGTCGCAGGCGGCCGACCTTCTCGACCGCGATCTCGAGCTTGCGGCCCTTCGCCTTGAGCCGCCACAGGCCGGCCAGGCGGCCGTCGCGCAGCACCGCGCCCGGGCTCCCCACCGGCCGGAACAGCCGCTTGCGCAGGGCCTCGTCGGTCGCGAGCAGGGGCCGGTTGGGCTTCTGCAGGTAGGGGTCGCCGGGCGGCAGGAGCCGGATGCCCTCGGCGGAGGGCGGCGACTCGAGCGCAGGCCGGTCCTCAGAGCGCAGCCAGCCGCCGTCGACCTCGACCAGCTCGCCGGCGACCTCGTCCCACAGCCGCTGCCCGTGCGGCTTGGCGACGCCCGCCCACTCGGCGAAGCCGCCGGGGGTCCCCGGCCCGTAGAAGCGCAGGAAGCGGCGAACGGCCTCGCGCGCCGCCGGTGCCCTGGCCGGCCTGCCCCGCAGGTAACGGCGCTCGGCATCCAGCCGGACGCCCGCCTTGACCGTTGCGTACCGCCACAGCATCGGCGCCACGTGGTGGCTCTTGCAGCCCTTGCACCAGGGCATCAGCTCCGCGGATACACGCGCGCGCAGCTCCTCATGCAGCGCGTTCTTGTCCAGCCGCCGGCCCTTCGCGAGCGCATCCGTCGTGGCCCCCGCGACCTCGTCCAGCGCCGCCGTCGGCGCAAAGCCGTGCTCGGCGGCCATCCGCTGGACCTGCCGGCCGAGCTGAACGCCCAGCTCGTCGTCATCGCGGGCGATCAGTGCGCGGCCGTACAGCGCGTGGTCGTGGGGCGCGATTGCATGGATCGCGCCCCGCACGACGTGCGCGACCACGAGGTCGCCGGCGTCGACGGCGGCCTCGTACCCCTGGCGTGTGACGCCCTCGGCCCGCGCGCCCAGCGCGAGCAGCGCGGCGTCGTGCGCGAAGTCCGAGGCCGGGCAGGCCGCCGCCTCGGCCAGGTCGCCCGCCTCCCGGTCGGCCAGCCCCGACCGCGCGAGCCGGAAGGCGAGGACCCGCTCGCGCTCCATGCGTCAGCCGAAGAACGTCTCGGCGACGGCGTAGAGCTCGGGGTCGACGAGCTTGGACTCGGCCAGCGCATCGGCCAGCGGCACGCGGACGATGTCCTGGCCGCGCAGTGCGACCATCTTGCCGAAGTCGCCGTCCATCGCCGCGTCGATGGCGGCGACGCCAAAGCGCGTCGCGAGCACTCGATCGAAGGCGGTCGGCGTGCCGCCGCGCTGGACGTGGCCGAGGATGGTGGCGCGCGCGTCGTAGCCGGTGCGCTCGCGCAGCTCGCGCTCGAGGTAGACCCCGATGCCGCCCAGCCGCGCGTGCCCGAAGGCGTCGGTCTCCTGCGTCGTGGTGACCTCCTCGCCGGCGGGCGTCGCGCCCTCCGCGACGACCACGATCGAGAACGTCTTGCCGCGTGCGTGGCGCTCCCGGATGTGGGCGACCACGCGGTTGATCTCGAACGGGTGCTCGGGCACGAGGACCGCGTCGGCGCCGCCGGCCATGCCGCTCCACAGCGCGATGTGGCCGGCGCTGCGGCCCATGACCTCGACCACCATCACGCGGTTGTGCGACTCGGCGGTGGTGTGCAGGCGGTCGATCGCGTCGGTCACGATCTGCACCGCGGTCTGGAAGCCGAACGTGAAGTCGGTGGCCGACAGGTCGTTGTCGATCGTCTTCGGAACGCCGACGATGTTCACGATGCCCTCGTCGTGCAGGCGCCGGGCCACGCCGAGCGTGTCCTCGCCGCCGATCGGGATCAGCATGTCGACGGCCTCGACCGCGAGCGTCTCCTTGATCCTGTCGACCGCCCCGTCCATCGCGTACGGGTTGGTCCGCGAGGAGCCGAGGATCGTGCCGCCGCGCGGCAGGATCCCCGAGGTGTTGTTGAGGTCGAGGGGGACGGCTTCGCCCTCCACCACACCCGCCCAGCCGTAGCGGAACCCGACCGCCTCGTTGCCGTGCACCTTGAGCGCCTTGCGCACCACTCCGCGGATGACCGCGTTGAGTCCCGGGCAGTCTCCCCCGCCTGTGAGGATGCCGACGCGCGCCATGCCCCGCATCGTATGCACGCTTGTCGTCTTGCTGCTTGCCGGTTGCGGAGGGCACGGGACGACCGAGCGGTCCGCGCCCCAACGCCCGACGCCCAACGCCCAACGCCCGATCCCGCTCCGCCAGCTGGCGGGCGCTCCCATCGTCTTCTCGTTCTCTGGCACGACGCTGCCGGCGTACGCGCGCGACATCCTGCGCGAGGGCCGGGCCGCGGGCGTGATCCTCTTCGGCGACAATGTGACTTCGCCGGGCCAGCTGCGCGCGCTCACGCACGCGATTCGGCGCGCGTCGAGCGGCCACGCTCTGATCTGCACCGACCAGGAGGGCGGCTCGGTGCGCATCGTCCGATTCGCGGCGCCGGCGCGGCCGCCCGCGCAGCAGGGCACACCGGCGCTCGCCTACGCGTCGGCGCGCGCCGCGGCGCACCAGGTGCGGCGGTTGGGCATCGATGTCGTGCTCGCGCCCGTGCTCGATGTCGCCCGCTCGGGCGGTGCGCTCGCGGGCCGCGCCTATCCCGGCGGCCCCGCCGAGGTGGCCCGCCTCGGCGTCGCGGCGCTGCGCGGCTACCGCGCCGGCGGCGCGAAGGCGACCGCCAAGCACTTCCCGGGCCTGGGCGCGGCGGTCCGCAACACCGACGACGCCTCGGTCACCACGACGGCCAGCCTCATTCCCTTTCGCGCCGCCATCGGCGCCCGGGCGCCGCTCGTGATGGTGTCGCACGCCGTCTATCCGGCGCTCGACCCCGGCCACATCGCCTCGCAGTCGCGCGCGATCGTGACCGGCGTGCTGCGCCGGCGCCTGGGCTTTCGCGGCGTGATCATGACCGACTCGCTCGAGGCGCGCGCGGTTCTCGCCCGCTCGACGGTGGCAACCGCCGCCGCGCGGTCACTGCGCGCCGGCGCGGATCTCGTGCTGCTCACCGGTCCCGGGTCCTACCCGCCCGTCTACCGCCGGCTGCTGCGCGACGCCCGCCGCTCCCCGGCCTTCCGCGCCCGCCTGCGCGCCGCCCGCGCGCGCGTCCAGTCGACGATTGCGGGGTAGCCGCGGCGGGAAGCCGACGGACATGCCAGTCAGCAGCAAGAAGGATCTCCCCGGCCCGTTGCAACGGTCGCCTGCGAAGGCGCAACGGACTTACGCCGAGGCGCTCGAGAGCGCCGAGCAGCAGTACGGCGACGCGGAGCGCGCCCACCGGGTCGCGTACTCGGCCCTCAAGCACTCGTTCAAGAAGGTCGGCGACCACTGGGAGCCGAAGGACGGCAAGGGCCCGTCCGACCCGCAGGCACGCAAGAGCACGCCGCAGTCGCGGCGCAAGCCGTCCAAGACCTACGGCGGCGTGGACGTCGAGGGGCAGACGAAGGACGAGCTCCTGTCCGAGGCCCGCAAGCTCGGTGTCGAGGGTCGGTCGAAGATGACCAAGGACGAGCTCGGCGAGGCGATCGCCAAGGCAAGCCGGCGCGAGGACGCCCGCCGGCGGCGCGGCTCCTAGGCGCCCCTGGCCCGCATGATCATCGGCAGTCCATCGCGCGGCGAGAGCGTCGGCATCTCGCGGATGCGCAGGCAGTATCCCGGTTGCAGCTCGAGGGTGAAGCGCTGTAGCAGCGTCGCCGCGATCGCCATGATCTCGAGCTGACCGAAGCGCATGCCGACGCAGGTCCGCGAGCCGCCCCCGAACGGCACGTAGGCGCCCTTGGGCAGCAGCGCCTTGCGCGCAGGGGCGAAGCGGCCGGGCACGAACGCGAACGGGTCCTCGAAGACGTCGGCGAGATGGTGGCTCGCCCACGAGCAGTAGTTCACGCGTGCCCCGGCGGGAACGACGTGGCCCTCGAACTCGTAGGAGTGGATCGCCCGCCGCGGGCCGATCCACGCCGGCGGGTACATGCGCAGCGTCTCGTCCATCGCCATCTCGAGCCGCGGAAGCTCCCCGACCAGCTCGGCGGCGGTGGGCCGGCGGCCGTCGAGCACCTTGTCGAGCTCCTCGAGCAGCGGCGGTTGTTCTTCGGGGTTGCGCGCCAGCTCGTAGAACAGGAAGGCCACGGTCGACGTCGTCGTGTCGTGGCCTGCGAACAGCAGCGTGATCACCTGGTCGCGGACCTGCCGGTCGGTGAGCGCCGAGCCGTCCTCGTCGGTGGCGGCGAGCAGGAGCGAGAGGATGTCCTCGCCGTCCTCGCCCCGCTTGCGGCGCCGCGCGATCTCCGTGAACAGCACGCGGTCCAGGCGCCGGCGCGAGGCCTGCAGCGCCCGCCACGGCGAGCGCGGGCCGCGCAGCGACTGCAGGAAGTAGTCGCGGCCGTAATAGGCGAGCGCGCGCTCGAACTCCTCGGCCAGGTCGACGTCGCCGGCGGCGCGGTCGGGGTCGAGCCCGAAGAGGGCCCGCATGGCCACCCGCAGCGCGAGCCGCCGCGCCCACATGTACAGGTCGAGCTCGTCGCCGTCGCGCCAGCCGGCGAGCGCGCGCTCGGCCTCATCGAGCATGGTGTCGGCCGAAGCGGCGACGCGCTCGCGGTGGAAGGCGGGCAGCACGATCCGCCGCGCCCGCCGGTGCTCGGCGCCGTCGATGGTCAGCAGGCCGTCGCCGAGCAAGGCGATGAGGTCACCCATCGACCCCTCGCGCCAGAGGAAGTTGCTCGCGTGCGACACGGTCACGTGGTGGTTGGCCGCCGGGCCGAGCATGAAGACGACCGGCGCGTGCATCAGTCGCAGCGTGTAGACGGGCCCGAAGCGCTCGTAGGCGTCGAGCATCGTCGGCAGCGGGTCGCGGTTGAAGCGCAGGGTGCGAGCGACGCTGAAGCCGAGCTCGCCCGGCGGCATGGGCGCTTCCGCCGCGCGCTCGATGCGCAGGTCGGCCGCGATGTGGACGAAGGGGTTGGACGAATCGGGCCGGAACTTCGCCGGCGGCTCGGGCTTGGGAGTAGTCGTGAGGCCCACGTCCGCGAAGCGTACTGGCTGGCCGGCCAGTCAACGGGACCCTTGTACCCTTCCCCGCCCTCCGGTCCATGCGGGATCTCCATGCCATCGTCGAGGGCATCGTGCAGGGGCTCACCGAGTTCGTGCCGATCTCGAGCACCGCGCACCTGCGCATCGTCCCCGCGTTCTTCGGCTGGCCCGATCCGGGCGCCGCCTTCACGGCCGTGGTTCAGCTCGGCACGATGGCGGCGGTCCTCCTCTACTTCCGCCAGGACCTGTGGCGCATCGCGCGCGCCTGGCTGCGCTCGTTGGGCAACCCGGAGCACCGGCGCGACCTGGACGCCCGCATGGGCTGGTACATCCTGCTTGGCACGATCCCGATCGGGATCTTCGGCTTGATCTTCAAGGACCAGATCGAGACGGGCGCCCGCAACCTCTACCTGATCGGGAGCATGCTGATCGCGCTCGGCGTGGTCCTGTGGGTGGCGGACCGCGTGGGGCGGCGGACGCGAACGCTCGAGCAGATCAACGGCACGGACGGCGTGGTGATCGGCCTCGCGCAGGCGCTCGCGCTCATCCCGGGCGTGTCGCGCTCGGGGTCGACGATCAGCGCCGGGCTGTTCCGCGAGTTCGACCGCCGGAGCGCCGCCCGCTACTCGTTCCTGCTCTCCGTTCCGGCCGTCGTACTCAGCGGCCTGTTCGAGCTGCGCCACGTCGGCGGCGGCTCGCACCAGGCCGGCGCGGGCGCGGTGATCATCGCGACGCTCGTCGCCTTCGTCGTCGGCTACGCGTCGATCGCCTTCCTGCTGCGCTACCTCGTGCGCCACACGATGCTGGTCTTCGTGGTCTACCGCGTGGCGCTCGGCGCCGTGGTGATCGCGCTGGTGGCGGGCGGGGCGATCAGCTAGGCAGCGCGGACAGACGCGTCGCCGATGGATAGAGGGGGCCGGTTGTGGTCCGGCCCCCTCTCGGCTACCCATGCTCCACGCAGGGTGGCGTCGGCGCTCGTGCGCGGCTAATTCTGCGTGGAGGCGTTGTCCTCTGGCGGGAGCTCCTGCTTGTTCTCGCTGCTGTCCTGGCGCGCGTGCGGCCGCTGCCTGACGACCCGCTCGCACGAGCCGTTGGCGTTCCCGGGCGTCGCATCGACGATGACGTCCTTCTCGTCCAGGAGCGCCACGTCGTTGCCGTCGCCGCAGTCGACCTTGTCGGCCTCGCCGTCGCGTAGGTGGAACGTGTCGTTGCCGGGTCCGCCGTGCAGCGTGTCGACGGTCGCATCGCCGTCCCGGTACACGTCACGGCGCGCCAGCGCCCACAGGTCGTCGTCGCCCTCGTCGCCGAACGTCTCGTCGGCGCCGCGGTTGGCGTAGATCCGGTCGTTGCCGGGCCCGCCGTGCTGGACGTCGTCGCCCGAGCCGCCCGACATGCGGTCGTTGGCGGGGCCGCCGTCGGCGCTGTCGTTGCCCGGCCCGCCATGGACACGGTCCATGCCGTCGCCGCCGGCCAGGGTGTCGTCGCCGCGGCCGCCGAAGACGCGGTCGTCGCCGTTGCCGCCGTCAGCGGAATCGTTGTCCCAGCCACCGTGCAGGCGGTCGTTGCCGTCGTCGCCGGTGATGGCGTCGTTGCCCAAGCCCCCCCGGACGCGGTCGTCGCCCGACCCGGACGTGATCTGATCGTCGCCCGTGCGACCACGCACGAGATCGTTGCCGCCCTTGGCGTCGATCACATCCGCCGCCCTTGTCCCGGTGAGCGTGTTGTCGCCGTCGTCGCCGATGATCGTCGCCGCGACCGCGATTGCGGCGGCCGTCAGCACCACGCACGCGACCAGCGCCACCACCGCAAGCGCGGACCCCTTCCACTTGCCTTGCATCGAACCCGGCACCTCCTCTTGAGCGCTTGACGCGCCCATCCCCAGAACGCTTTACCGCCCGGTGGAACACCGCTTCGAAGCGCGGAGTTGCGCGCGCGCCGAGGCCTTACATTCCCCAGAGGCTCGCCGGGCCGCGCCTATACTCAGGCTCCCGCCGAGGGGGCGTAGCTCAGTTTGGTTAGAGCGCCGGCCTGTCACGCCGGAGGCCGCGGGTTCGAGTCCCGTCGCTCCCG
>JBJMKX010000008.1:0-3270 GCA_045805605.1 Solirubrobacteraceae bacterium
GCGGCGCCCGCAGCCTGCTTCTTGGCCTGGTCGAGCTGGTCCTTGACCGCGCCCCGCAGGTCCTTCGGCGTCTGGGACAGCGCCTTCTGCGCCGCCAGGTCGCCCTTACGCGTCTGGCCGGCCGCGTAGGCGAGCTTGGCCAGGTTCAGGTACGCGTTGCGGTTCGGCCGGGCGGCGGTGACGATCTCCTGAGCGTCGGCGGCCTTGCCCGCCTGGCGTAGCTGGACGAACGCCTGCACCATGAGCGCCGCCACCTCCGGATTGGGCTTGTCGGGGCTCAGCGCGAGGTAGCGGTCCCACGCCACCCCGGCCGCCGCGAGCTCCTTGCGGCCGTCCGCGGAGTACCGGCCGGTGTTCTGGTCGATCGACCCAGCGGCGAGCTGGAACTTCGCGCGGGCTAGCCTGGCCCACGTCGCCGCGTCGCGCGGGTTCTGCTGGGCGCGCTTCTCGAGCGTGTCGGCCTGCTTGCTCAGCGCGGAATTGCTCCCGCTCGAGCCTCCGCTGTTGCCCTGGAGCGCGTCGATCAGTCCGCCCGCGAGCCCCGAGCCGACGCCGAACAGGATGAGGCCCGCCGCCATGAGGATGGCGAGCGTCGCATAGACGATCTGAACGGTGCGGCGCCGGCCGCGGCCTCTGAGGTCGAAGAGCATTGGGGAGAGCGTCAGTCGAAGTCGAGTGGCTCGTATTCCTCTTCGCCGTCGTAGTCCTCCTGCTCGCGGGAGAGGGGCGAGCGACGGTCGAGCCAGGTCAGGAGCAGGATACTCAGCAGGTAGAGGGCCAACAGGGGGACCATCTCGAGCAGGGTGGTGACCGGATCGACCCCCGGCAACAGCGCCGCGACGACCGCGATGATCACCACCGCGTAGCGCCAGGTCTTTCGCAGGCGCTCGGCCGAGAGGATGCCCGCCCGGTTGAGCGCGACCATGCCGATCGGCACTTGGAAGATCAGGCCGATGGCGAGCATGGTGAAGATCTCGAATTTGTAGTAGTCGCGCGCCTGCACGAGCACGTCGAATGAGTCGTCGTTGAAGTGCTGCAGGAAGCCGATCGCGGGCGGCAGGACGAGGAAGTACCCGAACAGCACGCCGCCCACGAACAGCACCGGGATCATCGCCATCAATGGCATCGCCACCGCCCGTTCGCGCGGGGAGAACGCCGGCAGCACGAAGGCGTAGAGCTGGTAGAGGATCACCGGCAGGGAGAAGATCAGCGCGAACCAGAAGCTCGTGCTCAGCGTCGTCGTGAACGGCTCGGCGACCCCGAGGGTCACCGGCGCCCGCTTGGGCGGCGTCGCGGGGAGCCTGGCCACGGTGGCGTTGTAGGCCTTCAGCTGCGCCTGGAAGGCCGCGCGCGTCCGCGCGGGCAGCCGCTCGGCTCCCTGGGCCAGCGTGTTGACCGCACCGCCCAGTTGCTCGAGGGCGCGGCGCTGCAGCGCCGCCTGGCGCGACGCCTGCGACAGGCGCCCGCCCGACTGGGCGCTGATCGACGTCGCCTGTAGCGGCTTGTTGAGCACCGACAGCAGGGCGCTGTTCTGCCAGAAGCAGAGGCCGAACGCCACCACGAGTGTGACGGCGCAGAGGACGAGCCGGGTCCGCAGCTCGTCGAGGTGCTCGACGAGCGAGAGCCGGTCCTCGTGCTTGATGGGACGCAGCGCGGTCGCCATGCCGCCGGCGCCTAGAGCGGGCTACTCGCCGGACCGTCCGACGGGCTCGTTGACGGGACGCTCGCCGGCCGGACGGTCGTCCGGCTTGGCGGCGGTCAGCTCGGCATGATCGTCGTCGTCGTCATCGTCCTTGTGCCGTCCGGACACGGATTCCTTGAAGTTGCGCATCCCCGAGCCGAGGGACCGCCCGAGCTGCGGAAGCCGTTTCGGCCCGAAGATGATCAGCACGATCGCGAGGACGAGCAGTACTTCGGGAAGTCCGATTCCGCCGCTGAACATGATCGGTCTTGGACAAGCCTAGCGGTACCAATGCCAACCGCTTACCGAAATCAAACCGGGACCTCTCAAGGTCACCGCTTCAACGGCGACGTAAGGCACGAGAAACGATGGACCGACAGAGCGAAGATCGAGACCCGGTACGGCGGCTGCGACTCCCGAGCGGCAAGCAGATCGAAGTCGTCGTGTTCGGCGCCACCGCCCGGCGCGCGACCGCGGCGCCCGAGGCGCGCGCGGCCACCGAGGCGCCCGATCGCCAGATCCACCTGTGCCGCTGCTGCAACTCCGAGCTGGTCCACCCGATCGACTGGGAAGAGGTCACCACCGACAACTGGCGCCTGCAGCTGCGCTGCCCGAACTGCGAGTGGATCGGCGAGGCCGTCTACGAGCGGCGTGTGGTCGAGGAGCTCGACGAGGAGCTCGAGCGCGGGATGGAGACCATCGTCCGCGACCTCCGCCACCTCACCCACGCGAACATGGAGGAGGGCATCCAGCGCTTCGTGACTGCCCTCCAGGACGACCTGATCGTCCCCTTTGACTTCTGACGACTGGGGAATTGTTCTCTAGCCCATAGCTCGTCGTCGCCGGCTCGGGACGCAGGGTAAGGCCGTGCTAGGCACGGCGAACCCCGAGGACCTAGCCAGGGGCGACGAGAATGGGCTAGGCGTAGCGCTCCACTACGCCGTCGGCAACGAGCTTCAGGGCTTCTCGCTGGGGGCCAGGGAGATCGGGCAGCTCGGCCTTCGCCTCGGCGACGATCTCGAGCGCCTGCCGCTTGACCTCTTCCAGTACCCCGGTGGCCTCGATGCGCGTGCACACGACCTCGGCCTCTTCGGGCGTGCACACCGAGCGCGGATCGACGCGCGCGAGCTCCGGGTCGCGCGCGCGGGCGAGGATGAACGGCAAGGTGACCGTGCCGTCGAGCAGGTCGGCCCCGCGGTGCTTGCCGGTCTGCTCCGCCGGGCCGGCGACATCGAGCACGTCGTCGAGGAGCTGGAAGGCGAGGCCGACCTGGCGCCCGAAGGCGGCGAGCAGGCCGACCGCCCCGCTCCGCGCCTGCAGCGCCCCCAGCTCGCACGCCGCCTGGAACAGGCGCGCGGTCTTCAGCTCGCACCGCTCGAGGTAGCGGTCCACGGACACCGAGGCGTCCCACGCATCGGCGCGTTGGAGCAACTCGCCCGCAGCCAGCGCCGACGACGCATCCGAGAGCACCCGGATCTGGTCGGCCGACCCATTCTCGGCGAGCTCGGCGAACGCGCGCGAGAACAGCAGATCCCCCGTGGCGGTCGCGATGTCGCGCCCGGCCGCCGCCACCACGGTCGGGCGCCCCC
>JBJMKX010000009.1:0-7644 GCA_045805605.1 Solirubrobacteraceae bacterium
GACGGCTGGATCGAGCTGCGGCTCAAGCTGCTCGCCGACGCCGGGCTCATCGGGCTGCCGAACGCGGGCAAGTCGTCCCTGCTGGCGCGGCTCACGCGCGCGGCGCCGAAGGTGGCCGACTACCCCTTCACGACGCTCGACCCGGTGCTCGGCACGCTCGAGCGCGACGGCCGCCAGCTGGTGCTCGCCGACATCCCGGGGCTGATCCAGGGGGCGAGCGCGGGCGCCGGCCTCGGGCACGACTTCCTCGCCCACGTCGAGCGCTGCCGGCTGCTCGTGCACGTCCTCGACCTGGCGCCGGTCGACGGCAGCGACCCGGCCGAGAACTTCGCCACCGTCGAGCGTGAGATCGCGGCCCACGATCCCCGCCTGGCCGGCCTTCCGCGGGTCCTCGCGTTGTCGAAGGCCGACCTCGTGCCGCCCGAGGAGGCCGACGCCGCGCGCGCGCAATGGACGGAGCGGCTGGGCGGAAGCGTCCTGATCACCTCTGCGGCGACGGGCGCCGGCCTCGACGAGCTGGCCACGGAGCTCATGCGCCAGGTCCCGCCGCGCGAGGAGGTCGAGACGGAGGCGCCCGTCGCCTACCGGGTCTTCCGCCCCGGCACCGCCCGCGACTTCGACGTGCAGCGCACGGGCGACGGTCTGTTCCGCGTGACCGGCGAGGGCATCGACCGCCTCGTCGCCCGTCACGACATCGGCAACCCCGACGCGCTCGAGTATCTCGAGCAGCGCCTGGAATCGCTCGGCGTCCGCCGCGCGCTCGAGTCCGCCGGCTTCGAGCCGGGCGACGATGTCGAGATCGGCGGCGTGGTGTTCGAGCTTGAATAGGGCCATGCGCGTGGTGGTCAAGCTCGGGACGAGCGTCGTCGCCGACGACGCCGGCGAGGTGCGTGCGGAAGCGCTCGCGGCCCTCTGCGACGACGTGGCCGCCCGCCACGCCGCAGGCGACGAGGTGGTCATCGTCACCTCCGGGGCGATCGCGCGCGGGATGCGCCTGCTCGACCTGCCGATCCGCCCGCGGGCGATGGACGAGCTGCAGGCGGCCAGCGCGGTCGGGCAGGGCAAGCTCTACCGCGTCTACGACGAGCTGCTGCGCGACCGCGGGGTGACCACTGCACAGGTCTTGTTGACGTTTTTCGATCTCTCTGCCCGCACCCACTACCTCAACGCCCGCCAGACCCTTCGCCGCCTGCTCGACTGGCGCGTCCTGCCGGTCATCAACGAGAACGACACCACCACCACCGACGAGATCTCGTTCGGCGACAACGACTTCCTCGCCGCCCAGGTGGCGGTGCTGACCGGCGCCGACCTGCTGCTGCTGCTCACCGACACGGAGGGCCTCTACACCGCCGATCCCCGTCGCGACCCCAAGGCGCAGCCCGTCGCCGAGGTCACCGACTTCGGCGCGCTCGAGGCCCTCCGCATCGGCCACGCCGGCTCGCCGCTGTCCAGCGGCGGCATGCGCTCGAAGGTCGTCGCGGCCGAGATGGCGACCGCGGCCGGCATCGAGGCGGTGATCGCCAGCGGCCTGCGCCCGGGCATCGTCACCGCCGCGGCGACCGGGCAGGCCGTGGGCACGCGCTGCCGGCCGCAGACGACGCGCTACTCCTCGTTCAAGCTGTGGCTGAAATACGCCAAGCCGGCCCAGGGCCGCGTGGAGATCGACGACGGCGCCGTACGGGCCTTGCGCGAGGGCGGCACGAGCCTGCTGCCGGTCGGCGTGGTCGCCGTCGAAGGCGAGTTCGACGCCGGCGACGCGGTCGAGATCGCCCGCGACGGCGAGGCCGTCGGCAAGGGGATCTCGAACTACTCGGCCGCCGAGCTGCGCGCCGTCAAGGGCCTGAAGTCCGACCAGGTCCGGGCGCGACTGCCGCGGGCGACCGAGGAGGCCGTGCACCGCGACTACTTCGTCCTCGCCTAGATGGCTGATTCCACGACCCCGCGCGCGCGGATGACGCGCGGATACCTTCGCTGGATTGGGGTCATCGGGCTCGCCAATGGCTGGCATTGGCTTCGCCCTGCTTCCCCCTCCCAGCTTGGTCCCGCGCGCCCCCGCGCACACGCGGCCGCGCAATCAACCATCTAACGGCGGGCGCCGGCGAAGTACTTGCGCCCGGCCGGGACGCGCACGGTCTTGTGGCGCACGAAGTCGCGCACCGAGACCACGCCCTCGAACACCGAGAACAGCGTGCCGCTCTTCGCGCCGCGGCAGAAGTCGTGCGTAGTCCAGCCGGTGCCGCGGACGATCGCCGACCCATAGCGCCCCTTGGTCTTGACCTTGCCCTTGGCCCGCGTGCGCACCGCGCGGCCGTGGCGCTTGCGCCGGGCGGCGCTCGCGACCGGCAGCGGACGGCCGCTCGAGCGCGCGCTCTTTGCCAGCTTCCGCCCGGGCGGGCAGCTGCCGCCGAGCGGGCCGGACAGGTCGAGCTCGCCCGGGCGCTGGCCGGCGTCGCGCTGCAAGGGCTGCTTGGTCGCGAACCGGCCCTGCGAGGCGTAGACGCTGGCCTGCGTCCAGTCCTCGTTTGTCTCGTAGAAGACGACGACGGTGCCGCCCGCGGTGTCGAGCTCGGAGCCGAGCGGGAAGTTGGCGGTCCCGATCAGCGGGCTGAAGCTGCTCGATCCCGGCACGCGGATGAGCACGGTTGACGGCGACGGTCCCGGCGACCACGCTGATGCCGATCCGCGGCGGCGTGATCCCGATGGGCGACTGCTGCGGCGGGCGCTGGTTGGGCGTCGGGGTGATGGTGGTAGGCACGTCGCTGAGCTGGCGGATGCGGTTGTTGCCGCTGTCGGCGATCAGGTAGCCACCGCCGATGATCGGCGCGATGCTGCTCGGTGCGCTGAGCAGGGCCGCGGTCGCGGCGCCCCGGTCACCGGCGAAGCCGGCCGCCGCCCCGCCGGCCACGGTGAAGATCAGCCCGCTGGTGGAGACGAGACGAATCCGACTGTTGCCGGTGTCGGCGACGAGGAACGAGCCGTCGGGGAGGGCGGCCACGTCGCGCGGCTGGTTGAGCGAGGCGCCGGTGGCGGCGTCGCCGTCGCCGCCGAAGCCGGCGGTCCCGTTGCCGGCCACCGTGGTGATCACGCCGTTCGCAGCCACGCGGCGGATGCGGTTGTTGCCCGTGTCGGCGATGAGGAAGCCGCCGTCGGCGGCGGGGGAGACGCCGCGCGGGGCGTTCAGGCGGGTCGTCGGGTTGGTGGCGGCGAGCGAATCGCCGGCGAAGCCGCCCGCCGCGCCCGCGGCCGGGCCGGACCCGGCGACGGTCGTGATCGCACCGTCGTCGCCGACGCGGCGGACGCGGTGGTTCGCGGTGTCCGCGATCAGGAACGTCGCGTTCCCGCCCACGAAGGCGACGTCCGAGGGCATCGCCAGCTGCGCGGCCGTCGCGGCGCCCCCGTCGCCGCTCAGGCCGGCGGTTCCGGCGCCGGCCACGGGCCCCATGCGCGCGGTGGTCTGCCCGGACACCAGGGTGGTCGAGCGCGCAGGCGAGGAGCAAGATGGGACGGCGTGAGCGCATGCAGCGAGGGGGATTCTCCCGGTGGCGGCGGAGCTCAGTGTCGCCAACACGTCACCCGCCCTGTTGGATTGGCGACATGGCTACGCTCTGGCCCATGGCGACGCTCGCCTCCTCGGTCACCGAGGTCTGCGTTCAGGCCCGCCGCGCCGGGCGGGCCCTCGCGACCCTCGACACCGCCGCCAAGGATGCGGCGCTGAGGGCCATCGCCGGCGCCCTCGAGGCCCGCACGTCCGAGATCCTCGAGGCCAACGCCCGCGACATGGAGGCGGGCGAGGCGGCCGACATCGGCGCCGCCCTGCTCGACCGCCTGCGCCTGGACGAGGGCCGCGTGCGGGCGATGGCCGACGGCGTGCGCCAGATCGTCGCCCTGCCCGATCCGGTGGGCGAGGTCATCGACGGCGGCCGTCTGCCCAACGGGCTCGACGTGCGCCGCGTGCGCGTGCCGCTCGGCGTCGTCGCCGTCGTCTACGAGGCGCGCCCGAATGTCACCATCGACGCCACCGCGCTGTGCCTGAAGTCGGGCAACGCGATCGTGCTGCGCGGCTCGTCCAGCGCCGCCCACTCCAACGCCGTTCTTGCCGCCGTCGCCCGTGAGGCCGCCACCGGCGCCGGCCTGCCCGAGGGAGCCGTCTCGCTCGTCGCGGGCGGCGGGCGCGAGGAGCTCGCCGAGCTCGCGAGGCAGGACGGGCTCGTCGACCTCATCGTCCCGCGCGGCGGCGAGGGCCTGAAGGCGGCGCTGTCGGCCGTCGCCACCGTGCCCGTCATCTACGCGGCCTCCGGCAACTGCCACGTCTATGTCGACGCGGGCGCCGAGCCCGACGTCGCCGAGCGCATCGTCGTCAACGCCAAGACGCAGCGGCCCGGCGTCTGCAACGCCGCGGAGACCCTGCTCGTCCACGCCGCCGCCGCGCCCGAGCTCCTTCCCGGGCTCCTGCGATCGCTGCGCGAGGACGGCGTCGAGCTGCGCGTCGACGGGCGCACCCGGGCGCTGGCCGGCGACCTGGCGCCCTCGTTGCAGGACGCCGCCGACGACGATTGGGACACCGAGTACCTCGCGCTGATCCTCGCCGTGCGCGTCGTCGACTCGCTCGAGGAGGCGATCGAGCACGTAAACGCTCACGGCTCGGGCCACTCGGAGGCGATCGTCACCCCCGACGTCGCCTCCGCGCTGACGTTTGCGCGCGGCGTGGACGCGGCCTGCGTCTACGTCAACGCGTCCACCCGCTTCACCGACGGCGGCGAGTTCGGGATGGGTGCGGAGATCGGCAACTCGACCCAGAAGCTCCACGCCCGCGGCCCGATCGGGATGCGCGAGCTGTGCACCTACAAGTACGTGGTCGAGGGCGCCGGCCACGTCCGGCCCTGAGCCAAATGCGGTCGCCCGCCGGGGCGGCCCACGGCCGACCCCGCCGGCTCGACCGCTCTCAACGCCGCGTCGGCATCCTCGGGGGCACGTTCAACCCCCCGCACCTGGGGCATCTCGTCTGCGCCCAGGAGGCCCACGCCCAGCTCGACCTCGACGTCGTCCTGTGGATCCCCACCAACGTGCCGCCGCACAAGGAGGCGCCGGAGGATCCGGGCGGCCGCGCGCGCCTGGCCCTGTGCGAGGCCGCGATTGCGAGCGACGCGCGCTTCGAGGTCTCGAGGATCGAGCTCGAGCGAGCGGGGCCGTCGTACACCGTCGATACCCTTCGGTTGCTCAGTGACCAGGCGCCGGAGGACGAGCTGATCTTCATCGCGGGGGGCGACATGGCCCGTAGCCTCCCCTCCTGGCGCGAGCCCGAGCAGGTGCTGTCGATGGCCACCTTCGCGGTCGCCGAGCGTGCCGGGGCCGCACGCCACGACATCGCCGAGCAGCTCCGCGCGCTGTCCGATGCCGAGGTGACCTTCTTCGCGATGCCCCGCATCGACCTCTCGAGCTCGGACGTGCGCCGCCGCGTGGCCGAGGGCCGGCCGATCCGCTACCTCGTGCCCGACGCGGTGGCCGGCGAGATCGAGCGGCAGGGGCTGTACCGGTGACTCCGCACGAGCTGGCCAAGACGATCGCCGGGTACGCGGCCGACAAGAAGGCGACCGACATCGTGGAGCTCGACCTGCGCGCGGTCGGCTACACCGACTACTTCGTGATCTGCTCGGGCAACACCGAGCGCCAGACGAAGGCGATCCACGACGGCATCTACGAGGGGCTCAAGCACCAGCACGGATTGCTGCCGAGCCGCGTCGAGGGCGTGACCGAGGCGCGCTGGATCCTGCTCGACTACCTCGACGTCGTGGTGCACGTCTTCACGCCCGACACGCGCGATTACTACCGGCTCGAGCAGTTGTGGGGTGAGGTGCCGCAGCGGGCGGTTGGGTAATCGACCTTGGGCGTCCGGCGCCGGCGCTCGACGGCGCCTCCTGACCATGCCGGTTTCTAGCAAGACGCCCGAAGAGCGGTCGCGGTAGGGGCAAATCGAGGCGCCCTCCTGCTCGGTAGCCTCCGCCGCCATGCTCGATCCCGAGCTGCAGTCCGAGCGAGAGCGCGTGGCGGCGGCCGCCAGGCGGCTGGCGGCCGAGGGCCTCGTGCTCGGGACCGCCGGCAACGTGAGTCATCGCACCGGCGGCGCCGTCCTCGTGACTCCGACCGGCGGGGTCCTGGAGACGCTCGAGGCGGCCGACGTCGCGGCGGTCGAGATCGACGGCCGGCCGCTGCCCGGCTCGACCGAGCCGACCTCGGAGATCGACCTCCACCTCGGGGCGATCGTCCGCTACGGCGCCGGCGCCGTGGTCCACACGCACTCGCCGGCGGCCACGGCCCTGTCGTGCGTCGTCGACGAGGTGCCGGTCGTCCACTACGGGATGCTCGCCCTCGGCGGCGCTGTGCCGGTGGCGCCGTACCACACGTTCGGCACGCCGGAGCTGGCCGAGGCCGTGCTGGACGCGCTCGAGGGCCGCCGCGCCGCCCTCATGGCCAGCCACGGGGCGGTGGTCTATGCGGGCGACGTAGAGGAGGCGGTCGAGCTCGCCCTGCTGCTCGAGTGGGCGTGCGAGATCTACTGGCGCGCCTCGCTGCTCGGGACGCCGCGAGTGCTGGGGTCCGACGAGCAGCAGGCGGTCATCGCGGCGGTGCTCGAGCGGGGGTACGGGCGGCGTTGAGCGTCACCGTCGTCAGCCTCGGCGTCCACGTCCTCGACGTGCTCGTGCGCCCGGTCGAGGCGATCCCCGACGGCCAGGGCGGGCAGCTCGTCGAGCAGATCCGGGCGACCGCCGCGGGAACCGCCGGCGGCACGTCGCTGACGCTGGCCAAGCTCGGCGCGCGCTCGCGCAGCGCCGGCGCGATCGGCTCCGACCCGCTCGGCGACCTGCTGGTCGAGCTACTGCGGCGCGGCGGCGTCGAGACCGACCTGCTGCTGCGCCGCGACGGACCTCGGCCAGCGTGCTTCCGATCCGGCCCAACGGCGAGCGCCCCGCCTTCCATGTCGTCGGGGCCAACGCCACCTACGGCGCCGACGACGCGCCGCGTGAGGAGATCGAGCAGGCCGACCACCTCCACCTCGGCGCGCCCGAGTTCATGGGTGGCGAGGCGGCGGCGCCCGTGCTGGGCCACGCCCGCGCCGGCGGGACGCGCACGTCGGCCGACGTGCTCGCCGGCGGCGACCCCGGCCTGTTCGAGTGGATCGCCCCGGCCTTGCCGCACGTCGACGTCTTCCTGCCCAACGACGAGCAGGTCCTCGGGTTCACCGGCGAGTCCGAGCTCGAGGCAGGCTGCCGCGCCCTTCTCGATCGCGGCGTGGGGATGGTCGCGGCGTCCTGCGGCGCCGACGGCGCGATCCTCGCCGAGGGCGACCGCGTCGTGCGGGTCCCCGCGTTCGACATCGACGTCGTCGATACCACCGGCTGCGGCGACGCGTTCTCGGCCGGGTTCGTGGTCGGGCTCGGGCTGGGGCGCGACCCGCGCGACGCCGCCGTGCTCGGGTGTGCTGCGGCCGCGCTGGTGGCCGGCGGGCTCGGCTCGGATCACGGCGACTTCGATCTCGAAGCCGCCGACGCTTTCGCGGCCGCGACGCCCGCGCGAACCTAGCGGCGTCGTCCGCTCCCGCTGACGAGCCGTTCGACCCTCCGCGAGCGGCGCAACCTGCTCGACCTG
>JBJMKX010000010.1:0-5948 GCA_045805605.1 Solirubrobacteraceae bacterium
CATGCCGTGCCACTCGAGCCGGACGCGGATCGCAAGCGGATGCTGATCATCGTCAATCCGTACGCGACCACCGTCTCGGACCGGCTCAAGAACCTGGTCGTGTACGCGCTTCAGGCTCGCTATGAGGTCGAGGCCGTCGACACGGAGGCCGCCGAGCACGCGATCGAGATCGGCCGCGAGGCGCGCCACGGCGAATACGACATCGTCGTCGCCTTCGGCGGGGACGGGACGCTCAACGAGGTCGCCAACGGCCTCGCCGGAACCGACGTCCCTGTCTCGGTGCTCCCGGGCGGCTCGACCAACGTCGTCTGCCGGACCCTCGGGATCCCGAACGACGTCGTCGACGCGACCGAGCACCTGATCGGGCTTGCCGACGACTTCCGCCCCCGCAAGATCGACCTCGGCCGCTGCAACGGCCGCCATTTCGTCTTCGCCTGCGGGGTCGGCCTCGACGCGACGGTCGTCAAGCGGGTGGATGCCCACCCCCGCCTGAAGGCCCGTGCGCGACAGTGGTATTACACGTGGGCGGCCGTCAGCGCCTTCTACCGGCAGTACCTACGCAACCCGGTGCGACTCGAGCTCGACGTCGCCGGGGAGAAGCACGAGGGCGTCACGGCGATCGCCCAGAACTCCGATCCCTTCACCTACTTCGCGAACGTCCCGATCCGGATCTGCGAGGACATCGGCCTCGACGACGGGACGCTCTCGATGGGACTGCTGCAGCGGGCAAAGCAGCGCGACATGCTCCCGATCGCGACCCGGGTCCTGAGCAATCGGCTACACGCGTCAAAGCATCGCCAGATCGATGAGTTCGACGACGTCACCGAGGCGACCGTTCGCTCGATCTCGCGCGATCAGGACGCCCAGCCGCGCCCCTTCCCGGTCCAGGTCGACGGCGACTACATCGGCGAGGTCGACCGGGTGCGGTTCGGGATCGCCGCGGGAGCGCTCCTGGTGGTTGCCTAGGGCCTACGAGGGCGGGCCGTGGTCCTCCCCGGCCTCCCCATGGTCGTCACCGGACTGGCCGTGGTCGTCGCCCGACTGGCCGTGATCGTCGCCCGACCGGCCGGCATCGTCGTCCTCGTCGCTCTTGTTGAGGCTGTGCGCCGTCTTCGAGACGCACTTGCCGAAGGCGTTGGCCTTGTTGTGGTTCGTGCCCCACTTGTCCTTGAACGCCGCCGCATCGTGGCTGCGCTCGGCGCGGCAAAGCTCCGCCGCGTTGGACCGCTCGTCGCCGTTGGTGTCGTCTCCGTTCCGCTGCTCCTTGGCCTTCTGGGCAACGCACTTGCCGAAGGCGTTGGACTTGTTCTTGTTGGTGCCGTACTTCTCCTTGAACCCCATGGCATTCGCGCTGCGCTCGGCGCGGCACTGGTGCGCGGGGCTCTTGCTGCTGTTGCCCTGGTCGGCGTAGGCCGTGGCGGGCACGACGAGAGTCGCCGCGGTGAGGAGGGCGATGGCCCACTTCGTCATGTGGACATAACTCCTGTCTTGCTGTCCTTCCCCCACCCGATTCAACGCTTCAGGTAGAGGAAAGTTGGCCGTTCGCTAAGCCGCGCTCGGCGTGACGCGGTAGGCGTCGAAGACCGAGTCGATGTTGCGCAGGCGCGTGATCGTCGAGTTCAGCGACTGGGTGTCCGCGACCTCGAGCACGAAGCGGTTGCGCACCATCTGGTCGTTGACCAGGCAGCGGGCCTCGAGGATGTTCACGCCCTGCTCCGCGAAGGTCCGCGAGAGGTCCTCGAGCAGGCGGTGGCGGTCCCACGCGTCCACGTGGAGCTCCACCTTGAACGCGGTCTGGCCGTCGGCCTCCCACGCCACCGCCGTGAAGCGCTCGGGGTCCTTGCGCAGCGCGACCGCATTCGGGCAATCCTCGCGATGAATGGTGATGCCGCGCCCGAGCGAGATGTAGCCGACGATCGGGTCGCCGGGCACCGGGCGGCAGCACTTGGCCAGGCGCAGCATCACATCGTCGATGCCCTCGACCTTGATGCCGAAGTCCGACGATGAGCCCTCTGGCCGGCGGCGCCGGCGCTCGCGCCCCTGCAGCAACGACTGGGCCGCGGTCGGCTCGCCCTCGGCGGCGTCGCCGGACTTGAGCCGCTGCATGATCTTGTTGACGACGACCTTGGGCGAGATCTTCGCCCCGCCCAGCGCGATGTAGAAGTCGTCGGCCTTGCGGAAGCCCATCTCGCGGATGACGTCGGCCAGCAGCGGCGAGCCGACGATCTTCTGCGCCGGCAGCCCTTGCTTGCGCAGGTGCTCCTGGAGCAGCTCGCGCCCGGCGTGCTCGGTGTCGCGCCGCGACTCGGCCTTGAACCACTGCTTGATCTTGTTGCGCGCGCGCGTCGTCTTGACGACGGCCAGCCAGTCGCGAGACGGGCCCCGTTCGCGCTTTGCGGTCAGTACCTCGACGATGTCGCCCGACTTGAGCTGGTAGTGCAGCGGGACGATCTTGCCGTTGACCTTGGCGCCGACGCAGCGGTGGCCGACGTCGGTGTGGACCTCGTAGGCGAAGTCGAGCGGAGTGGAGCCGGAGGACAGGTTCTTGACCTCGCCCTTGGGGGTGAACACAAAGACCTCGTCCTCGAACAGGTCGACCTTGAGGTTCTCCATGTACTCCTGTGGGTCCGAGAGCTCCTGCTGCCAGTCGAGGACCCGGTTGAGCCAGCGCAGCTTGTCGGACTCGGTGTCGGGCTTGCGTCCCTTGACCGCCTCCTTGTAGAGCCAGTGTGCGGCGACGCCGTACTCGGCCATGTCGTGCATCTCGCGGGTGCGGATCTGGATCTCGAGCGGCCGACCTTCGGGTCCGATCACCGTCGTGTGCAGCGACTGGTACATGTTGAACTTGGGCATCGCCACGAAGTCCTTGAAGCGGCCGGGCAGCGGCTTCCAGAGCGAGTGGATGACCCCGACGGCGCCGTAGCAGTCCTTGACCGAGTCGACGATCACGCGCATCGCCGTAAGGTCGTAGATCTCGTTGAACTCGCGCGACTTCTTGGTCATCTTTGAGTAGATGGAGTAGAAGTGCTTGGCGCGGCCGGCGATCTCGGCCTCGATGCCGAGCGCCTCGAGCTCCTTGAGCAGGTAGTCGCCCGCCTTGGCCACGTAGCGCTCGCGCTCCTCGCGCTGCTGGTTGACGAGGCCCTTGATCTCCTTGTACTTGCGCGGATGCAGGGTCGAGAACGCGAGGTCCTCGAGCTCCCACTTGATCGCGTGGATGCCCAGCCGGTGCGCGATCGGGCCGTAGATGTCCAGCGTCTCCTTGGCCTTCTCGATCTGTTTCTGCTTGGGCAGGGCGTCGATCGTCCGCATGTTGTGCAGCCGGTCGGCGAGCTTGATCAGGATGACCCGGATGTCCGAAGCCATCGCGACCATCATCTTGCGGTAGTTCTCGGCCTGGGCCTCGTCGCGGGACGAGAAGGTGATGCCGGTGAGCTTGGTGACGCCGTCGACCAAGCCGGCGATCTCCTCGCCGAAGTTCTCCTCCACCTCCTCGAGCGAGGCCGATGTGTCCTCGACGGTGTCGTGGAGGAGCGCCGCGCACAGCGTCTCGGTGTCGAGGCGCATGCCCCCGCAGATCTTCGCGACGCCGACGGGGTGGACGATGAAGTCCTCGCCCGACTTGCGGCGCTGGTCGGCGTGGTGCTCGCACGAGAAGACGAACGCGCGCTCGACCTGCTCGCGGTCGACCTCCATCGCCGATTCGCCGGCGTGTTCCTCCACGATCGCGAACAGGTCGGAGAGGAGCTGGCTCTCCACCGGTGTCAGGTCGGCGCGCGCCACCGCCGACGCCTTGTGCTCGACGGTGTCGACGGGCCGGCGGCGGGCTGGTGGCTTGGCGGAGCCGCGGCCCTTGGGCTGCGCCGGCTTGGCGCCGTCGGACTTGGCCTTCTGGGGCCGGCTGGTCTTGGCCTTCAGGCCGCTCGGGCTGTCGCGCTGGTCAGGAATCGCAATCCGTCCTCGTAGCGCACATGGTAGGCCCGGAACGCGGCCGCCTGGGACAAGTCCGTGCGGGGCGCCGGGGGAGTCTGCAGCCCTTCGTCGACAAGATCCATCTCCCGCAGCACGCGCAGGGCACGTCCGGCGAGGGCATCCGTCACCGCCTCGTGGCCGGCTCCGTCGCGCAGCGCGCGGTACAGGGCGACCGCGGCGGGCCGCACGTCCCACGCGCGGGCGTGCGCGTCGCGGGCGAATCCCGTCTCGGGCTCGCCGTAGGCGAGGTGCAAGAACCCGGGCCCCGCGACCGCTTCCTGCCACGCATGGGCCGGCGGGTCGACGAAGACGGCGTGGGTGAAGCGCTGGGCCAGCGCGGGGTAGCGCTCGAGGGTCAGGTGGGAGACGAGCGCGAATCCGCCAATCCGCTCACGCAGGCCGGGAAGGCGGCGCGGGACGTCGGCGACGAGGACGAGCACCGGCTCGCCGGTGGCGACCAGGTCGGCAACGATGCCGGCGATGCCGGCGCCGCGGCGGTCGACGACGACCCGTTCTGAGGCCGGAGGGGTCGGCGGGTCGAGGGCGGAGCGCAATTCGGCCCGCACCGTATCGTCCGGCTCGAGCACCTCGATGGGCGCCGGCGCGCACGCGCGGGCGCTGCGCAGCACGAGCCGCGGCTCGGTCACGCCGCTCCACTCGTTGCGCTCCAGTCGGAAGGTCGCATCGACCGGCGTGCCGGCGGGCACGGGCAGCCGCCCGCCGTTGCCGAATGCCACCGCCCGCGAACGCGCACCGCCGGCGGTGACCGAGAAGCGCACGTGCTTGCCCTCTCCCATCGCAACCGGATTCGAGAACGTCGCGGCGCGCACGAGCAACGTCGCGCCCGGGTTGCCGGCTCCGCAGGGCTCGAGTCGCTCGAGCTCCTCCGCCAGCCCGAGCCCGAGCTCGTCCCCCGGCACGACGGCGTCGACGCGCTCGACCGGCACCAGATCCTCGGGGGCGAGCACCGCGGCCGCGTGCGCTTCGAACGCCGCGCGGAACGCGCCGAGCGTCTCGACGCGCACCTCGAGCCCCGCCGCGGCCCGATGACCGCCGTGGCGCTCGAGGTGCGCGGCGCCCGCGTCGAGCCCGGCCAGCAGGTCGAAGGCGGGGATCGAGCGGCCCGAGCCCGTGCCACGGTCGCCGTCGAGGGCGACCAGCACCGCCGGACGGTGATGGCGCTCGGCGATCCGGGCGGCGACGATGCCCACCACCCCCGGATGCCACTCTTCGCCGGCCAGGACGTAGGCCGGGCGCTCCCCCGCCTCGCGCACCTGCGCCTCGGCCTCGAACAGGATGCGGGTCTCGACGTGGCGGCGCTCGGCGTTGGCACGGTCGAGCTCGTCGGCCACCTCGGCGGCGCGCTCGGAGTCCTCGGTGAGCACGAGCTCGAGTGCGGCGTCGGCGCGCGACAGCCGGCCGGCGGCGTTGATGCGCGGCGCGAGGCGGAAGCCCACGGCGTGGGCGCTCAGGCCGCCCGGGTCGGTCCGCGCGACCCGCATGAGCGCGCGCAGCCCCGGCTTGGCGGTAGCGGCCAGCGCCCGCAGGCCCGCGCGCACGAGGCGGCGGTTCTCGCCGCACAGCGGCACGACGTCGGCCACGGTCGCCAGCGCGACGAGGTCGAGGTCCTCGACCGGGGGTGCCCCCAGCAGCGCCTCGGCGAGCTTGTAGGCGACTCCGGTGGCGCAGAGCTCGGGGCACGGATAGCCGCACAGGGCTGGGTGGACGGTCGGCGCGTCGGGCAGCGCGCCGTCGGCGCGCGGCGCGTGGTGGTCGGTGACGAGCACGTCGATCCCGGAAGCGCGGGCAGCCGCGACCTCGGGCACCGCGGTGATGGCGCAGTCGGCGGTGACGAGAAGGCCGGTGCCGTCGCGCGCCAGGCGCTCGACGGTGCGCAGCGAGAGCCCATAGCCGTCCTCGCCGCGGCTCGGCAGGTACCAGCCGACGTCGGCGCCCAGCTGCCGCAGCGCCCGCAC
>JBJMKX010000011.1:0-41229 GCA_045805605.1 Solirubrobacteraceae bacterium
CCTGACGATCACGCCGCAGCTGGTCTTCGTGTCGGCGACGCCCGGCGACTACGAGCGGTCGCACTCCTCGAACATCGTCGAGCAGATCGTGCGCCCGACCGGCGTCATCGACCCCGCTGTCGAGGTGCGCGAGACGCGCAACCAGATCGACGATCTGATGAACGAGATCCGCTCGCGGGCCGAGGCGGACGAGCGCGTGCTCGTGACCACCCTCACCAAGAAGATGGCCGAGGACCTCACCGACTACCTGCTCGAGATGGGATTCAAGGTCCGCTACCTGCACTCCGAGATCGACACGCTCGAGCGGATCCAGATCATCCGCGAGCTGCGCCTCGGCGAGTTCGACGTCCTCATCGGGGTCAACCTTTTGCGCGAGGGCCTGGACCTGCCGGAGGTGTCGCTGGTGGCGATCCTCGACGCCGACAAGGAGGGCTTCCTGCGCGGAGAGACCTCGCTGATCCAGACCATCGGGCGGGCGGCGCGCAACATCGAGGGCAAGGTGCTGATGTACGCGGACAAGGAGACGGCGGCGATGCGCGCGGCGATCTCGGAGACCGACCGCCGCCGGGCGATCCAGATCGCCTACAACGAGGAGCGCGGCATCACGCCCGAGACCATCGTCAAGGGCATCTCCGACATCGCGGAGTTCCTCCAGCAGGAGGCCAAGGTGCCGCGCGGCCGGCGCCGGTCCGACCGGCGCAAGGCCGCCGACATGTCGGTGGAGGAGCTCGAGCGGACGATCGTCGAGGTCGAGGAGGAGATGCTCGCCGCCGCCGAGGACCTGCGCTTCGAGTACGCGGCCAAGCTGCGCGACGAGCTCAAGGACCTGCGGCGGGAGCTGGCCGAGCTGGCGGCCGCCGAGGCCGAGGAGTTTCCGCCCGCCTAGGCGGGCACGGGTTCCGCTTCCGCTTCGCCCGGCGCCTGCTCCGGCGCCGGGCCGGTCGGCAGCAGCATGGCCGGGATCGCGGTCGCCACGGTCAGGCCGAGCACCCACCAGAACGTGGTGCCGAACGCGGTCGCGCCGTGCCCGGCGTCGATGCCGCTCTGCAGGATCACGGCAAAGACGGCGATGCCGATCGCGCCGCCGACGCGCTGGAGGATGTTGATCGTCGTGCTCGCCCTCGGAATGTCGGCGCGGGTCAGTGTGCGGTAAGCCGAGCCGAGCAGCGAGGGGAAGGCCAGGCCCATGCCGATACCGCGCGGGATGCCGCGAGGGCCCGGCCTCCCGCGCGAGCATGGTCTGGCCGACCGGCATGATGATGCCGCCGGCGGCCCCCTGCAGGATGCGAAAGAAAGATGGGCGAGCCGGCCGACCAGGCGGCCCCGCTGAGCACCGAGCCGGCACCGAACAGGACCAGCGCGCCAAACCACAGGCGGCGGACGCCGAACCGCTCGATGGCCCAGCCGCTGAGCGGGATCACCAGCGACAGGGCGAGCAGGTAGCCGGTCGCGACCCACTGGATCGTCGCGACCCGAGACGTCGAAGTCGCGGCCCAGCGTGTGGATGGCGACGTTGACGATCGTCGTGTCGAGGATCGTCATGATCACGCCCGAGATGACGACCGCCAGTCGACGCCGGGGAGCACCCCGAGCTCGCCCGCCTGGGCCATCCGACCGTGATGGAGGCGCCCGACTCCTTCGAGGTTGGCCTGGAGACCGTGCTCGACGGCGTGGAGCGCCGGTTCCGACTGTCGGCTTCATCCGCCTGATGCTGACTCAGTCGACACTCGGCGCGTGGGGGTCTTGATCGACGCGTTGCTCCGGTGGTACGGCCGCGAGGCGCGCGCCCTGCCGTGGCGGCGGACGCGCGATCCGTGGGCGATCCTCGTCTCCGAGGTCATGCTGCAGCAGACCCAGGCCGCGCGCGTGGTGCCGTACTACGAGCGCTTCCTGGAGCGGTTCCCCGACCCGTCGACCTGCGCGGGCGCACCCGCGGCCGAGGTGCTGCGGGCATGGAGCGGGCTCGGCTACAACCGGCGGGCGCTGGCGCTGCATCGGGCGGCGGCCGTGATCGCCACCGAAGGATGGCCGGAGGACCTCGAGGCCCTGCCCGGCGTCGGGCCGTACACCGCCGCCGCGGTGGGCTCGTTCGCGTTCGGCGCGCCCGTGCTGGCGGTCGACACCAACGTGCGCCGCGTTCTCGCGCGCACCGGCCTGCACGTCGAGGCCCCGACGCCGGCCCTCAACCAGGCGCTGATGGAGCTGGGGGCGACGGTGTGCACCGCCCGCGCTCCCCGCTGCGCGGCCTGCCCCTTGGCAGCGGACTGTGACGGGCCCGAGGAGCCGGCGCCGCGCGGCCGCGGGCGAGTGCGCTTCAAGGACACCGACCGCTTCGTGCGCGGGCGCGTCGTGGCGGCCCTGGCGGCGGGCGACGCGCTGCCCGAGGTAGACCCGCAGCGCCTGCGCAGAGCGCTCGACGGGCTCGAGCGCGACGGGCTGATCGAGCGCAGCGCAACCCGCGTGCGGCTGCCCGGGCAGGCGGTACGCTAGCCGCCGCCCATGGCCCTCGAGCGCAAGGACATCGAGCGCAGCGACTTCCCGACGGCCCGCCGCGGCTACGACCGGGCGGCGGTCGACGCGCACCTGCGCAAGGTCGCCGAGCAGCTCGACGAGCTCTCGCGGAGGAACGCCAAGCCGGCCGACACGCTCGCCACGGGCGCGAGCGAGCACGTGCGCCAGATCGTGGCCGCCGCGGAGGCGAGCGCGGCCGAGATCAAGGCCGAGGCCGAGCGCGAGGCCGAGGCGCTGCGCGACACGGCCGCGGCGGAGGCGCGCGAGCACGTCGCCCGCGTGTCCGAGGCGGCGCGCGCGCTGACCGACGGCATCGGCGCGATGGAGGCCGAGCTCCGCCGGCTCGTCGAGGGGCTGGAGGCCGAGCTCGGAAGCGATGATGCTGCGCTCGCGCGCGAGCCCGAGACCACGCCGGTCCCCGAGCCGTCGCCGGCGCCCCAGCCGACTCCCGCGCCCGCCGAGCCGGGCGCCGAGGCAGACGGCGAAGTCGACGACGTGGGCGACCGCGCCGTCGACGCCGAGCCCGACGAGGCGCCCGCCGAGGAGCCCGCCATGCCCGACGGCGGCGACGACTCGGAGGGCGCCCGGCTGATCGCGCTCAACATGGCGCTGAACGGCAGCCCGCGCGACGAGACCGACCGCTACCTCGCCGAGCACTTCAACCTCGACGACCGCGAGGCGATGCTCGACGAGGTCTACGCGCGGGTGGGCGGCTAGCGGCCGCAAAGTGCGGCTTCGGACGGGGGGAACGTCTGTTCGTGCCCCTAGACTCGTTGGTGGACGGTTATGACCCCTTCCGCCGCCGGACAGATCGTCGTCTCGGGCGCCCGCGAGCACAACCTCAAGGACGTCACCGTCGCGCTGCCACGGGACGCGCTCGTGGTCATCACCGGCCTATCGGGATCGGGCAAGTCGTCGCTCGCATTCGACACGATCTACGCCGAGGGCCAGCGCCGCTACGTCGAGTCGCTGAGCGCCTACGCGCGCCAGTTCCTCGGCCAGATGGACAAGCCCGACGTCGACTCGATCGAGGGGCTCTCGCCGGCGATCTCGATCGACCAGAAGACGACGTCCCGTAATCCGCGGTCGACGGTCGGCACCGTCACGGAGATCTACGACTACCTGCGCCTGCTGTGGTCGCGGGTCGGCCACCCGCACTGCCACGTCTGCGGCCGCCCGATCGCCGGCCAGTCGACCGAGCAGATCATCGACCAGGTCATGGAGCTGACCGAGGGCACCCGCTTCATGGTCGAGGCGCCGGTCGTCCGGGGCCGCAAGGGGGAGTACAAGGACCTGCTCGAGGACCTGCGGGGCGAGGGCTTCACGCGCGCGAAGATCGACGGCGAGGTCGTCCTGCTCGAGGACGAGATCGAGCTCGACAAGAAGTACAAGCACGACATCTCGGTGGTGGTGGACCGCCTGCGCATGCGCGAGGACCTGCGCAAGCGGCTGGCCGACTCGATCGAGACCGCGGTCTCGCTGGCCGACGGCATCGTCGACGTCGAGCTGGTCGACAGCGGCGAGGTGCGGACCTACTCGGAGCGGTTCATGTGCCTGCACGA
This sequence comes from Solirubrobacteraceae bacterium, assembly GCA_045805605.1. Taxonomy (GTDB): domain Bacteria; phylum Actinomycetota; class Thermoleophilia; order Solirubrobacterales; family Solirubrobacteraceae; genus DATBDE01. Next base: position 4,074 of record JBJMKX010000011.1, read on the forward strand.
CGGCACCTCGATGCCCGAGCTCGAGCCGCGGATCTTCTCGTTCAACTCGCCCCACGGCGCGTGCTCGCGCTGCACCGGGCTGGGGTCGCAGATGGAGATCGACCCGGAGCTGATCGTGCCCGACCCGTCGCTGTCGATCGGCGAGGGCGCGATCGTGCCGTGGTCGACCAGCGCGTCGGACTACTACGAGCAGATCACCGAGGCGATCGCCGACCGCTACGAGATCCCGATGGACGTGGCGTGGGAGGACCTCGCGCAGGAGTCGCGCGACTTCTTCCTCTACGGCACCAACGGCGACCGCATCTACGTCTCCTACCGGAACCGGATGGGGCGCAAGCGCTCGTACACGACCTCGTTCGAGGGCATCGTGCCCAACCTCGAGCGCCGCTACCGAGAGACCGACTCCGACTACGTGCGCGAGAAGATCGAGGAGTACATGTCGGTGGTGCCGTGCCCGGAGTGCGAGGGGGCGCGGCTGCGACCGGAGTCGCGCGCCGTCCTCGTCGACGGGATGCCGATCCACGAGTTCACCGCGCTGTCGGCGCACCGGGCGCTGGAGTGGATCGGCGACATGAAGCTGTCCGACGTCGAGCGTCGGATCGCGCGCCTGATCCTGCGCGAGATCGAGGAGCGCCTGCGGTTCCTCGACGACGTCGGGGTCGGCTACCTCTCGCTCGAGCGGGCGGCGGCGACGCTGTCCGGGGGCGAGGCGCAGCGGATCCGGCTGGCCACGCAGATCGGCTCCTCGCTGGTTGGCGTCCTCTACATCCTCGACGAGCCGTCGATCGGTCTGCACCAGCGCGACAACGCGCGCCTGATCACGACGCTCGAGCGGCTGCGCGAGCTCGGCAACACCGTCATCGTGGTCGAGCACGACGAGGGCACCATGCGCGCGGCCGACCACCTCGTCGACCTCGGGCCCGGCGCGGGCGAGCACGGCGGCCGGGTGGTGGCGCAGGGCACCGCCGCGGAAGTCGAGCAGGTCGCCGACTCGCTGACCGGCCAGTTCCTGTCCGGCGCGCGGCGGATCGAGGTGCCTGCGCGACGGCGGCGCGCGAAGGGCTACGTGACGGTCGAGAAGGCGAGCGAGCACAACCTCCAGGGCATCGACGTGAAGTTCCCGCTCGGGGTGTTCTGCTGCGTGACCGGGGTATCGGGATCGGGCAAGTCGACGCTGGTCAACGACGTCCTCTACAAGGCGGTAGGCAACCGCCTGCACCGTCACAAGCAGCGGCCCGGAGCGCACCGGCGGGTCACGGGGCTCGAGGAGCTGGACAAGATCATCCAGGTCGAGCAGTCGCCGATCGGGCGCACGCCGCGGTCCAACCCGGCGACGTACATCGGACTGTTCGACCAGATCCGCGAGCTGTTCTCCAAGACGCAGGAGGCGCGGGCGCGCGGGTACAAGCCGGGCCGGTTCTCGTTCAACGTCAAGGGTGGGCGCTGCGAGGTCTGCCGCGGCGACGGCCAGATCAAGATCGAGATGCACTTCCTGCCCGACGTCTACGTCCCGTGCGAGCAGTGCGGGGGCAAGCGCTACAACCGGGAGACCCTGGACATCCGCTTCAAGGGCCGCACGATCTCCGACGTGCTCGAGATGCCGGTGGAGGAGGCACTCGAGTTCTTCGCCCACATCCCCAAGGTCAAGCGCCGGCTGCAGGCGCTCAACGACGTCGGGCTCGGCTACATCCGCCTCGGCCAGCCGGCGACGACGCTGTCGGGCGGCGAGGCCCAGCGGGTCAAGCTCGCGGCCGAGCTGTGCAAGGTGGCGACCGGGCGCACGCTGTACATCCTCGACGAGCCCACCACGGGCTTGCACTTCGCCGACATCCAGCGGCTGCTCGACGTGCTCCAGCGCCTCGTCCAGGGTGGGAACACGGTGGTCGTGATCGAGCACAACCTCGACGTCATCAAGGTGGCCGACCGAATCATCGATTTGGGTCCCGAAGGCGGCGAGGAGGGCGGCCGGCTCGTGGCCACCGGCACGCCGGAACAGGTCGCCGCGGTGGAGGACTCCCACACCGGCGCCTTCCTGCGCGGCCTGGTCACGCCGGCCAAGCGGCGCGCGCGTCGTCCGCCGCGCCAGCCTGTCGCCGCGTAGCGAGTCCAGCGCGCCGGTGAGCCCGCTATCCGCCCAGGCGCGCCTCTGGTGGCAGAAATGGCGCTGGTACGAGCGCAACGCGCTTCCGTGGCGCCGCGCCCGCATTCACTGGCACGCCCTGCGCGGGGGCTACTTCGTGCGCTTCCCGATCCAGGGCAACGTGCTCGAAGCCCTCGAGGACGGGCGCCTGGCCATCGGCGAGAACACCCTGCTCGAGCCCCAGTGCTGGATCACGATCTCGGAGGGGGCCCGGGTGCGGATCGGGTCCGGGTCGTTCCTCAACATCGGGACGATGATCGCGGCCGGCAACGAGGTGAAGGTCGGCGACCACGTGATGTTCGCCAACGGGTGCTTCGTGGGCGACTCCGACCACGGCTACGACGACCCCACCATGCCGATCACGTGGCAGGGGTTCACGTCGAAGGGGCCGGTCCACATCGGCTCGAACTGCTGGTTCGGTGCCAACTGCGTGGTGACCAGCGGCGTGACGATCGGCGACCGCTGCGTCGTCGGCGCCAACTCGGTGGTGACGAGCGACCTGCCGCCCGGCGTGATCGCGGTCGGCTCGCCCGCGCGGGTGCTCAAGGAGATCGCGTTCCGCACACCGGGCGAGCTCACGGCGCCTCGCTAGGGTGCGCCGCCGTGCCGGAGCGAGTGCTCAGCCGCCGTGGCCTGCTCGCCGCCGGGGCCGGCGCGGCCGCGGCCGCCGCCCTCTCGGGCTGCCACGTGCCGGTCATCAACCCGGGGGTCGACCGCTCGAACAAGCGCAAGCTCATCGCGCTCTCGCTCTACGCCGACGACGCCTACACCCGCTCCGTGGCCTCCGGCGTGGTTGCGGCGCTGAAGGGCTCGGGCTACGCGCTCCTGGCCCGGCGGGCCGACCTGTCGGCGTCGAAGGAGGCCGCCAACCTGCAGAGCTTCGTCCGCCGCAAGGCGTCGGGCATCGTCGTCCTTCCGGTCTCGGTGGAGACGTCGACCCGGGGGGCCCAGATGGCGCAGTCGGCCTCGATCGCCGTCGTCGACGCCCTCTACCCCGGGTCCGGGGGGACCGGGGACAAGTTCTTCGCCGCCGCCGTCGACTACGGCGGCGAGGCGGGGGGCCGGATGGTCGGCCGCTACGTGCTCGACCATGCGCCGCAGGGCGGCGAGATCGTCGTCGTCCAGGGGATCCTCGGGCAGGGCGACTCCGAGCAGCTCGACGGCGGCCTCGACGCCGCGCTGGCCGGCCACCCGCGCTTCCGCGTCGTCAAGCGCGGACCCGGCGGCCAGACCGCGGCCGGCGCGGTGGCGGTCGTCCGCCAGGCCCTGGCGACCCATCCGCGGGCGAACATCGTCGTCGACTACGGCGCCGTGATGGGCGACGCCATCGCCGCCTACCTGCAGTCAATCGGACGCCGCGACATCTTCCACATCACCGCCGGGGCAACGCCGCAGACAGGCCGCTGGCTGGGCACGCCGTACCTGCGCGCGACCCGGTACTGGTCGGCCGCCGAGGTGGGCCGCGAGGCCGCCTCGATGCTCCTGCAGGTGATCCGCGACGAAGACGAGCAGGCCGCTCCCTTCCTCCGCAAGGTCGCGCAGCAGATGCGCACGTCGCTGCGCGGGGCGGCGCCGAACAACCTCCCGACGCAGGCGAAGATCCGGCCGCCCGCGCCGCAGACCGAGATCGAGCCGCTGCCGCAGCAGACGCCGACCTCGACGTCGACGGTGCCGGACGCCTGAGCCGCTGGTCACGGGCGCCCACCTACACGGCCTCGAGGCCGGGTGCCCGGCGCGCGCTCCGGCTACTTCGACGTGACCAGGATGAGGCCGAACACGACCGTCCCGGTCGCGGCAAGGGCGGCGAGGACGCCGAGCGTCGCGTAGGCGGTCGCCGCGCCGCGGCGTCCCACCTGGCGCATGTCGTCGAACCGGGTAACTCCGAGGATGATGAGCGAGAAGGCGATGGTCACGATCAGCCCCCCGATGAATGCGCCGAGGATGGCGGAGACCAGCGGGGCCATGGCAAGCGGGATGGTCATCCCTCGGCCGCAGTGATCGCGCGGCCCTGGGTCAGCCGGCGCGCGAGCAGCACGAGCACCGTCACGAGGATCGCGGCCGAGACGACCACCGGTCCGAGCGCCCCGGTGCCGAAGATCTGCGTGACCCCGTAGACGGCCGCGCCGATGCTCGCCGCTGCGGGCAGCGTCAGCACCCAGGCCATCACGATGTTGCCGGCGATGCCCCAGCGCACCGCCGACAGACGCTTGGCCGCCCCGGCGCCCATGACCGCCCCCGAGATGGTGTGCGTGGTCGACAGCGGATACCCGAAGTGGGACGCGGCCAGGATGGCCGCAGCGCCGGCGCCCTGAGCGGCGAACCCCTGCGCGGGGTCCATCTTGATGATGCGGCTGCCCATGGTGCGGACGATCCGCCAGCCGCCGGTGTAGGTGCCCAGCGCGATCGCCGAGGCGGCGCTGACGATCACCCACGTCGGCGGGTCGGCGCCCTGAGCGAGGTCGCCGTGGGCGACCAGCGCCAAGGCGATCACGCCCATGGTCTTCTGGGCGTCGTTGGTGCCGTGTGAGAGCGCGAGCAGCCCGCCCGACGCGATCTGGCCGAAGCGGAAGCCGCGCGAGACCGGACCCGGGCGCAGCCGTCCGACGATGCGGTAGGCGGCGACGATGGCCAGGGCGGCCACGACGAAGGCCAGCACCGGGGCCACCAGCGCGGGCACGATGAGCTTGTCGAGCAGGCCGGTGCCGTCGATCGCGCCGGTGCCGGCGGCCACCAGCGTCGCGCCGACCACGCCGCCGATCAGCGCGTGCGAGGAGGACGATGGCAACCCGAAGTACCAGGTGAGGAGGTTCCATACGATGGCGCCGATCAGGCCGGCGAACACCACGGTCTCGGTGATGGCGTCCTGGTCGACGAAGTCGCTGGCGATGGTCGCCGCGACCGCGAGCGAGATGAACGCCCCGGCGAAGTTCAGGACCGAGGCGTAGGCGACCGCCGTGCGCGGGGCGAGCGCGCGCGTCGACACCGAGGTGGCGACGACGTTGGCGGTGTCGTGGAACCCGTTGGTGAAGTCGAACACCAGCGCGGTCGCGACGACGATGGCGAGGATGAGGTCTGAGGCCAACGGCGGTCAGCGGTTCTTGATGACGATGCCCTCGAGGATGTTGGCGACGCGCTCGGTCGAGTCGATGGCGTTCTCGAGGCGCTCGTAGATGTCCTTCCAGCGGATGACCACCATTGGGTCGATCCCGTTGTGGAACAGCGAGGCGATGGCCTCGCGCGTGACGCGGTCGCCGTCGTTCTCGAGCCGGTTGACCTCGACCGTGTAGTGCGAGATGTCGCGGAACGTGCGCATTCGCGGCATCGCCTCTGCGATCTGGCGCGCGGCCTGGACGAGGATGTGGGCAAGGCGCTGGGCCTGCGACATCGGCGCCTCGATCTTGTAGAGGCCCAGGTAGTCGGCGACCTCCTCGGTGTAGTCGACGATGTCGTCGACCGCGGAGGCCAGCTCGTAGATGTCCTCGCGGTCGATCGGCGTGACGAACGTCTTGTTGAGGTGCTGGATGATGTCGTGGGTGATCCGGTCGCCCTCCTGCTCGCAGACCAGGATGTCCCGCGCCAGCTCGGCCCGGTCCGGGAAGGCGGACAGCATCTGATCGAGGAGGTCGGCCGCTCGGACGACGTTGGCCGCGGCCTCCTCGAAGAGGTTGAAGAACTCGCGGTCGCGCGGGACGAACACCTGGGACAGGCGCGCCATGCCCCCAGGCTATGTGAAAACGACGCGAAAGCGAGAGCGGTCGAGCCGGTGGCGGCCCGCGGCGGCCGCCCGCGCGACCGCGTTTGCTCACATCTCCTCTCCGGGTCCCCAGGCGATGCCGGCGGGCGGCTGAAGCGCCTGCCGGTAGTGCTCGAGCTCGTCCGGATCGATCGAGTAGGCGTGCTCCGCGGCGGGGAAGCGGCCCGAACGGACCTCGTCGGAGTAGGCCCGGACCCCCGCCACCATGTCCTCCTTGATGTGGGCGTAGCGCTTGGCGAAGCGCGGGCTCATGCCGTCGTAGATCCCGAGCAGGTCGTGGAAGACCAGCACCTGCCCGTCGGTCGCGGCGCCGGCACCGATCCCGATGACGGGGACCTTCATGCGCTCCATGATCGTCTCGGCCACCGCGGCGGGGATCGCCTCGAACACGATCGCGAAGCAGCCGGCCTCCTGGAGGTCGAGGGCGTCGCGGTGCACGTCGAGGGCGCGCTGCGCGGTGCGACCCTGGGCCTTGTAGCCGCCGAGCGCGGTGGCCGTCTGCGGGGTCAGGCCGACGTGGCCCATCACCGGGATGCCGGCGTCGACGATCGCGCGGGCGCGCTGCACGGCGATGCCGCCGCGCTCGAGCTTGACCGCGCCGCAGCCCGCATCCTTGACGAAGCGCTGGGCGGTCGCGATGGCCTGCTCGTCGGACGCCTCGTAGGAGCCGAAGGGCAGGTCGCCGACCAGGAACGGCGTCTTCAGGCCGCGCCGCACGGCACAGGCCAGCACGAGCATCTCGTCCAGCGAGACCGGCACCGTGGAGTCGTAGCCGAGCACGGTCATGGCGCCTGAGTCGCCTACGAGGACGAGGTCGACGCCGGCCGCCTCGGCCACCTGCGCGGACGGGTAGTCGTAGGCGGTGACCATGACGATCGGCTCGCCGCGCTCGCGCTTTTCCATGAGCGCCGGCAGGGTCACGGGCAGACGCTCGTCGGTGGGGGTGTCGGGGGTCTTGGGAGCGGTGGACATCAGGAAGCCTCCCGCGGATTGGGGTAGGGGGTGGCCGGGCGAAGCCCGGCCCCGACTGGCGTCGCGACCTCCGCGTCGACGTCGTCGATCCGGTTGCTCCGGTCGACGTGGACGACGCGCGGCTCGTAGCGGTCGAGCTCGCGCTCGTCGTAAGACGCGTAGGAGATGACGATGATGGTGTCGCCGCGGTGCACGAGGCGAGCGGCGGCGCCGTTGACACGGATCGCGCCGGCGCCTCGCTCGCCGGCGATGGTGTAGGTCTCGAAGCGGGCGCCGTTGTCGACGTCCACCACGTGCACCTGCTCGTGGTCGCGGATGTCCGCGGCCTCGAGAAGGTCCGGGTCGATGGTGAGCGAGCCGACGTAATGCAGGTCGGAGTCGGTCACCGTCGCCCGGTGGATCTTGGACTTCAGCATCACGCGCTGCATCGCGCCTCAGTGCCTCCCATTGGCGTGGATCACGGTGTTGTCGATCAGTCGGGCCGGCCCCACCCGGGCGGCGACGGCGACGAGGACGTCGGCGTCGCCCACCTCCTCCACCGGGGACAGCGTGTCGGTGGAGACCAGCTCCAGGTACTCGGGCTCGACGCCGTGCTCCACCATCGCCGCCTTGGCCTTGGCAACGATCGCCTTGGCGTCGCGCTCGCCGGCCTCCGCTGCCTCTCGCGCGGTCACGAGCGCGCGTGACAGCGCGATGGCGCGCTCGCGGTCGGCGCCCGCGAGGTAGCGGTTGCGGCTGGACATGGCCAGGCCGTCGGGCTCGCGGACGATGGGGCAGATCTCGATCCGGACCGGGAAGTCGAGGTCGCGCACCAGCTTGCGGATGACCGCGGCCTGCTGGACGTCCTTCTGGCCGAAGTAGGCGGCGTCGGGTGAGACCATGTTGAAGAGCTTGGTCACCACGGTCGTGACGCCGTGGAAGTGCTGAGGGCCGCGCGAGGTGCCTTCGAGGGGCTCGGTGAGCGCGCCGACCTTCACCTCGGTGGCGAAGCCGGGCGGGTAGACCTCGTCGTGGGGCGGGACGAAGAGGAAGTCGACCCCCTCGGCTTTGGCTGCGGCGGCGTCGCCGGCGTCGTCGCGCGGGTAGGCGGCGAGGTCCTCGCCCGGACCGAACTGCGCCGGGTTGACGAAGAGGGAGACGACCACCACGTCGTTCTCGGCGCGGGCCCGGCGCATGAGGGACAGGTGCCCGTCGTGGAAGGCGCCCATCGTGGGCACCAGGCCGATGCATCGCCCGGCACGGCGGTGGGGGACAAGGGCCTCGCGCAGCTCGGCGACGGTGCGCACGGTCCTCATGCGGGGATCAGGCTCCTCGTGCTCTCGACCAGTGCGTCCCATAGCGGCAGGAGGTCCGGTACCCGCTCGGCCACCGCCTCTCGCTGCCGTGTCACCGTCGCCTCGTCGCCGCGGGCGATGGGGCCGGTGATGGCCTTGTGGGCGCCGTGCAGCGCCCAGTTCTCGACCGTCGCCCGGACGAGGGGGGCGAGCGCCTCCCGGTCGACGCCGGCCGTGGCGGCAAGGCGCTCGGCCGCGCCCTCGAGGGTGACGAGGAAGTTGGAGGCGATGCTGGCGGCTGCGTGGTAGGCCGCGCGGTCGGCGTCGGCGACCTCGACGGCCCGCATGCCGAGGACCTGGGCGAGGCCGCGTGCCGCCTCGAGGGCTCTCGGCGTCGCCCCGGCGATGGCGGCGGTGGCGCCGGCGAAGCTCGCGCCGTGCTCGGGGACGGTCATCAGCGGATGCAGCGAGAAGGCCTCGTGCGCCGCAAGCGGCGCCAGGGTGGTGGCGCCGGAGCAGTGTCCGACGAGGCGGCCGGGCACGACATGCTCCACGGCCGCGGCGATCTGACCGTCGGGGACGCAGAGGATGACGGTGTCCGCGCCGGCGCCGTCGGCCCCGCGGCCGAGTGGCCCGTCGACGGCGAGACCGGCGTCGCGCAGGGCGGTGACGAGCGCGCCGCCAAGGCGGCCCCGACCCACGATGGCTACTGGGGACGCGTCGAACATCGGTGGACGGTCCGTCCTGCGTGCAGTGACGGCCGTGTCAGGGAGGATACCCGTCCGAAAATGCGGGAACCGCCGTCCCATTCGCTCTGCACGCTGGTCTAGATTCGCCCCATGCAGTCCGCCGCGGACCGGCGCGAGGCGCTGAAGGCCGTCTACGAGCGGGCCCGCGGCTGCGAGAAGTGCCCCCAGCTCGCGGCCACCCGCACGACCGTGGTGTTCGGGTCGGGTAACGCCGACGCCGACCTGATGTTCGTCGGCGAGGCCCCGGGGGCCAACGAGGACAAGCAGGGCCTCCCGTTCGTGGGCCAGGCGGGCAAGCTGCTCGAGAAGCTGCTGGGGGAGATCGGGCTCCAGCGAGGCGAGGTGTGGATCAGCAATGTCCTCAAATGCCGGCCTCCCGGGAACCGCGACCCGCATCCGAACGAGATCGAGGCGTGCCAGGACTACCTGTGGCGGCAGGTCGAGCTCATCGAGCCGCGGGTGCTGTGCACGCTCGGGAACTTCTCGACCAAGCTGCTGCGCGGCGACCCGACCGGGATCACCCGGCTGCACGGACAGGCCGAGCTGCGGGTGATCGGCCCGCGGGCCGTGCGGCTGTACCCGCTCTATCACCCGGCGGCCGCGCTCTACACGCCGTCGATGCTCGAGACGCTGCGGGCCGACTTCGCCCGCATCCCCGACTTGCTCGCCCAGCCGGCGCCCGACCAGCCCGAGCCGGTGCCCGAGGTGGCGCCGGAGCCGGAGCCGATGCCCGCGCCCGAGGTTGAGCCCGAGCCGGAGGCCGAGCGCGAGCAGCTCGGGCTCTTCTAGCGGAAGGCCCGGATCCGCTCGATCTCGGCGTCGACCGCCCTTCGCGGCAGCCTCCCGAACGGCTGGACCTCGATGCGGCCGTTCGTGCTGGTCCAGGTGCCGACGAAGCGGCCGTTGACGACCACGACCGCCGAGACCCAGCCCTGGGGGCGGTAGATCGCCTCGCGGCCCCCGCCGGGTGCGAGCAGCGGCTCCACGTGTCGCGTGGCGGCGATCGTGTAGGCGTCGAACATCGGGAGCAGGTGGACGCCGTCTGGCCGTCCGGCGCCCGTGACCGCTTCGGCGTCGGCGGCCAGGATCAGGCCCTTCCAGCCCTCGACGTCGACCTCGACCACCTCGTCGCCGAGCCGCTTGAGCACGCGCCGGGCGTCGGCCGGCTGAACGCCCCACCAGCGCCGCAGGTCGTCCAGCGCCATCGGCCCGTGGGCGCGCAGGCCGCGGCGCAGGAGCTCCTCGGCCGCGGCGGCCGGCTCGCGTCGGGCCCATGCCGGCAGCCACTGGTCGGGGCGGACGAACGTGACGTTGCGCCCGCGGTCGGGGCCGAAGCAGAGCTCGCCGCGGAACGCGGCGGGCTTGAGCACGGCGCCCCAGCCCGACCGCACGGCCTCGCCGACGGAATCCGAGCCGGTGATGCGCTCGAGCTCGGAGGCGAGCTCGTCCCGCGTCAGCGCGCGGCCGTCGAGCGCCTCGCCCACGTGGGCGTCGATGGCCTGCATCTCCTCGAGCGTGACCTTGTGGTAGCGCAGCCAGGCGGGCCTGAGGTGGGCGTTGCGGTACAGCGACGAGGTGCGAAGGGCGGCCAGGACCACCGGCAGCTGGGCGGGCGCGAACAAGTGCAGGGTCTTGCGCAGTCCCCAGGCCTTGACCAAGCTGCGGCGCATGGCGACGGCGCCGCGGACGTCGGCGGCGGTCAGTCCCGGCACGCGCGCGGCGAGGGACATCTCGGCGCTCGAAGCGATCTGCGCGTGGACGCCGACGAGGCGGTCGGCGACCCCCACCGGGTCGTCGCCGGGCTCGGCGAGGTGCTGGCGGCGTAGCCGGAACGCCGCCACCTGGTCCCAGGTGCACCGAAGCGGCATCGGAGTAGGGTGCCACGCTGTCCCGCCCTGCCACGAGAGGAGGAGAGGTGTCGGTCGTCAAGATCATCGAGCTCGTGGGGAGCTCGCCTGACGGGTCAGACGCCGCCGTCCAGGCTGCGCTCAGCGACGCGCGTCAGACGCTCCGCAACATCAAGGCCGTCGACGTCGTGTCCACGGGCCTGCGCGGCGACAATCTCGAGGAGTGGCGCGCGCACGTGCGCGTCGCATTCCTCGTCGAACGAGTGACCGAGTAGTCAGCGCCTGGCCCGACGGACGGCCGCGAGCTGCTCGCGCTCGCGGACGGCCGGCCGGCCGAGCAAACGCTTGAGCGCCGCGCGGTTCGCGAACGTCAGCGCCTGCAAGGCGTCGTCCCGGGCCGCCGCCCGCTCCCCGAGCCGCCGCGCGACGACGTCGTGGCGCTGGCGGGCAAGGCGCTCGAACGGCTCGCCGCCGAACGCCTTCGTGGTCGTGTGCGACTGGTGGTGGACGACGCGGGCCGAGGGCCAGAACCACGTCTCGATGCCCGCCTCACGGGCACGCAGGCCGAGATCTAGATCCTCCGCATAAAGGAAGATCTCGGGGTCGAACGGGCCGAGTCGCCGCAGCGTCTCGGTGCGGGCGACGAGGCAGGCGGCGACGGGCCAGTCGACCCGGCGCGGCTGGCGGTAGCGCCAGGGCTGGACGCGGCGGCGCAGCGGCGGCGGAAGGGCAGCGGGCGGCCCGAGGGCGATGGCGACGTCGCTCCAGCCGCCGGGCCCGTTGTGGACGACGTCCTGCCGGCGCCCGTCGGGAAGGAGGACGAGCGGGACGTACAGCCGGTCAGCCTGCACCTGCGCGGCGAGGTCGGCAAGCGAGTCGTCCACGAGCTCGACGTCGGGGTTGAGAACCACGACGACCTCGGCCGAGCACCGAGCGACGCCCGCATTGGCGGCGGCGCCATAGCCGACGTTGTCGAGCGGGAGCACTTCGGCGCCGGCATCGCGGGCAACAACGACGGAGTCGTCGTCGGAGCCTGAGTCGACGACCGCAACCGAGGCGGAGGGAAGGTGCCGGGCGACGGATGCGAGCAGTCGACCGAGGTCGGCCTCACTGTTGTGCGTGACGGCGACGAGCCCAAGCGCCCCGGGCTCCAAGCGGGGCGGGCGGGGGTGACCCGAGAGGATCAACCCATTTGAGGCCGGCGAAGCCGGCCGCCTCTCGGGCATCCCCGACCCGCCCCGCTCAGCGGCCGAAAGCACGTCCTGCCAGGCGGCTCTCGTGTCGGCAACGTCGAAACTGTGTGCCCGCTCCCGGGCCGCCTCCCGCATCCCCGGCCGCTCGAGGCACTCCAGCAGGCCCCGAGCGGCAACCGCGGCATCCCCCGCCGGATACAACCGCCCGCACGCGGCGGTGACGATCTCCGTCGGCCCGCCGCTCGCCGGAGCCACCACCGGCACGCCACTCGCCAGCGCCTCGATCATCACGATGCCAAACGGCTCCCGGTCCGCGCAGTGCAGCAGTACCGACGCCCCGGCTACAAGGTCGCGCGGGTCCTCGACCCACCCCCGCACGTCAACACGCCCGGCCAGATCCGGTTCGGCCGCCCGCCGCCGCAGGCGCTCGAGCAGCCGTCGCCCCTCCTCGCCGATCGGCTCGCCGGCGATCACCAGCCGCAGGTGCTCGACGTGCGCGACCGCCTCCAGCGCCAGCTCCGGCCGCTTCCAGGGCTCGATCGCCCCCACGAGCAGGGCGTAGGGCGGCTTCGCGGGTGACGCCGGTCGGAAGGCCTCGAGGTCCACGCCCGGGTGGATGACCTCGACCCCATCCATCCCGAGGTCGTCGGCCACGGTGTGCGACAGCGCGATGCCGCCGTCGGCGCGGCGTGCCGCCGCTCGGACCGCGGCCGCGATGGCCGGCCCCGGCAGGACGTCGTTGTGGGCGAAGAGCAGCCGCGGACCGCCCCGCGGCAGCGCCGATGCGACCGCCAGCAGCGAGCGCATACCCCACGCCACCACGAGGTCCACGCCGAGGTCGCGGGCGAGCGTCGCGGCCTCGCGGCCGTGCACGGCCAGCCGGGCCGCGTGGCCGGCCCGGTCGCGCAGCGAGCGGCGCAGCTCCATGCTGCGCGCCGGCGGCGCGAACACGGTCATCCCGCGCTCGCGCGCCGCCTCGGCCAGGGGTCCGGGAGGCGCGGCCAGCGTCGGCGTCGCGGGCGCCGCGTCCGCCGCCTCCAGCAGCAGCCGCTCGGCGCCGCCGAGGGCGCCCGAGTAGGAGACGAAGAGGACGGCGGGGCTACTCGTAGCGGTGCGCCATGCGCGCGTAGACCGCCAGCGACGGGCGCGACCGCACGGTGCTGCCGTCGTCGGTGAGCTGGCGCAGGCCCGAGTAGGAGAAGGGGTCGTTCGTCGGCTCCGGCGCGGTCGAGATCCACGTGTACCAGTAGACGCGTTCGAGCCGGAGCGCCCGCCGCTGCTCGACCAGCAGCGGAATCACCTGGCCGAGCTTGCGCGCCTGTTGCGCGTCGTTGACCTCGTAGCCGTAGGTGCGCGTCAGCCGCTTGCCCTTCGCCGCCGGCCAGGTCAGCTCGGTGATGTACATCGGCTTGCGGTTGTCGTGGTAGCGCCGCATCACCGCCCGGTCCTTGCGCAGGATCTTCAGCACGTTGGGCGGCTGGAGGGTGAACGGGTGGATCGCGACCTCATCGAAGAGCTTGCGGCCGCCCGCCTTGTAGACCTGGGCCAGCGCGGTCCAGCTCGTGCCCACGAGGCCCGCGAGGACGACGTGCGCGCCGGGGTCGACGCCCTTGATCGCCGCGCGCGCGGCCCTCAGCAGGGCCACGTAGTCGGCCGCGAACGGCTGGTCGGACCAGTTGAAGACCGGCTGGTTGGGCTCGTTCCAGACCTGCCAGGAGCGGATCGGGCGGGCGGGCACGTCGGGATGCTCGGCCCAGAACGAGCCGCCCGGCCCGTAGCGACGCACGCACGCGGCGATGAAGTTGGCGTAGTTCTCGGTGCCCTCCGGCGGCGAGTTGGAGTTGCCCGGGTGGCGCGCCGCCCAGTCGGGGGCGAAGGTCACCGTCGGCAGCGGCGTGAAGCCGTGGCCGGCGGCCTGTGCCACCACCGTGTCGCTGGCCGAGAAGTCGAGCTGTCCCGGCTTCGGCTCCATGACGCTCCAGGGCATGGCCATCCGGATGGTCTGGACGCCGGTGCGATCCATGAGGTCGAATTCGGCCTGGTCGTCGAAGCCGTTGAAGAGCAGCGGCCCGTCGGCCATGACACCGAAGAAGCCGGCCGGCACCTTCGGACGGGATACCTTGGCGGCGCCGGCGCAGCTCGGCAGCGCGAAGAGCGCGGCCACGAGCAGGGCAATCGCCATCGGTCGCGATTTCACGGGTCGGCCACCCTAGTGAATAGACTCGCCGCCCACATGGCGGCTGCTGCTCCCGCGTCCCCACGCGTCGCGCTGATCCACGACTTCCTGCTCGACATCCGTGGGGCGGAGCGGGTGTTCATGGCCATCTGCGAGGTCTGGCCCGACGCCGACGTGTACACGGCGGTCTATGACGAGGAGGGGACGGAGGGCCGCTTCGCGCACAGACCGATCAACACGTCGTTCCTGCAGCGGTTGCGCCCGACGGCGCGCACGTTCCGGCCGCTGCTCCCCCTCTACCCCTACGCGATCGAGTCCTTCGACCTGCGCGGCTACGACATCGTGGTCTCGTCGTCGAGCGCCTGGGCGCACGGCGTGATCGTCCACGAGGGCGCCACCCACGTCTGCTACTGCCACAACCCGTTCCGTTACGCCTGGAACGCGCGCGACGAGACGCTGTCGGGCCGCAACGGGCTCGGCCGCGCCACCCTCTCGGTGGTGTTCAACCGCTGGCGCCAGTGGGACTGGATCGCCGCCCAGCGTGTCGACCGGTACGTGGCCAACTCGCACACGACGTCGCGGCGCATCGCCCGCTACTTCAACCGCGACGCCACCGTGCTGTACCCGCCGGTCGAGACCGAGCGCTTCACCCCGGGCCGGGTGGCCGACTACTACCTCGTGGTCTCCGAGCTGATGCCGCACAAGCGCATCTCGGTCGCGGTGGAGGCATTTGCCCGGCTCGGGCTGCCGCTCGTAGTGGTCGGCGACGGGCCCGACGCCCGCCGGCTGCGGCGCATGGCGCCGGCCAACGTCGCGTTCGAGGGGCGGGTGAGCGACGAGCGCGCGGCGCAGCTGTTCGAGGGCTGCCGCGCGCTGGTGGTGACCGCGACCGAGGAGTTCGGCATCGCCGCCGTCGAGGCCCAGGCCGCCGGCCGGCCGGTGATCGCCTACGCCGAGGGCGGCGCGCTGGAGACGGTGATCGAGGGCGAGACCGGGACGCTGTTCCACCCCTGCCGGCCCGAGGCGCTGGCGGAGGCCGTCCGGCGCTTCGACGCCGACTCGGTCGCTCCGGAGGCCTGCATCGACAACGCGCGGCGCTTCGACGTGCGCCGTTTCCAGGCGGGGCTGCGGGAGATCGTCGAGGAGACCAGCGAGCTCGAGCGCCCGCCACGCCCGCTCTCGCGCCCGCGTGCCCGCGGCCGCCTCCGGCCGGTTTTAGTCGAACCGAGCGGCTAACGCCGACGGCGGTGATGGCGCGCCGGCTTCGGCGGCGGCTTGCGCTCGAGCACCACGTAGAACCCGTAGCGCGCGACCGGCCGGTACGCGCTCGTCAGGTACCGATCCAGGATCGTCACGCCGGTCGACTTGCCGGCGCGGTTGGGCTCTGGGGCGGCCGTGACCGGCGAGTCGTAGCGGATGACCACCGGCGTGCGGGTGCGCTGGAGGTCGCCGACGATCTCGTCTTGGACCGGAGCGGTCGTCACCACCCCCGGGGCGGCGATGTCGTAGCGCGTGGGGTTGTTGCGCAGCGCGAGCACGTAGAAGAGCGGGTCGCCCGAGGTGACGAGGTCCGAGCGGCGCGTGGCGACGTAGACCGGGCGCCCGGGCGGCACGCGGGCGTCCGCCGTGCGCACCGCGCGTTCGAGCGGCCCGACCGAGCGCGGATTGGCCTGTACGCCGTCGGCGACCGACAGGTCCAGCGGAGCCGTGTCGTCCCCGAGCGCGAGGACCTTGCGGTCAAGGCCCTCGGCGATCACGTACAGGAGCGCGACCGCCGCGACCAGCGCGGGCATCAGCGCGAGCGCGCGGCGGGGGCGCGCCCCGCTGGCGCCGACAAACGGCGTCAGCCGCGGGGGCCGGCCCTCGCGGCGCTCGAGCAGGGGATCGGCGGGCTTGACCTGGCCCGGATGGCGGCCGGCGGCGCTGCGCGGGAACGGCATGGTGGCGTGGACCTTGCGCTTGCGACGCACCGGGACGCGCAGGTTGACCTGGGCGATGCCCCACGCCGCCAGCACGCACACCAGCACCGCGAGCGGGGCGGTGTGGAATTCGTCGGGACGCACGATCATGTAGTGCGTCATCCCCAACGCGAAGACGGCGGTGCCCAGCCACGCCCAGTCGTCGCGGCGGGCGCGGATGAGCAGCGCGAGCAGCGAGGCGGCCAGGCCGATCACGAGCGCCAGCGGCAGGTAGAACTGGAGCAGGTTCTCGAACGAGTCCGACAGGAAGCCGCCCACCGACTCCGTGTTGAGGGGGCCGTCGAAGTCGATCGGGAACGGCAGCGACTGGTACTTGCCGAAGTCGATGATCGGATAGCGGACGAGCATGTCCCACGACTTGTCCAAGCCGGCGGCCGCGACGACGGGGGCAAAGAGGGCGGCGCCGGTCACGAGCGCCGAGACGGCGAAGCGCACGGCGGCGCGCACGCGCTCGGCGCCGGCGACCGGGCGGATCGCGAACGCGAGCAGGATCCCCAGCGCCAGGTAGCCCGCGAACTCCAGGCGCCAAGCCGCGCACACGCCGGCGAGGATCCCCGCCAGTACAGGGCGGCGCTCGAACAGGAGCAGCCCCCCGAGGGCAAGCGCGAGGGCGATCGGGAACGGGTGCGGCTGCGGAAGCTGGCCCATCGCCAGCGCCGCGCCCGCCCATGCGCCCAGCGAGAGCCGCGGGCCGGCCTCGCGGCGCGCCAAGGCATAGGCGAGGACGGCGACCGCGGCGTCGGTGAGGACCCGGACGATGCGCCACGAGATCAGGGACGGGCCGGCCACGCTCCAGAGGCCGCCCAGTAGGTAGGGCTGGCCCGGCGGGTAGTACCACCAGAACTCGGAGTAGGGAACCTGGCCCTGGGCGATCCGGCGCGCCGCCTGGAGCATCAGGCCCTCGTCGTTGGGCTGGAGGCCCTTGTAGACGGTGATGGCCGAGATCGCCGCGGCAGCGAGGTACAGCACGAGGTAGATCAGCCACCGGCTGCGCCGCCGCGCTGCCATGACAGGGCGTGGCGCGCCGGGGGCCTGGGCGGGGCGCGAGGGAGCAGGGAGGCGGACGAGCTGCGGCAAGCCGCGCGTAGTCTGCCGCGCTGTGCCGACGAGCGCGAGATGGATGTTGCTTGCCGTCGCGGGCCTCGTGGGCGTGGCCCTCGCCGTCCGCATTCCAGGCCTTGATCAGAGCCTGTTCGGCGACGAGCTGTTCACCTACGACACCGCCGCCGTCGGCTCCCTGCACGACCTCATCCACGCGGTGCGCACGACCGAGGTCTCCCCGCCGGCCTTCTTCGTCGTCGCCTGGCTGGCGCGGCGCATCGGGTCCGACGAGATCTGGCTGAGGCTTCCGTCGCTCGTTTGTGGCGTGGCGACGATCCCACTGGTGTTCGCAGTGGGGCGGCGCCTGGTGGGCTCGTGGGGGGCGCTGGTGGGGGCGGGGCTGGCGACGCTGAGCCCGTTCCTGGTCTGGTACTCGAACGAGGCGCGCGCCTACGCGCTCCTCGCCTTCTTCGTCGTCGCCTCGACCTGGGCGCTGCTATGGGCGGTGCAGCATGGCGGGTTCGGGCGCTGGGCGCTGCTGACCGTGCTCGTGGCGGCGGCCCTGCTCACCCACTACACGGCGCTGTTCGTGGTCGCGGCGCAGGCCCTGTGGGCGCTGTGGACCGCACGCGAGCGATTGGCACCGCTGCTGGCCTCGCTTGCCGCCGTCGCGCTGATCGTCGCCGCCTGGCTGCCCTTCGCGCCCGGCGACAACGGGGCCATCGCGTTCCTGGTCAAGCTCACGCCCGACACGGTGGCGCGGGAAGCGCTGCGGGCGGTGGCCGGCCAGCCGTACGTCAAGGTGGTCGACCTGCCCGGAGCCGCGGGGTGGGTCGCCCTGGGCCTGGCCGCGGCGCTGGCACTGGCGGGCGTCGCCTTCGCGGTCCTGGCCGGGCGGGCCGATCGCGGGCTGCTGCTCGTCGCGGCGCTGGCCTTGGTGACCCCCGTCGGCCTGATCGTGTACTCGCTGTTTCGGCCCAACATCTACGTCGGGCGCAACCTGATCGCTTCGCTGCCCTACCTCTACCTGCTCGTCGGGGCGCTGCTCGTCGCGCTGCCGCGGCCACTGGCAATCGCCGGCGTGGCGCTCAGCGCGATCGGCCTCGGGATCGGGCTGGGCAAGTCGTTCGAGCAGCGCCACCAGCGGCCGGACTGGAAGGCCGTCGCCGCCTACCTCGACGGGCGGGTCATCCACGGTGACCGCGTCGTGGAGCTCGAGCTCTTCCCCGTGCCGAATGCGGCTGGACGCCAACCGGTGAACCTGCGCGCCCTCCAGGTCCAGCTGCCGCGGTCGATCCGCACCATCTCGGTGCCGGGCGGGGACGCGCGGCGCCTGGCCCGGGCCGGAGGGGACCATCGGGCGATGTGGGTGGTCGGCCAGCAGGTGCTGGGGTTCCCCGATGCGCCGCCGCCGCCGCCGATCGCCGGCGGCTACGTGCTGACCTCGAGGCGGACGTTCGATGGCCTCGCGCCGATCGCGGTATACGGGTACGAGCGCCGGTGAGCCGCCTGCGAGCGGTCAGGGCTGCGCGCCGCCCGCACGCCCTTCCCACCACCACGTCCACCCGAACCCCGCCGAGCGAAAGCCCAGCGCCCGGTAGAGCGCCTCGCCGGCGCCCGTGGCGTTGAGCACCACGAGCGGCGCTTGCGCCGCTCGGATCGCCGCCAGGGTCAGCGCGGTACCCAGCCCGCGGCGGCGGAACCGGGGGCGGACGTCGACGTCGTAGACCCCGGCGCATTCGCCGACCCGGTGCGACCACGCGTGGCCCGCGTAGACGCCGTCGAGGCGGGCCGCCGCGTGCCAGAACCGAGGCTCCCGCGCCAGGCCGAGCAGCGCCTGGCCGTAGGCGTCGTACTCGGGCACGGCCTCGACGGTCGCCACCCGTTGGTCTTCGGTGGCAATCGGCAGCTTCGACGCCTCGATCGACATCCAGTGCGGCCGCCAGCCCTCCTCGAAGCCGCGCGCGACCAGCCGCGCGCGCAGCCCGTCGACCGGCGCGAGGCCCGTCGCCCATACTCCGATGCGCCGCACGTCACGCGCGCGGCCCCAGTCGAGCAGCGCGTCGAACGAGGCTCCCGAAGCGCGCCAGGGGAAGAGCACGGTCGCATCGCCGCCGTGCTCCACGACCCGCAGCGGCCCGACCCGATGCACGCCGCCGCCCTGGACCCGCGCCACGCTCGCCATCCAGCTCGCCTGGTTGCGCGCGGCGGCCCGAACAATGCGCTCCACTACTGGTCCGGCCGCCCCGCCACCCTCGCCATGGCCGGCCGGAACCGCAGCTCGTACACCGTCGCGCACCCGAACCGCGTCACCCGGGCCAGGAGCGGCCGCAGCTCGGGCTGCAGGTTCGCCAGGCCAGGCCGGCAGTCCTCGAACAGCCAGCGGGCGTTGGTCGAGCGCACGAAGGCCCGCGCCGCCGCGCCGCGCAGCCGGCCCTCGAACAGCCCGTCGGCCAGGCGCTGGCGCTCCTTCCAGTGCGGCGTCCACGAGAACGGGCCGATGTAGCTCTCGCGCCCCGTGCGGTACGGGAGCATGTAGCCCGCGTACGTGGGCCCGAGGACGCCACCGGGCCGCGGGTCGGACTCGAGCGACTTCAGCGCCCGCACCTCGTCGGGGAACACGAAGAAGGGGTCACCGGCGGTGTGGATCGAGTTCGCCGAGACCTCGACCTTGTGCACGAAGCCGGGCACGGTCATGACGGCGAGCGCCCCGGCGACGACCCACGCGTTCGGCCGCGGCCACACCGAGACGACGCCCTGCACCGCGAGGATCCCGAGCGGCACAGCGAGGCCCTGGAAGGCGTGGTAGGGGAACGTGCCCAGCGGCGCGAGGTAGACGACGAGCGCGGCGAGCGGCCACACGCGCACGGCGACGTCCTGCCACGTGGGGGTGGCTTTGCGATACGCGAGCACCGCCGGCGCCGCCAGCGGCCCCACCGTCAACAGCATCGCCCACCATGGCCACTTCCACTCCGCCTGCGCGCCGGCGGCATTCGACTTGCCGGCGAGCTCCCAGGAGGGATCGAGATGGCCGAGCGCGAGGTAGTAGGCGGCGGGCAGCCCGACGGCGACGAGCACGATGAGCAGCGGCCACGCCGGGCGCTCGCGCGACCGCAGCCAGCGCCACCCCTCCACGCCCATCACGATCAGCGCCAGCGTCGCCCCCTGCCACGGCTGCAGCCAGCACACGATCAGCGCGCCGAACGCCGACCACGCCAGCAGCCCCAGGCGGCGCGTGCGCCGCCAGCGCTCGACCCCCAGCAGCACGAGCGGCACCGTGAACACGGCGATCGCCGTCATCAGGTAGCCCCAGAGGTACTGGCCGCTCCACATCTCCCCGGAGATGAAGTCGAAGCTGTACTCGCGCGGCTTGCCGCCCCAGCCCGACCACGCCACCAGCGCCGAGGCGGGCATCACCGCGAACAGCGCGAGCACCAGGCCCGCATGGCGCTGGCCGCCGGGTGAGAGAAGGCGCCGAACGTACTTGAGGGCTCCGATGAAGGTCACGGCAATCGCCACCGGCTTCCAGAGCCCGATGAACGAGGCCGGGATCGAGAGGCCGGTGACGTCGTGGACGGCGCCGCTGATCAGGAACCCGGGGTGCAGGAAGACCCGGTCACCGGGCGCGAGGTCGAAGGGGTTGCCGATGAGGACGTGGTTGGACGCCTCGCGGATCCAGGCGAAGTACTGCAGCTGATCGGAGGCGAGCAGGCCGTCGGCCCCCGACAGCGGCCGCCCCTTGGTCAGCAACGCCGCAAGGACGAAGAACGCCTGCGCGATCAGCACGAGCAGGCACGCCAGCTCGAACGGGTCCAGCCCGACCCGCCGCGCAAGCGCCTCCGCCCGGCGCCTGATCGCGGGCGACGGCGCGGCCGTTTCCGTGACGGCGCTCATGCGAGCGGTGACTCTAGCCCGGTCAGGACCGGCGGGCCGCCCGCGATAGCAGGCGACCCGCCTTCCTGACCAGCTCGGCCGCGCCGTAGCGCTCGACGACCTCGGGGATCATCGGCGGGTACTGCGCCGCCGTCAGCGCGGCGATGAGGGCGCGGCGCGGCTCGCGCCGCGCGCGCGGATCGGCACAGAAGCGCTCCAGCGGCTCGACCGCCTCGGCCCACGTCAGCGACGGCCGCAGCTCGGCGATGCGGTCGGCCGCCGCCTGCCACGCATCGCCGTCTGAGAGGAGCGCCCGGCAGGCTGTCGCGAACGCCTCGGGGTCCTCCGGTGGCGCGGTCCGCCCGAGGCCGCGCCGCTCGACGAGGTCGGCCAGCGCGTCGCCCGTCGTCGCGACGACCGGCCGCCCCGCCCACAGGTAGTCGAGCACGCGCGTCCGGAACGAGAACCGGGCCTCGAGATGGTCGTGGTGGGCCGAGACGCCGAGGTCGGCCTCGAGCAGCCACGCCGCGCGTTGCTCGTAGGGCACCCAGTCGTGGTTGACATGGACCCGCGAGCCGAGCAGGCCGAGCGCTTCCGCGTGCGCCAGGGCGGCCGGTGTGCCCGAGATGGCATCCACGGGCTCGAGCCCCGGACGCTCGATCCCCTGGAAGACGAGATGGACCGGCGGGTCGAGGTCGCGCAGCCGGCCGACCGCCTCGATGCACGTGACCGCGTCGAGCCAGTTCCAGATCCCGCCGCCCCACAGCAGCACCCGGTCGTCGGGCCCGATCCCCGGCCACGCGCCCTTGAGAATCGGCCCGTCGGCGGGCCGGGGGGCCTCGGCCGGCAGCCCGAACGGCATGACGTCGATCAGCGAGCGCAGGCTCGGGTCGGTGCGGTAGCGGTCGAGGTCGATGAGCCCGTGCAGCGCGAGGCCGCCGAGCCACAGGTCGCGCTGCTTCTCGGACGCGCACACGATGAAGTCCGCCGCCGCGCACATCGCGAGCGTCGTCAGCCGCGCGAGCGCCTGCGCGCGCCGCTGGGCGGCGCGCGAGCGGTCGCGCACCGCCTCGAGCACCTCCATCGGACGCGGGTTGTAGAGGTCGGCCACGAGCCGCACCGGCAGGCGGCGCACGTGCCGCAGGAGCTGGGCCGGGAGCTCCTGGGCGACGAGCACGTCATGCTCGCGCGCCGCGCCGAGGAGGGCGTCGAAGTCGGCGAACCCGGCCTCGAGCAGCGTCACGCGCGGGTCCGCGAGCTCGCTGGGGGCGGGAGCAGCCAGGGTCGCGGCATGGCCGGCGGCGGCCAGGGCGCGCGCGACCTCCAACGCCCGGATCGCGGGCCCGGCCATGCGCGCGCCCACCGGCTCGGAGGAGAGGACCAGGACACGACTCATGCCCGCAGCCTCGCGATCAGCTGCCGGTCGACGCCGCCGACGGCGTACAGGACGACCCCGTAGACCACCGCTCCCAGCGCCACGAGCGGGACGACCGGGCCGTCGCGCAGCGGGAACAGCGCCGCCGCCATCACCAGCGCCGCCAGCAGCGCCTTGCCGGCGCCCACCAGCGACGGGAAGAAATGGTAGTGCGTCCGCATCAGCATCCAAGCGCCGCCGAAGATGACGACCTCGCAGCCGAGGGTCACGGCCGCGGCGGCCACGATCCCCTCGCTCGGGACGAGCGCGAAGTTCAGGCCGAGGTTGAGCACGAGGCTCACGACGTTCAGCCACAGCGCGTCCCGCTGGCGGTTTTTCGCGATCAGCGCGTAGCCGAACAGCCCGTTGACGTAGGCCAGCGCGCCCGCCGGCAGCAGCAGTCGCAGTGGCTCGGCAGAGTCGGCGAACCCCGACCCGCCCGCGAGCTCGACGATCCCCGGCGCAAGCACGATGCCGCCCGCGGCAAGCGGCAGCCCGATCGACCAGAACACGTCGCTGGCGGACTGCAGCAGGCGCCGCGCCCGCGCCTCGTTCTCCTCCACGTAGCGGGAGAGCAGCGGGAAGACCGAGGTCATGATCACGGCCGGAAACAGGGCCACGAGCTCGTAGACGCGCCAGGCGAGCGCGTAGAGCCCCACCTCGCGGTCGGAGCGGTAGAGGGAGATGATCAGCGTGTCGGCGCGGAAGTAGATCTGGTTGATCGTCAGCGCGATCCCCAGCGGCAGGGCGGAGACGATCAGCATGCGCCACACCGCCGGCTCGGCGGCGAATCGGATCGCCTGAAGCGGCCGCACGAGCGTGGCGGTCAGGCCCAGCGTCACCGCCGCGCCGACGGCGGCGGAGGCGACCACCGCGTAGAAGCCCCAGTCGGCAACGACCACGACGCCCACGGCGGCCAGCGCCGCCGCGCGTCCCACCACGTCGGCGATCACCGCCCGCTCCATCCGCAGCCGCGCCGTAAAGACGGTGACGAGCGAGGTCGAGAGCAGCCCGAGCACGAACGGCACGGCGGCGATGAGGATCGCCACGCGCACCTGCGGCGTGTAGGGCAGCAGCAGCGAGACACCCAGCGCCAGAGCGACGACCACCAGCGACACCAGCGCGCGCAGCGTCATGGCGTTGCCGACCAGCCGCGACGTCTGCTCGGGCCGCTTGGAGATCTCGCGCACGACGATGGTGAACAGCCCGACGTCGGCGAGCACCCCGAAGAGCTGGATATAGGAAAGGGCAAGCGCGTAGCGGCCGTACGACGACGGCCCGAGGTAGCGGGTGATGAGGACGATCGAGACCGCCGCCAGGGCGAGGATCACCGCCCGCCCCGCGACCTGGGCTGCCGTGTTGGCCGCCACCCTCCGACCCAGGCGGCGGCCCTCCACGCCGGTGCTCAGGTCGTGGCCGCCCGCGCCTGGGATTCGGGCACGGCCCCGTTGGGCGACTGGGTCACCAGCGCCGGCTTGCGCGCCAGGACCACGCGCTCGTCGCCCAGCGAGAGCGACAGGGACAGCGACAGCGGCAGTACGCGTTGCGCCGCGTCGGACACGGTCCCCAGTGGGCCGCCGCGCTCGCCCAGGCCGGCGAACCAGTAGCGCAGCGAGAACGTGCGCACGAGCGAGACGTCGGCCGCGATGGCCAGCCCGCGCTCGGTCAGCAGCCGGCGCAGGGTCGCGCGCGGGAGCAGGAACGTATGGGCCGGCACGTAGCCCCACCACCGATCGCCCACCAGGCGGGCGGTGCGCGAGGCCGGGTCCGGCGTCACGACGCACAGCGTCCCGCCGGGCGCGAGCAGCTCGCGGCAGCGGTCGAGGCCGCCGGGCACGTCGTCGAGGTGCTCGATGACGTCGGCGAGGACGATCACGTCGAACCCGGCGTGGTCGGCGAAGTCGGTCAGCGCGGTCTGCTCGACCGGCAGCTCGAGCGTGTTGCGCGCGTGCGCGATCGAGGCCTCGGAGAGCTCGAGGCCGCGCACGTCGTAGGCCCGCTGGCGCGCCTCGTCGAGCAGCAGGCCGGGCCCACAGCCGACATCGAGCAGGCGCTTGCGCGTGCCGTCCGGCAGGACCGGCGGCCCGTCGGCCTCGGCGACCAGGTCGAGCAGGCGGCGGGCGGTGCGGCGGCGGCCGCGCTCCTCGTCGAGGTAGTGGTCGTCGCGCATCTGCCGGTAGAGCGCGTAGAGCTCGGGCCCGACCGGCAGGTCGGGCTGGTGCACGGTGCCACAGCGGGTGCAGCGGTAGAGGTCGCCATGCTCGCCGGCGCGATGGCAGGTGGGGGAGAGGGCCTCGGCATCTGCGATCGTCGAAGACCCCGGATAGGCAAGCTCGAGGCTGCCGCCGCAGATGGCGCAGGTGCTGGGCGCCGCCATGAGGGCCGCAGCTTAGCCACCGACTCCCCATAGAATCGCCCGCGTGGACCGCCCCTGGATCTCCGTCGTCGTACCGGCGTACAACGAGGAGCGCGGCATCGCCGCCACCGTGACGGCGCTGCGCGATTGGCTGCAGGCCCGCGACCCGCGGCCGTTCGAGATCATCGTCGTCGACAACGCGTCCGCCGACCGCACCGCCGCCGAGGTCTGGGCGCTGGCCGACGGCGAGCGGGTGCAGCTCCTGCGCAACGAGCGCAACCGCGGCAAGGGCTATTCGGTGCGCCGCGGCATGCTGGCCGCGCGGGGCGAGCTGCGCCTGCACTGCGACGCCGACTGCGCACCTTCGCTGGCGTCGCTGCCCGGCATGCTCGCCCTGATCGAGGACGCCGACATCGTCGTGGGCTCCCGGCTCGCGCCCGGCGCCCGGGTCGGCCGGCGCCAGCCGCTGCCGCGCCGCATCGTCGGGCGGTCGTTCGTGCTCCTGTGCCGCGCCGTGCTCGCCGAGCCGACCACCGACCTCTACTGCGGCTTCAAGCTCTGGCGCGCGTCGGTGGCCGCGGATGTCTTTGCGCGCATTCACCTCGACGGCTGGACCTTCGACGCCGAGGCGCTCGCCATGGCGCGCGCCCTCGGCTACCGCCTGCGCGAGACCGGCATCGTGTGGGCCGATCGCGCGGGCTCGCGCCTGAGCATGGCCCGCGTGCTCGTCCCGGTCGTGCGCGAGCTCATCGCCGCGCGCCGGCACATCCGCCGCGAGGCGCGGCGGCCGGCCACCGCGCTCGCCGAGGCGGCGGCCGAGCCCCAGGGGTAGGCGGCCGCTGTCCGCCGCGGTCGCAGCCAGCACGGCGCCGCGCTCGCGGCGCGCGCTCGGGCTCGACCGCTTCGAGGGCGCCGTGCTGCTCGCCCTCTGCGCGCTGGCGTTCTGCGTCCTGATCGGGCTGCTCGTGCGGGTGTGGGTCAAGGGCGGCGTGGTCACGGGCGCCGACGGCTACCTGGTCGTCGACCCGCTCCAGTACCTGAACTGGCTGCGCCAGGCCGGCGACCACGGCCTCGTCCGCAATCTCTACGACATCGGCCCCAGCCCGCGGTCGTTCCTGCATCCCGGGGTGCTGCTGGCCGGGCTCGCGCACCGCGCCGGCCTCGGGCTCGTCGCCTCGTACATGCTGTTCAAGCCGGTGGCGATCGCTGCGCTGTTCGCGGGCGCGCTGCTGTTCACGCGCCGGTTCCTGCAGCACCAAGCGGATCGACGCTTCGCCTTGGTCCTGGCCCTCTTTGCCTGCTCACCCGTCGCAGCGCTCGTCGGGTGGGCGAACCTCGGCTCGGAGTTCAGGCAGTTCCAATTCGACCTGATCACCGGCGAGCTGTGGACGGGGTCCTACCTGTGGGGGTACCTGTTCACCGCCATTGCGGTTGGCGTCATGCCGCTGGGGTTGCTGGCGTACCAGAGGGGGCGCGGCGTTGGGCGTCGGGCGTTGGGCGTTGGGGGCCAGCGGCGTTGCATCGCTTTGGCCGCTGCCGCGGGACTGATCGCGGGCTGGCTCCAGCCCTGGCAGGGAGCCACCTTCGCCGGAATCCTCGTGGCCGGCGAAGTGATGCTGTTCGTCTCGACGAGGCAACGGCCGCCGCTGCTGCGCCTGGCGATCGTGCTCGCCGCCACCGCCGCACCGCTCGTCTACTACCTCGCCCTCTCCCGCCTCGACGACGCCTGGAAGCTCGCCGGTACCGCGAACGCGGCGAGCTCGTTCGGGGGCCGCGCGTGGCCGGCGGTGATCTTCGGCGTGGCGATCTTCGCCGTGCCCGCCGCCTTCGCCTACCGGCGGGTGCCGCGCGACTTCGCCTCGCTCGCCCTGCGCGCGTGGCCCCCGCTCGCACTTGCCGTCTACGTGCTCCCGTTCGGCACCTTTCCCTACCACGCGCTGCAGGGGCTGACGCTCCCGCTCGTCGTCCTGGGAGTGCTCGCCTGGCGCCAGCACCTGGGCGAGCGGCCGCTGGCGCTGTGGCCGGCGGTGGCGGTGGCGGCGCTGCTGATCGTGCCCGGCACCGCCTATCGCATAGACAACATGCGCAAGGCGGTGGCGGTCGGGCGCCAGCCGCACTTCCTCACCGACGGCGAGCACGACGCGCTGGACGCGCTCTCGCGCGACCCCGAGCGCGGCGGCGTGCTCGCGCCGGTCTACATGGGCCTGCTCGTCCCCGCCTACACCGGGCGCGAGACCTGGATCGGCGCCGGCTCGTGGACGCCGGACTTCACCGCCCGTCAACGCCAGGCGGAGGACCTGTTCGCCGGGCGCCTGTCGCCGGCGCGGGCACGCGCGCTCGTCCGGCGCAGCCATGCCCGGTTCCTGCTCTCCGATTGCCACGGGCGCGCCGACATCGCGCCGACCGTGGCGGCGTTCACCGACCCGCCGAAGCGCTACGGCTGCGCCACGGTCTGGCGGGTGCGCGGGTGAGCGGCGCGGGGCTGGGCGGCGGGGGCGCCGCGGAACGCCGCGTCTTCCCCCTGTTCGACTCGCTGCGCGCAATCGCGGCCCTCTGCATCTTCGGCTACCACATCGCCGCATCCCAGGACGCAATCGGCGGCACGTGGCTGGGCAACCTCAACGTCGGCGTCCCGATCTTCTTCGTCGTCTCGGGCTTCCTGCTCTACCGCCCGTTCGTGTCGCGCCATGACCGGGGAGAGGCGCGCTCTCGCCTACGCCCGTACGCGATCCGGCGCGTCCTGCGCATCGTCCCGGCCTACTGGGTCGCGCTGACCCTGATCACGCTCTGGCTGGGGCTGCAGAGCCAGGTGTTCACGCTCGACGGCGTGATCAGGTACTACGGCTTCCTCCAGGTCTACGACACCGCGACCATCGCCGGCGGCATCGGCCAGGCGTGGACGCTCGGCGTCGAGGTCGTCTTCTACGTCTTTCTGCCGCTGTGGGCGCTCGCGATCCACCGCTTGCGCAGCGAGCTCTGGCCGCTGGCCGCGCTGGCGCTGGCCGGCATCGCCTGGAAGGTCGTCGTGCTGGCGACCGAGTTCAAGGCCGGCCGTGCGTTCCTCCCCGCGCTCGTCGCCTTCCCTGCCTGGCTGGAGACGTTCGCCGCCGGGATGGCGCTGGCGGTGCTGTCGGTGCGGGCGACGCAGCGAGGATGGCGACCGCGCCCGGTGCAGCTGCTGGAGCGGCATCCGTGGGTCGCGTGGCTCGTGGCCGGGGCGGCGTACGCGGCGCTGTGCGTGCGCGGCTGGCAGGGAGGCGAGCGCGCGCAGGTGATGATCGCGTACGAGCTCAAGACGGTGGTCGCCCTCGGCCTCGTCGTGCCCGCGGTGTTCGGCGAGCCGACGCGCAGCTGGGTGCGCCGCGTGCTCGGCTTCCCGCCGCTGCTGTGGGTCGGCCTCGTGTCCTACGGCCTCTACCTCTGGCACCTGGCGGTGATCGACAAGCTCGCCGACGGCGGGTGGGACGACAGGCTCGGCGTGCCCCTGTTCACGCTCGTGGCGCTGGCCGGCGCCCTCGCGATCGCGGCGGTGAGCTGGTACGCGCTCGAGCGCCCGGCGCTGCGGCTCGGGCGGCGCCTGACCGGACCGACCGCGCAGACCCGCACCCTGGCCGACGACCGGGCGGCAGTGGCCGCCGAGACGAGCCCGTCGTGACCGGCGCACGCGCTCTTTGCGCCGGCGTCCTGCTCGCCGGCCCGACGGCCATCGCCTTCTTCTCGGGCGGGTTCTTCGACGAGCCGCGCGAGGTGGCGGGGATGGCGGCGTGGGCGCTCGTGCTTGCCGCGGCCGTCGTCTCGCCGCGCCCGTTTCCGCGACGCTGGCCCGGGCGGCTCGCGGTCGGCGCCCTTGCCGCACTGGCCGGCTGGATCGCCATATCGTTCGACTGGGCCCCGCTCGCCGGCGCCGTGCAGGACGACCTGCAGCGCGTCGCCCTCTACCTCGGCGCGCTGATCGCCGCCGCGGCGCTGCTCGGCCCACGGCCCGCGGCGCGCGGGGTCGAGCCCGCCCTCGCCTTCGGCGCCTTCGTCGTGGTCGCCTACGGCCTGTCCGGGCGGCTGCTGCCCGACCTGATCACGCTCGCCCACTCGCGCTCGGCGTTCGGGCGCCTCGAGCAGCCGCTCACCTACTGGAACGCGATGGGCTTGCTCGCGGCCATGGGGTTCGTGCTCGCGACGCGCGTCGCCGGGGACGCGACGCGGGACCTCCGCCTGCGCCTCGCCGCCGCCACGATCGGCCCGCCGCTCGCGGTCGGCGTCTACCTGTCGTTCTCGCGCGGCGCGCTGGCCGTGCTCGCCGTCGGCCTCGTCGTCCTGGCCGCACTCGCGCCGGCGCGCCGGCAGGTGCGCGCGATCGGCGTCCTGCTCGCCACCGGCGTCCTCGCCGCCGCGGCGTCAGCGGCGCTGCCCGCCGTCCGCGCGCTCGAGGGGGGCGGCGGCGCCAAGACGGCGGAGGGAGCGGCGATGCTCGCCGTCCTCCTCGCGCTCATGGCCGCCGGCGCCGGGATGATCTGGTGGCTGGGTCGCGCCGAGGACGCCGGCCGCCTGCGCGCCGACCCGGTGCGCCTGCCCCGCGCCCGGCTCGTGATCGCAGCCTGCCTCGTCGTGCTGCTTGGGGCGACGTTGGGCGCGGCGGCGCTCGAGTCCAAGCCCGGCACGCCGGCGGCGGGGGCGAGCACCGCGCGCCTGGCCTCGGTGAAGTCCAACCGCTACGACTACTGGCGGGTCGCGCTGCGGGAGTTTCGGGCCGACCCGCTCCATGGGGCCGGCTCCGGGGCGTTCCGGGTCGACTGGCTGCGCGAGCGCACCGTCTTCGACCCGGCCAAGGACGCCCATTCGCTCTACCTCGAGACGCTGGGCGAGCTCGGCCTGGTCGGCGCGGCGATCCTCGCGGCGCTGATCGTCGGCGTGGCGGTCTCGGCGCGCCGGGCCTTCCGCACCGCGCCGGCGCCGGCCGCGGGCGCCGCGGCGACGCTCGGCGTCTTTGCCGTGCATGCCGGCCTGGACTGGGACTGGGAGATGCCGGCCGTCTCGCTGGTGGCCGTCCTGCTGGCCGGGGCGCTGGTCGCCTGGGGGGACGAGGCGCTCCTCGAGTGAGAAGCGTGGAGGGTCCATCTGCGATCGCCGTCACCGAGCTGCCCAAGTCGTTCGGCGATGTCGAGGCGGTGCGCGGCGTCGGTGTCGAGGTCGGCGCCGGCGAGGTGTTCAAGCTTCCTTGGGCCCAACGGCGCCGGCAAGACGACGACGATCAAACCCCGGGGTGAGCTGGTGGGGGTGGCATCTCCGGGTCTGGTTCGCGCGGGGGCGGCCTGTGCGAAGCGCGCGTCTCGGGGCGGTCTGCCCGCCGGCGCCGTTTGAACGGCAGCGACGAAGGAGGGTGGGTTCGGGTGGGATGGTCGATCGTGGTCGCCCTGCGACACGAGTCGACCGCGAATCGCAGACGGTTGTTGCCGGGCTGCCGCCGGCGCCGTTTGAACGGCGCAATGTCAAGCACCTCTCCGTTATCGCGGCGCGCGTCTGGTACCCCTACCGGCCCGACACCGGCGGGCTGAGCTCGGTCGCGCGCGCGCCGGCCCGCGCGGCCAGGCCCTTGTCGCCGCTCGCCGCGGCGGCGTTCGCGAGCAGGCGCCAGCCCTCGAAGTTCTCGGGCTCGCGCCGCACGACCTCCTCGAGCGGCGCGATCGCCCGTCGCGGTTGGCCGGCGAAGATGAACAACTCGCCCTTCAAGAGGATCGGGCGCGAGTCCGCGTTGTTGGCCTCGGCGTCGATCAGCGCCCGCAGCGACGGCGCGACCAGAGGCTTCGGCCGCGTCGCGAGGTCGATCCCGCGCGCCTCGAACCGGCTCGCGCGGAAACCGAGCGCGAGCCAGACGATCGCCGCGGCGGCGACGACCGCCAGCCCGATGCGCACCGCCACGGTCACGGCACCACCGCCTCGGGATTGCCGACGCCGTGCGGCCGCGCGCGCAGGGCCATGGCCATGAGCGCGACCGCTCCCGCGCCCTGCGCGATGAGCACGAGCCCCGCGTAGCCGTTCAGCGACACGGAGATCGTCGGCAGGAGGATCAGCTCGAGCGCGGCTGCGGCCCCGAGCACGACCAGGAACAGCTCCTGGCGCAGCGCGAGCAGGTACTGCACGGCGAGGAAGGCGGCCGACAGCATCGTGTAGGCCAGGCACAGCACCGCCAGCGCGCCCGACGCGCCCGTCAGCTTGGCGCCGAAGCCCAGCCGCAGGACCGGCTCGGCCGCGGCCACGAAGATCAGCAGCGACGGCACCGCCACCGCGGCGAGCAGTCCGATCGAGCGGCCGAGCACGCCGAGCGGGCGCTCACCCACCGCCGCGCGGCGGGTGGCCTCGGGCAGTAGGTAGAGCGCGATGCCGACTGTCACCCAGTACGGCACCTTGGCGGCCACCGCGGCGGCCGCGTAGGCGCTGGCCTGGTGCTTGACGAAGACGTGCCCAGAGACGATGACGTCGATGTTCTGCAGCACCGCGAGCAGCGTGAGCCCGACGATCGGCACCCACGCCATGCGGATGAGGTCGCGCATCCGTTCGGCGCGCGACGACGGGGTGGGCGGCGCGAGCCGCCCTCGCAGCACCCAGATCAGGCCGACGAACACCGCGATCAGGGCAAGCAGCTGGCCCAGCCAGGTCCAGGCGACGCTGCTCGTCGCGGCGCCCAGGCCGATGCCCAGGACCAGACGGCCGCCGCCCTCGGCGACGATCGAGACGCCGACCGGCGAGTACGCGCGCACCCCCTGCAGCAGGCCGCGCTGCATCGAGACCACCAGCCACAGCACCGCGGTCAACGGCACCGAGGCGGCCGCCCACTGCTGGTCCACGTGGAGCAGGTCGGCAAGCGGCGCGCGCAGCAGCACCGACGCGACCAGCACGACCACGCCGAGGATCGCGATCTGCTTGAGCCAGACCCGTAGCGACGCCGCGAGGTCGGCCGGTCCGCCGAGGTCGCCCACCGCCACCTCGCGCGCGACCGCCGCCTGCAGGGCAATCCCGGGCACGCTGAGGATGAGGTAGAACGAGGTCAGGCGCGCCAGGGCGCCGTAGCTGTCGCCGAGGATGCGGGCGGCGACGATCGTGAACACGAGACCAAGCCCGATGGCCACGACGTAGGCCGCCGCGAGCGCGGCGGCCTTGATCGTCTCCGACTCCCGCAGCACCGTGAGCGCCTCGCCCCAAGCGGTCGGTCGCAGGCGTCGCGCCGTGCGCTCGGTCATGGAGGCGCAAGCTACCGCACGTTCGAGGGAGAGCGGTCGAGCCGGCGGCTGCCGGAGGCGGCCGATCGGGCGACCGCGTTTGGAACCGAACGTTTGGCTAGCCTGTGCCGCCGTGTTCGCCCCCCGTCGCAGCGCCGCCGCGCTCACCCTGGCCGCCGCTCTGGCGTTCCCCGCCGTCGCGGTGGCCCAGAGCGCCGGCGACAACCAGTACGAGGATCCTTTCGGGGGCAAGGGGTCGAGCGGCAGCAGCCAGAGCTCGAGCGGGTCGAGCTCCGGCAGCGGCTCCAGCGGAAGCTCGAGCGGGCAGTCATCGGGGTCGTCGTCGGGCAGCGCGTCCGGCTCGGCCGGCGCCTCCTCCGGGTCGAGCAGCGCCGCCGGCAGCGGCTCCTCCGGCAGCGGAGGTGGCGGCAGCCAGGGCAGTGCGGCCGGCCAGCAGCTCGCGCGCACCGGCTCGGAGACGTGGCTCGTCGCCCTCGCCGGGGGCGGCCTCCTGCTCACAGGCGTCGGCCTGCGCCTGCGCCTGCGTGGCAAGCCCGAGTAGGACCACTTCCGCTGAACAGACCGAGGCGCTCGGCGCCGCGCTCGCAGTCGACCTGCGGCCCGGCGACGTCGTGCTCGTCGCCGGCGACCTCGGCGCCGGCAAGACGACGTTCGTGCGCGGGGCGGCCCGCGCGCTGGGCGTCGGCGAACCGGTGACCAGCCCGACGTTCACGATCGGCGCCCGCTACCACGGCCGCGTGCCGGTCGCCCACCTCGACCTGTTCCGCCTCGGCGGCGACCTCGAAGGCGAGGACCCCGGCCTGCTCGAGGACTACCTGACCCCCGATGCCGTCGCCTTCGTGGAGTGGCCCGACGCCGCCGCGCCGGAGCTCGAGGGCCGGCGGCTGCGTCGCGTGCGCCTGGGCCACGCCGGGGGTGACGACCGCACGGTGGAGATCGACTGACGTGGCCGTGCTCGCGTTCGACACCGCGACCGCCTCGACCGTGGTCGGCGTGCTCGACGGCGCGACGCTCGTCGAGGCGCGCCACGACCCGCCGCTCGGCGGCCGCCCCGAGCACGCGCCCCGCCTGCTGCCGCTCGTGCACGACGTCGTCGGGGACTGGGCCACGATCGCGCGCATCGGCGTCGGCATCGGGCCGGGCAGCTTCACCGGCCTGCGCATCGGAATCGCGACCGCGCGGGCGCTCGCGCAGGCGCGCGGCGTGGTCCTGGTCGGCATCGGCACGCTGGAGGTGATCGCCCGCCGGCTTGGGGCCGACGATGCGGTGACGAGCCTCGCCGTCCTCGACGCGCGCCGCGGCGAGGCCTTCGCCGCCGCGTGGCGCGCCGGCGAGCGGCTGCTCGCGCCGGTCGCGCTGCGCCCCGACGACCTCGCCGAGCGCGCCCGCGCCCTTCCCCGGCCGTTACGGGCCGCGGGCGACGGCTCGGTACGCTTTCGGGAGGAGCTCCAAGCGGCCGGAGCCGAGGTTCCGGACGATTCCTCCCCGCTCCACCGCGTCTCCGCGCGCGTCCTGTGCGAGAGGGCTGCCGAAGCGGAGGAGGGTCCGCCGGGGACGGTCCTCCCCGACTACCTCCGGCTCCCCGACGCGGAGATCGCCTACCGCAAGCGAACGCCAACCCAATGAGCCCGCCGCAGCCCCCCACCGACCTGGTCCTCCGCCGCCTCAGCTACTCGGACCTGCCGCAGGTCATCGGCATCGAGCGGCGGTCGTTCCCGACGCCGTGGTCGCTGGCGATGTTCGTGCTCGAGCTCTCCAAGCCGAGCGGCATCTGCCTGGCCGCGACGCAGGGCGGGCGCATCGTCGGCTACCTCGTGTGCTCACGCTACGCCGCGGTCTGGCACCTCATGAACATCTGCGTCGATCCCGACAAGCGCCGTCACGGCATCGCCGCCGCGCTGCTGCGCCGGCTGCTCGAGCGCATCGACGATCCCGACGCCCAGCTCACCCTCGAAGTCCGCCGCTCCAACGAGCCGGCGATCGCCCTCTACGAGCAGTTCGGGTTCCGCGGAGCCGGGCTGCGCCGCCGCTACTACCAGGACAACGGCGAGGACGCGCTCATCATGTGGCGCACGTCGGCCACGGTCAGGGAGGGCTCGCAGCCCGATGAATCGCCCTCCGCCCAGCCGGACGACGGGGCGGCCGCCCAGATTGGCGAGCCCGGACGGCGAGCGGACGGCCAAGCCCCGGGCAAGGCCGGACGCCGAGCCGGCGGCAAGGGGGAGGGTGTGCCGGGCGTGCAGACGGCGTGATCCTGGCGCTCGAGACGAGCTGCGACGACACCTGCGCCGCCGTCCTCGATCCGGGCGGGCAGATCCGGTCGAACGTGATCTCCTCGCAGGGCGTGCACGACCGCTACGGCGGCGTGGTGCCCGAGGTCGCCTCGCGCCATCACCTCGAGCTGGTCAACGCGGTGGTGGACGACGCGCTGCACCAGGCGAGCATCGGGCTCGACGACGTGGAGCTCGTCGCGGTCACCCGCGGGCCGGGCCTGGTCGGCGCGCTGCTCGTCGGCGTGCAGACGGCCAAGGGGCTCGCGGCCGCGCGGCGCCTGCCGCTGGCGCCCGTCGACCACCTGCACGGGCACGTTGCCGCCAACCTCGTTGCGCCGTCGTTCGCTCCGCCGTTCCTGTGCCTGATCGCATCGGGTGGCCACACGCTCATCTGCCACGTGCACGACGAGGGACGCTACGAGGTGCTCGGCCGCACGCTTGACGACGCCGCCGGCGAGGCGTTCGACAAGGGCGCCCGCATGCTCGACCTCGGCTACCCGGGGGGGCCGGCGCTCGAGCGGCTGGCGCGCGACGGCGACCCGGCCGCCTTCGACTTCCCCACCGCGAAGCGGGTCGAAGGCCTGGACTTCTCGTTCGCCGGGCTGAAGACCGCGCTGCTCTACGCGCTGCGCGACCTCGGCGACGACCCGCCGCGCGCCGACCTCGCGGCGTCGTACCAGGACGCGATCGTGCGCGCGCTGCTGGACCGCGTCGAGCGCGCGCTGGCGCAGACCGGGCTGGAGCGCCTCGCGTTGGGGGGCGGCGTGGCCGCCAACGGGCCGCTGCGCGAGCGCGCGGCCAAGTTGGCGCCGGAGGTTCACGTGCCGCCGATCGCGCTGTGCACGGACAATGCGGCGATGATCGCCTCGGCCGCCCGCTTCGTGCCCGCGCTGCCGTACCCGGCCTACCTCGGCCTCGACGCCTACGCCACCGGGGAGGCCGGACAAAGCCCGGCCGTTGTCGGGCAGCCGGAGGCTGACCGACCTCATCAGCACGCGGGGCCGGACGCCCCGGGCAGGTAACCCGAGATGAACGTCGTGCTCTACGGCCGGCCCGGCTGCCATCTGTGCGACGACGCCCGCGCCATGCTCGAGCGGGCGGGCGTCGCGTACGACGAGCGGAACATCGAGGCCGACGACGAGTTGTTCCGCCGCTACCTGGAGCGAATTCCCGTCATCGTCATCGACGGCGAGGAGGCGTTCGAGCTCGTCGTCGACGAGCACGCCCTGGGTGCGCGCCTCGGTACATTGGCTGGGTCATGAGCTACCGCGAGGCGATCGTCCCCCAGGACGGCGGGGCATCCACCGACGAGCGCCTCTCGCTCGGCGTCGCCGCGCGCCTGTCGCGCTACCTGCAG
Organism: Solirubrobacteraceae bacterium; assembly: GCA_045805605.1. GTDB lineage: Bacteria > Actinomycetota > Thermoleophilia > Solirubrobacterales > Solirubrobacteraceae > DATBDE01. The sequence continues at coordinate 39,704 of JBJMKX010000011.1, forward strand.
GTGCTCACGCAGGCGCGCAAGATGGGCAAGGAGACCATCTCGTCGCAGGAGCTCTCCGACTACACCCACGTCAATTCCACCCAAATCCGTCGCGATCTCTCCGGGTTCGGAAAGTTCGGCAAGCGCGGCGTCGGCTACAACGTCGACTCGCTCGTCTCGCAGATCCGGAAGATCCTGCGGACCACCGGGAAGCACAACATCGCCCTGTTCGGCGCCGGGAACCTCGGCCAGGCGATCGCGGGATCGGACATCTTCGCCGACCACGGGTTCCGCGTCGTGGCTCTGTTCGACAAGGACCCGGGGAAGGTCGGCAGCCAGATCGGCGACAACCTGATGGTGCGTCCGTACGACGACCTGGAGCGGGTCGTCCGCGAAGAGGACGTCGTCGTCGGCGTCCTCGCCGTGCCGACGGACGCCGCACAGCAGGTGGCGGACGATCTCGTCCAGGCCGGCGTGAAGATCATCTTCAACTACTCCGAGGCACTGCTGCAGGTGCCGCCCGAGGTCACGGTGCACACCTCGAGCCCCGCGGTGGACCTCCTCTACGCGCTCTACTTCTACCTCACCTGAGGTTCTTCCATGCTCGACATGCCGCGAGTCAGAGAGGTCTTCGAGGCCTCGACCGACTTCACGGTCGGGATCGAGGAGGAATTCGCCATCCTCGACCCGCGGACGCTCTCGCTCGATCAGCGCTTCGAGGAGCTGCGCGACCTCGCGCAGGACGACCCGGTGCTCGCGGAGGCCGTCGCCGGCGAGCTGATCCGCTCTGAGATCGAGATTCGCTCGGGGCGCGGCGAGACGTTCGCGGACGCGGTGGTGCGGCAGCGCGAGGCGCGCACGCGGCTGTTCTCGCTCACGGCGCGAAACGAGGCGCTCCTCGGCGCCACCGGCACGCATCCGTGGAGTCCCTGGCAGCAGCAGGAGATCATCGACACGGCGCACTACCGGCGCGTGGAGGACCTGCTCCAGTACGTCGCCTGGCGGAACAACACGTTCAGCGTGCACGTGCACGTGGGCGTGCGCGGAGCCGAGCGCGCGGTGCGGGTGTGCGACCGGCTGCGGGCGGTGATGCCGGAGCTGCTCGCGATCTCGGCCAACTCGCCCTTCCTCGACGGCCGCCACTCGGGCCTGCACTCGGCCCGCAGCCAGATCTTCACGAAGAGCTTCCCGCGCTGCGGCATCCCCGAGCCATTCGGAAGCTGGCGGGCGTACGCGGACTACATCGAGTTCCTGGTGCGAACGCACTCGATCGAGGAGTTCACGCAGGTCTGGTGGAGCGTCCGCCCGCACCACTCGTACGGCACCGTCGAGATGCGTATCTGCGACGCGCAGGCCAGCGGCGACGACTCCACGACCCTCGCGGCGCTGATCACCGCCTGCGTGGCCCAGGCCGCCGTCGACCACGACGAGAGGGCGCCCTTCGACGATCCGCCCGGACGGATGCTCGAGGAGAACTTCTGGCGCGCGATCCGGCACGGGCTGGACGGCAAGCTGATCGACCTCGCCCGGGCCGAGGAGTATCCGGC
>JBJMKX010000012.1:0-12433 GCA_045805605.1 Solirubrobacteraceae bacterium
TCAACATCCGGTTCGGGACGATCCAGCCGCCCACCGGGGTGGACGTCTCGATGATCGCGCCGAAGTCGCCCGGACACCGCGTGCGTGAGCTGTACGTCGAGGGCGGCGGCACACCGGCGCTGCTCGCCGTACACCAGGATGCGACCGGACAGGCGCGTGCGAACGCGCTGTCGTACGCGCGCGCGCTGGGCGTCACACGGGCGGGCGTGCTGGAGACGACCTTTGCCGAGGAAACGGAAACGGACCTCTTTGGCGAGCAGGCAGTCCTCTGCGGCGGCGTGAGCGCGCTGGTGAAGGCGGGCTTCGACACGCTCGTGGACGCCGGCTACCAGCCAGAGATCGCTTACTTCGAGTGCCTGCACGAGCTGAAGCTGATCGTGGACCTGATGTACGAGAAGGGCATCACCGGGATGCGCTACTCGATCTCGAACACTGCCGAGTACGGCGACTTGACGCGAGGAAGCCGCATCATCGGCGAGCCCACCCGCGAGGCGATGCAGAAGGTCCTCGCCGACATCCAGTCCGGTGACTTCGCGCGCGAGTGGATCGCGGAGAACCGCGCCGGCCAGGAGAACTTCAAGCGCCTGCGCGAGGAGCAGGCAAACCACCAGATCGAGCGCGAGGGCAAGGAGCTGCGCTCGATGATGGACTGGATCGAGACGGACTTCTGACCGTGGCCGGCGATTTCGATCCTCCGTCGTCGCCGGGGTCGAATCCACCGCCACCGCTCCATCCGCCCGCGCCGCCGCCCGGCTACAGCCCGGTCGCACCCGCCCCGCCGACCGCCTACCCGTACGCGCAGCCGCCGCCGGAGGGGCCGCCCAACGGGTCCGCCACCGCCGCCCTCGTGCTCGGCATCACCTCGCTCGCTCTGCTCGTCGCCAGCACCGGGCTGCTGGTGCCGATCTCGCTGCCGTGCGCGATCGTGGCCTGGGTCTACGGCTCGAGGGGCCTGCGCCGCGTGCGCACGGGCGAGACCAACCAGGGTGAGAGCCAGGCCAAGGCGGGGCGCATCTGCGGCATCGTCGGCGTCGGTCTGAGCGCGCTGGCCCTGCTCTTCTGGGGCGCGATCGTCGTCGTGGCCGTGACGAACGACTAGCGCTACACTCGCCCGGCGTCGTCGCGACTGGCGTCCAGTCGGGGTCGGGCTTGGCCCGACCACCCTGATTGAGAGGTGGAGCACCACCGGGGAGCGACGGGGCGGTTGCAACGCCGCGCGCCTGGGCACTCCCGTCGAAAGCGACCGAGGACTGCAAGCATGCCCGACGCCAATCCCTTCATCAAGCAGTACCTGATGACCGCCGGCCCGACGCCGCTGCCGCCGCGCGTCTCGCAGGTGATGGCCGAGCCGGTGCTCTACCACCGCGCGCCGGCGGGCGTGGAGCTCTACGCACGCGTGCTGCGCCGGCTCCCCGACGTCTTCGGGACGCAGAACGACGTCCTCCTGTTCTCCTCCAGCGGCTCGGGCGCCATGGAGTCGGCCGTCGCCAACCTCGCGCGTCCGGGCCGGCCCGTCCTCGCCTGCGCCGCCGGCAAGTTCGGCGAGCGCTGGATCGAGATGGGAGAGGCCTACGGGGCCGACGTGGTCCGCTACGAGCCCGGCTGGGGCGCCCGCCTGGACGCGGGCGACGTCGACCGCCTGCTGAGCGAGCACCCCGACGTCGAGGTCGTCTTCGCCACGCTCTCGGAGACGTCGACCGGCGTCGTCCACGACGTACGCGCCCTGGCCGACGCCGCGCGTACCCACGACGCAATCCTCGCCGTGGACGCGGTCTCCGGTCTCGGTGCGGCCGACCTGCGCCAGGACGAGTGGGGGATCGACGTCGTCGTCGCCGGCTCGCAGAAGGCGCTCATGTGCCCGCCGGGGATGGGCTTCGTGTCGGCCTCGCAGCGCGCGCTCGACTACGCGGCGCAGCGCCCGGATGGCCGCTACTACTTCGATTGGGGGCGCACCGTCGCAGCCCAGCGCAAGGACCCGCCCAACTCGCCGTTCACCCCGCCGGTCACCCTGCTGTCCGCGCTCGACGTTGCGCTCGACCTGATCGAGGAGGAGGGCTTCGAGAACACGCTCGCCCGTCACGCGTTGCTCGCACGCGCGACTCGCGCGGGCGCCGCGGCGCTCGGGCTCGAGCTGTTCGGCGACCCCGACGACCGCGCCACCGTGGTCACCGCGATCGAGGTGCCGGATGAGGTCGACGGCGACAAGCTCGTCAAGCTCTTGCGCGACCGCTACGGCATCACGGCCAACGGCGGGCAGAACCAGCTCAAGGGGCGGATCGTGCGTATCGCCCACACCGGCTACTTCGGGGCCTTCGACATCCTGACCTCGCTGTCCGGGCTCGAGATGGCGCTCGTCGAGCTCGGCCATCCGGTCGACCAGGGCGCGGGGGTGGGCGCCGCCCAGCGCGTGTTCGTGGACGCCGGCGTCCCCGTCGCCTAAGTGCCCCCCCGCGTCCTCGTCAAGGAGAAGATCGGCGAGCCGGGGGTCGCGCGCCTGCGCGAGGCGGGACTCGAGGTCGACCTGGGGCTCGACTGGTCCGACGGGGAGCTGGGCGAGCGCATCGGCGCCTACGAGGGCATCCTCATCCGCTCGGCGACCATGGTCACCGCCGACCTGATCGAGCGGGCCGGCCGGCTGCGCGTGATCGGCCGCGCGGGGGTGGGCGTGGACAACGTCGACGTGCCGGCGGCGACCAAGCGCGGCATCGTCGTCGCCAACGCGCCGCAGTCCAACGTCGTCACCGCGGCCGAGCACACGATGGCGCTGCTGCTGGCGCTCGCACGCAACATCCCGCAGGCCGACGCCTCCCTGCGCGCCGGCCGGTGGGACCGCTCGAAGTTCTCGGGCGTCGAGCTCTACGACAAGACGCTGGGCATCGTGGGCTTCGGGCGGATCGGCCAGCTCGTGGCCGAACGGGCGCGCGGCTTCGGCATGCGCGTCGTCGCCTATGACCCCTACGTGGGCGGCGAGCGCTACGCCGACCTCGGGGTCGAGCGCGCCGAGAGCTCCGATGAGCTCTACGCCCGCGCCGACTTCGTCACCATCCACCTGCCCAACACGCCGGAGACCGAGGGCTGGCTGGACGCCGAGGCCTTCGCGAAGATGCGCGACGGGGTGCGCGTCCTCAACGTGGCCCGGGGCCCGCTGGTCGTCGATGGTGACCTGCAGGCCGCCCTCGACAGCGGCAAGGTGGGCGGCGCGGCGCTCGACGTCTTTCGTACCGAGCCGATCACCGACCATCCGCTGTTCGGCTACCCGAACGTGATCGTCACGCCGCACCTGGGCGCGTCGACCGCCGAGGCCACCGACCGCGCCGGCGAACAGGCCGCCGAGCAGGTCGTCGCCGCCCTGACGGGCGGGGTGGTCTCGACCGCCGTCAACATCCCCGCCATCCCGGCCGAGGACTGGGAGGCGGTGGGCCCGTTCCTGCCGTTGTGCGAGCAGCTCGGGCGCATCGGCGCGGCCCTCGCCGCTCATCCGGGGCCGCCCGCGGCCATCCCGGCTGGTTCGGAAGGCGGCCGGGTGAGTCGTCCGGCTGGCTCGATCGACCGCGTCGAGGTCGAATTCCTCGGCCGCATCGCCGAGCGCGACGACCGCCTGCTGACCATCGCGGTCCTCAACGGCGTCCTCGCCGGCCACACCGAGGAGGAGGTCAACTACGTAAACGCGCCCGCCATGGCCGATGAGCGCGGGATCCGCGTGGCCGAGACCAAGGAGCCCCGTGCCCGCGACTTCACCGACCTCGTGCGCGTGACCGTCGAAGGAGGCGGGGCACGCGAGCGCGTGGTGGGCACCGTCTTCGGCAGTCGCCACCGGCCGCATCTGCTCGAGGCCTGGGGCCAGCGTTTCAACGTCCAGCTCGATCCGCACCTGGCGCTCTTCCGCTACCAAGACGTGCCGGGCATGATTGGCCGCGTCGGCACGGTGTTCGGCGACCATGGCGTCAACATCGTCTCGGCGGCGGTCGGCCGGCTGCCCGGCGACGACGAGGGCGAGCGCGACGGCTTGGCCGTGATGGTGCTGACGACCGACGTCGCCGTTCCCAACGAGGTCGTGGCGGAGATCGTGCAGAGCGACGGGTTCGTGGACGGTAGGACCGTCTCGCTTTAGTCTCGCGCCCCCCCGAGAACTCCGCGTCGGGCGACCCATGGTTCGGCATCGGCCCGCCGCTGATCATCGGGCTCGGCTTCCTGATCTTCGGCGCCGTCCTGATGGTGATCTGGTACCTGGCCGGGCACCGCGAGTTCTTTCGCACCAGGACTGAGGTCGCCGTCCCCGAGGCGCTCTGATGGGTGACCACGTCGACGAATATGCTTGCGCGCGCGTTGCGCGCGGTGGTGATCACCAGGAACGGCCCGCCTGAGGTGCTGCAGGTCCAGGAACGACCCGAGCCGCAAGCGCGCGACGGGCAGGTCCTGATCGACGTCAAGGCCGCCGGCATCAACTTCGCCGACACCATGGCCCGCGTCGGGCTGTACCCCGACGCTCCCAAGCCGCCGTGCGTGGTCGGCTACGAAGTCGCCGGCACCGTCGCCGGCACCGACGAGCGCGTGATGGCCGGCACGCTGTTCAACGGCTACGCCGAACGGGTGGCGGTGGATCGCGCCAACGTCGTCCCGCTCCCTGAGCGCCTGAGGTTCGAACAGGGCGCCGCCATTCCGGTCAACTACACCACCGCCTGGCAGGGCCTGCTCGGGTACGGGCCGCTCGGCGAGGGCGACCGCGTGCTGATCCACGCGGCCGCCGGCGGCGTCGGCATCGCGGCTACGCAGATCGCCAAGTCCCGCGGGGCCGAGGTGTGGGGCACCGCCTCGCCTGGCAAGCACGCGGCGATCCGCGGCTTCGGCGTCGACCATCCGCTCGACTACACGCGCAGCGGCTGGGACCGTGACTTGCCCAAGTTCGACGTGATCATGGACGCGATCGGCGGCCGGTCATTCCGGACGTCGTACCGGCTGCTGCGGCCCGGCGGCCGCCTCGTCGCGTTCGGCGCCTCGTCGGTGATGTCCGGCGAGACGCGCAACGTGCTCGCGGCCGGGAAGGCGGCGCTGTCGATGCCGCGGTTCAACCTGATCAAGCAGATGAGCGAGTCCAAGGCGGTGGTCGGGCTGAACATGCTCACGCTGTGGAAGGATCGCGGCACGCTCGACCACTGGATCACGCCGCTGCGCGAGCTCATCGACGCCGGCGTGGTCGAGCCGGTGGTGGCCGAGGCGTTCCCGTTCGACCGCGCCCCCGACGCGCACCGCTTCATCGCCGAGCGGCGCAACGTCGGCAAGGTCGTCCTGACGCCCTGAACCGCGGCTACGCGACGACCGTCGTCGGCTCGGCCGCAGACCCTTGATCGGGATCGTTGAGCTCGACCCCGGTGGGCGCCGGGACGGGTCCGCGCACGAGCGGGTCGTCGGTCTCGCCCATCCACGCGTCCATCCGCCCGCGGAGGTCGTCCAGGATCGGCTGGAGCTCGGGGCGGTCGACCAGGTTGGCGGCCTCGGTCGGGTCGAAGACCAGGTCGTAGAGCTGCTCGCGGGCGATCGGCCGCTCGGCCCAGCCGTGGCGCAGGAGGAGGTCCTTCGACGGGCTGTCGTCGCAGTTGGCGAGCACCGGCAGCTCGCGGTCGTCGAAGCGGCGGATGTACTTCCAGCGCCTGGTGCGCACCGCGCGCTGGGGCTCGTAGGCCGCATGCCACGTCGCGCCGGCGAAGATCTGGTCGTGCAGCTCGGCGGCTGGGTCGTCGAGCAGGGTGAGCAGCGACTCGCCCTGCAGCCACGGCTGCCGCGGCACGCCGACGATCTCGCACAGGGTCGGGAACAGGTCCAGGTGGGTCACCTGGGCGTCGATCACCTTGCCGCCGGCAAAGCCACCGGGCCCCCGCATGATCAGCATCACGCCGAGGCCGCGGTCGTAGAGCGTCGCCTTTGCGCCCGGGAAGGCGAGGCCGTGGTCGGTGGTGAGGAAGACGAGGGTGTCGTCGGCCAGACCGGTCTCCTCGAGCGCGTCGAGCACGGCGCCGACGCCCTGGTCGAGCGAGCGCGCGCTGGCCTTGAACGCCGCCATGTCGCGGCGGGTCTCGGGCGTGTCGGGCAGGTTGGCCGGCGGCAGCGAGTAGCGGGTGTCGCGCACCGAGGTGGGGGCGAAGAACTCGCGGTGGGTCTCGAAGAACCCGACCGATAGGAAGAAGGGCGCCGGCGGGGGCGCGCGCAGCACGCGCAGCGCCTCCGGCACGACCGCGTTGACATGGGTGGTCGGGATCTTGATCACCTCGTCGAACCCGATCACCTCGGGCCGCTTGGCGATGTGCTGCTCGCCGATCAGCGTCGAGTGGTAGCCGGCCTCGCGCAGCGTGTGGACGAGGTGGTGGCGGTAGTCGTTGAGCTCGAACCCGCGATGCGCGAGGCCGAGCATCCCGCAAGAATGCCCGTGCTGCCCGGTGAGCAGGCAAGCACGGCTGCCCGAGCAGGTCGGGACGGCACAGAACGCCTGGCGGAACAGCACCCCCTGATCGGCGAGCCACTGGATGTTGGGCGTCGGGACCGGGTAGCCGTAGGGCTGGACCCAGCGCCCGGTGTCGTGGGAGTGGAGGTAGAGGATGTTCGGGCGGGACGTCACGCGCCGACGATGTTAGGCTTCGCGGTTCCGAACTGAATCGGTGGGGAATGGCAGTATGGAGGCTCCCGCGCCACGGCGTTGCTATCTCGTCTGCGCCACCCCTCGGAGCGGCAGCACCCTTCTGTGCGAGGGGCTGACGAGCACCGGCGTCGCAGGACGACCGGACGAGTACTTCGAGCAGCTCAAGGAGACCGGGCTGCCGCGTCGTCCGCGTGAGTACTTCTGGGGCCTGCGCAGCACCGAGGTCCTGCGCCTGCTGCCGCCCGACTCGCATCTCGATCGCCGGCTCGAGCGCAGCCCGGAGTGGAGCCGCGACGACTACAGTCGGCACTTCGAGGCGGCGCTGCGCAAGGGCACCACGGACAACGGGGTGTTCGGGGCCAAGCTGATGTGGAGCTACTTCGGCGACTTCCTCGAGCTCATGCGCGGGATCCCCCGCTATGCCGGGATGGGCGACGACTCGCTGCTTGCGTCCGCCTTCCCGGGGCTGCGCTACATCTTCGTCTCGCGCAACGACAAGGTGCGCCAGGCGGTCTCGCTCTGGCGCGCGCTGCAGACGCTCGTGTGGCGGATGGAGCGCGGCGCCCCAAAGGACGAGCCGATCCCCGAGCATCGGCTCACCTATTCGTTTGACGCCATCGACCACCTGCTCGCACAACTGCGGCGCAACGAGGACGCCTGGCGCGGCTACTTCTTCCGCACCGGCCAGCAGCCGCTCCAGCTCCACTACGAGGAGATCGCCGACGACCTCGACGAGTCGGTGCGGCGGGTGCTCGACGAACTCGGCGTCCAGTTGCCCGACGACGCAGAGGTCAAGGGCGGATCCATGCGCCGCCAGTCCGACGACCTGTCGGAGAGCTGGGTGCAGACGTATTTGGAGGGCGTCTCGCGGCGGTAGGCGGGCGCGTGCGAAGCGCGCCTCTCGCGGCGGTCTGCCGCGGGCGGCGCTGAACGGCGCGATTAGGGGGTGTGTGTGCCGAGTGTCGACTAAGTCAGCCTCAGGCTGACAAATTCGACACTCGGCCCGCACGACCGGCGCGCCCACCCGAACCCACCTCCTTCGTTGCCGCTGTTCAGACCCCGCCGGCGGCAGACCGGCGCGCTTCGCACGCCGCCGATCGGCCGCTGCTACGCTCCGCGCGTCGTGGCGCACCTGCTTGCCCTTCGCCCAGTCACGCACACCGCTTCCGCCGGCCTCCGGCCGGCGAACCGGCGCGCGCTCTCGACTCTTCTCCTCCCCCTTCGGGGGGAATAGCGCGTGGCGGCCGCGTAGCCGCAAACACAGCCCGGAGAAGAAGCGACGAAGGAGACGACAAGCATGGACCCCAACCGAGTACTGATCTTCGACACCACGCTGCGCGACGGCGAGCAGTCGCCCGGCATCTCGCTGAACACGGCCGAGAAGCTCGAGATCGCCCACCAGCTCGCCCGCCTGGGCGTCGACGTGATCGAGGCCGGCTTCCCGATCACCAGCCCTGGCGACTTCGACGCCGTACAGGCGATCGCCCGGGAGGTCGAAGGCCCGATCGTGGCCGGCCTGGCCCGCACCCACGTCCAGGACATCGACGCGGCCTGGAACGCGGTCCGCGACGCCGCCCGGCCGCGCATCCACACCTTCATCTCGACGTCGGACATCCACATCCGCCACCAGCTGCAGACCACGCGCGAGGACGTCAAGGGCCAGGCGCGCGCCGCCGTCGCCCACGCGAAGCAGTACTGCGACGACGTCGAGTTCTCCCCCATGGACGCCACCCGCGCCGACCTCGAGTTCACCGCCGAGGTGTGCGCGATCGCGGTCGAGGAGGGCGCGACGACGGTCAACATCCCCGACACCGTCGGCTACACGATGCCGGCTGAATACACCGCCTACCTGCAGCGCCTGTACGAACTGGTGCCCGGGCTACGCGACGTCGTCGTCTCCGTCCACTGCCACGACGACCTCGGCCTGGCCGTGGCGAACTCGTTCGCGGGCGTCCTCGCGGGGGCGCGCCAGGTCGAGTGCGCCGTCAACGGCATCGGCGAGCGCGCCGGCAACGCCTCGCTGGAGGAGATCGTGATGCTGCTGCACACCCGCGGCGAGGCTGTGGGCGGCCTGCACAGCGGCTGCAATACCCGCGAGATCGCGCGCACGAGCCGCCTGGTGGCGCGCCTGACCGGCTACGCCGTCCAGCCCAACAAGGCGGTCGTCGGCCGCAACGCGTTCGCGCACGAGTCGGGGATCCACCAGGACGGCGTGCTCAAGGAGCGCGAGACCTACGAGATCATGGACGCCACCACGGTGGGGCTCGATTCCAACGCGATCGTGCTCGGCAAGCACTCGGGCCGCCATGCCCTGCGGCAGGCGCTCGAGGACCTCGGCTTCGAGGTCTCCGGCAACGCGCTCAATCAGGCCTTCCACCGCTTCAAGGAGATCGCCGACCGCAAGAAGCACATCACCGCCATGGACCTCGAGGCGATCGTCGCCGACGAGCTGCGCGAGGAGGTCGAGGGGTACGTCCTCGAGTGGTTCGACGTCGAGGCGTCGACCCGCCGCCCGCCGCACGCCACGGTGGGCGTCCGGAGGCCCGACGGCACCGAGTTGCGGGGCTCGTTCACCGGTGACGGGCCGGTCGACGCCATCTTCCGCGCGATCAACTCCGCCACCGGGATCGACGCCAAGCTGCGCGAGTTCCGCGTCGACGCCGTGACCGGCGGCCAGGACGCCCTCGGCGAGACGTCGGTGGTGCTCGAGCTCGACGGCCGCAGCGCCGCGGGGCAGGGCGTGAGCACCGACATCATCGAGGCGGCCGGGCGTGCGTACGTTCGGGCGCTGTCCAACGCGGTGCGGCGACGCGAGGCGGCCGAGCGGGCCGAGGCGGCGCTCGAGCCCGAGCCGGCGACGCCGTAATGACCTGGTCGGAAGTTCGGGCTCGGCTTCCCGAGTGGCTGGGCGCGTCCAGACGCCGGGAAGGTGCCCGCGAAATGACGACTCAGGTCATCAGCCCGCGGCCCCCAGCTCCTGCCCCTGGGCGAAGCCCTTTTGCAGTGCCGCTTCGCGCGGGCCCGGGTCCATGAAGTTCTGACCCATCGCGTCGCGGGCCGGGTCGTTGGGGCCGATCACCCGAACCTGCGCGCCGCGGCCGCGCAAGGCCAGGACTTCGATGGCCACCTGCGGGCGCGACAGCGTGCGCACCGTGGCCAGGGCCGAGCCGGCCGCCGCGCGTAGCCGCGCGGTGGGGTGCAGGCACAGCACTCGGGTCCCCCGGCCGACGGGCGCGGCGTCGAGGTTGGTGGGGCTCCACACGCCGCCGTCGACGTACTCGCGGTCGCCGATACGCACCGGCGCGAACAGCCACGGGACCGTGCACGACGCCGCGACGGCGTCGGCCACGCTGGCCGGCGGCGCACCCGGGGCGCCGAACACGGTGCGCGTGCCGCGCCGGCGGTCGACGGCGGTGACGCGCAGCCGGCCGTCGAAGCGTGCGCCCAGGCCGGCGATGTTGGCGTGGAGCTGACCCAGCGGCCGGCCGCCGTCGGGCAGCCGCGACAGCAAGGCCGCGCGGGCGAGCGAGCCGCCGGGTGCGGCCGCCATCAGCGCCGTGGCGGCCAACGGCTCGAGCGCCGCCTCGGCCACCCGGCCGGCGCCGGCGAGCGACCGCCGCGCGCCGCCCAGCAGCACCGCCGCGAGCGCGCGCTCCTCGCTGGCGTCCAGCGGCGGCGGCTCTTCGGGCAGGTCGGCGGTAGGGAAGCGCGGGCGCCGCGGGCGCCGACCGGCCGCCAGATGCGCCGAGACGATCGACCCCGCCGAGGTGCCGACGAAGCACTGGCACTCGCGGAGGTCGATACCGGCCGCGGCCTCGATGCCGGCCAGCACGCCCGTCATCCACGCCTCGCCGACGAGTCCACCGCCGGCGAGCACCAACACGTCAGGACGACGGAGGGGCATCCGCGGCAGGGTAGGTGTTCGCGCTGCGCGGGGGCGTCGTGCGCTACGCCGCGGTCTACGACCGCACCGCGCGTACGCAACGCCGCGGCGACTGGCCGCGGCGTTGCGCCTGCTGCGGTAGGACCGACCCGGCGCTAGGCGCTGGGCGGTGCCGGCTGCTCGGCGGGCTGGGCCTCGCCCGGGGCCGGCGATGCCATCGCCGGCCGAGCTGCGCCCTCCTCGAGGACGGCGGCGCCGCCCTCGGTCTCGCGGGCCCACACCTTGTTGAGCTCGTTCTGCATCCACCAGATCCCGATCGGCGCGAAGACCAGCAGGAGGATGAACGACACCGCCTGGTTGATCTGCTCGCCGCCAGGCACGTTGGCCATCGCCTGCGACTTGAGGATGCGCCCGTTCGTGGTCCAGTAGGTGACGAACGGCGGCACGATGATGAGCGCGCCCGGGACGATCGCAAGCACCGACGTGGCCGGACTGTCCCCGAGCTCGGCCGTACCGCGCGCCTTGCCTAGGTCCGCCATCTCGCGGTTGATGTAGTACCACCAGAACAGCGCGTAGAACGGAATCAGCGAAAGCAGGGCGGTGTTGACGGGGTTGCGCAACTTGACCTGCGCGTCCCCGTCGCGAATAGGCACCTCGGGTGCCGCCATGTGACCTCCTAGAACGGAATGGAAAGGTAAAGGCGAGGCTACCGGCCCAGCACCGTCACATGGATGTATTTCGGTGTGAGCCCCGGGCCGCTGATCGTGAGCGCCAGGCGCAACAAGGGGTGCCGGGGCCACGTTCCGGCGCCCCGAGGAGGTCAGTCGCACGTGCACGACACCCAGCGTGCCAAGTGGCACCCGGCGCGCGCCAGGCACGCATCCCCGTCCGCCGATTTCGAACACGGTCGTCGATCCAGGGGGCTGTACGTGATAACGTACGCTCGTACAGTGGCTGTCGCCGCGGATCATCCTGGGCCTCGCGCCCTCGCCACGCTCGGCCCCCGCGTTCGCGCGCTGCGCGAGTCTTCGTCGCTGTCGCTGCGCGACCTGGCCGAGCGGACGGGCGTTTCGGCGCCGATGCTCTCCCAGGTCGAGCGCGGCGAGACGAGCCCCACGCTGGCGGTGGCGGCGCGCATCGCGAACGGCCTCGATCTGCGCCTGTCGCAGCTGCTGCGCCTGGACGAGGACGGCGCGGTGTCGATCGTGCGCGCCTCCGAGCGGCGCCAGGGCGGGGGAGGCGGTCACCGCTACGAGGTCTTGACCCCGCCGGCGCCGGGGCTTCGCGCCGAGGTCTCGCGCCACGTCCTGGCGGCCGGTGCGCAGACCGGCGGCCCCGGCGACCCGCCCATGCACGAGCCCGGCAGCCGCGAGACCGCGCTCGTCGAGTCCGGCGCCGTACGCCTGGTCATCGACGCCGACCGCCACGATCTCCACGCCGGCGACTGCATCACCTTCGACGCCGATCTCCCGCACCACTTCGAGAACCCCGGCCCCGGCGAGGCGACGCTCCTGGCGGTGGTCTCGGCCGGGCTGAGACGGAGCTGAGGAACCCATGGCCAAGACCCTGTTCGACAAGATCTGGGAGGCCCACGAGGTCGCGCCCGGCCTTCTCTACGTCGACCTGCATCTCGTTCATGAGGTCACGAGCCCGCAGGCCTTCGACGGACTGCGCCTGGCCGGTCGCAAGGTGCGCCGCCCCGACCGCACGCTGGCGACCGCCGACCACAACGTGCCCACCGACGGCACGCCGGTCGCCGCCCGCATCCGCGACGAGCTCAGCCGCGTCCAGGTCGAGACGCTCGAGCGCAACTGCGAGGAGTTCGGCGTCCGCGTCTACTCGATGGGCTCCGACCGCCAAGGCATCGTCCACGTGATCGGGCCGGAGCTCGGCATCACCCAGCCCGGCATGACGATCGT
>JBJMKX010000013.1:0-31913 GCA_045805605.1 Solirubrobacteraceae bacterium
TAGTCAGCTCGCCGATCATTCCCTCGTCCTCCAACCGATCGCACCGCTCCCGCACCCACTCTTCGAGGATGGGCGTGCTCCTCTCCGATGAGATCCGAGAGTGTGCGCGTCTCGCGCAAGCCGCTTCATACGGCTAGGTGACGCCGGCACCGGCTCCCCGTCGCGCAGCCGAAACTGCCGCCGGTCCTGGCGATAAGAGACACGATCCCACGCGACCTTGACAGCGAGCGCTCCGACCGAAACCGCCGCGCCCGCCACGACCTGCTTCGCGTCCCTGTCCCGGGCCGCCTTGGTCAAGAGCGCTCGCATGCCCGATACCTATCGCACGCAATCGCCTGAAGGATCCCGGCGGACATTGGCATCGAACCTCCCCTCCGCGTCTCGCGGGCCTGCTCGAGTGCCCTCCTCGCGGCTGCGACGTTCGCCTTGCCGATGCCGCCAACTCCAGGCAAGGGATCGGCTCGCCGCTGCTGGCGAAATCCACACGAACGTAGTGAGAAGCGGCACGTGAGTAGGCTGGCGCATGACCCTAAGGAGGAGCGCCATGCCCGCGCCAAAAAAGCCGGCCACTCGCACCAGCACTCCCGCGCGCAAACGCACGAGCGCGGCAGAGCCGCCGGCACTCAAGCGCCTGAACAAGTCACTCGACGACGCGCAGAAGGCCCTGGTCGCGCTGCGCAAGGACGTCGGCAAGGACGTAAGCCAAGGTGCGCGCGATCTCCACAGCAACCTCGGGAAGTTCATCAAGGACGCCCGGCGCGACAGTGGCAAGCTCGGGACGGCCCTGCGCAAGGACCTCGAAGCGCTGCAGAAGCGTGTGGCGGGGTCGGGCAAACCGGCCACCGGTAGGCGCCGGACCGCGAGTCGCTCGACGACCGCCAAGCGCTCCACGAGCGCCCGCGCGGCGACCAAGCGCGGCTGAACGCGGTCGACAAGCGCGCAACCCGCCTGCTGCTGCTCGCCCGGCCACGCAAGGCCGCCGCGCGTAGCTTCCGCTCGGCATCTCCGGGTGCCCCGCTTCTGCCCCCAGATCGGAGCGGGCGCGTCGGTCGTCGAGTCCAGACTTACGCCCAAGACGACGAACAAGCGCCTCGTCCTGCGGCTGGCGAATGCTCGCTTTCGCTGCGCGAAGCGATAGTCCGGGCTCGCGGCTCCGAGACGGCGGGAGCTCGTCCGTTCGGAGCGTGTCGGGAGCCTGAGACGGACGCCTGCTTCGCGTGCGGAAGCGAGAGCGAAGTTCGCGCTCCGTACGGCGACCCGCGCGACGAGAAGATGGGACGCCTCAAGGTCCTCGAGCACAGAGCGCGCGCAGGACGACGTGCGGGTCCGCGTCCTGCACGCGGACCCGTCTGAGTGCCCCTACGGCTAGCCGACCGGGTCGCCGTGCTCCTCGGCCCGCTGACCCGAGCGAGCCAGCGCCCAGCCGCTCATCAGGAGCACCGCGCCAAAGATCAGGAAGAGCGTGTCCCAGAGGACGACGTTGTCGTAGTTGACGTGGTGGACCGTCAGGATCTGATGGTCGACCACACCCTCGACGAGGTTGAAGAATCCCCAGCCCGCGAGCATCAACCCGACCAGGTGTCGGCCGGCCAGCTTCGCACCTTTGCGGACGGCCGCCCAGATCAAGTAGAGGCCGACAAGCGAGGCGACGAGGGTGAGCGTGTGGAAGAGCCCGTCGGCGAGCGTGTTCGTTTCGAGTCCGACGACGGTCGTCGCCGGATGGTCGCCCGTGCTGGTCAGCATGTGGTGCCACTGCAGGATCTGATGGAGCAGGATCCCGTCGAAGAAGCCTCCGAAGCCGATCCCGAGCAGGAGCCCGCCGGCGCGGACGGAGGGCCGATCGGCCGGCTGAGCGCCCGATCGATCCTGGGCCGGTCGCGCGGCCGTGGGTGTCGCCGGTGAGGTTGCCAAAGCGGATCCTTTTCCGTTGCCGATGCGTGCCTCTTCGGATGACGACGAATCCCCAAACCGGGTCTCGCCAGACGACACACGCCACGCCTCTTTCCGTGGCGGACGGTCGTAAAACCGGGTCATGGTGGAGACGGTGCCTCCCCTGTTCGGCGCCGGAGTGCGCTTCCTCACCGCAGGCGCGATCCTCCTGACCGCAGTGCTATTGCTCGGACGCCGAAAGCGCCTGCGCGTAACACCCCGGGAGGCGCTGGCCGCTGCCGCAGTCGGGATCCTGATTCTTGTTGGCGGGATCGGACTGCTCACCCTCGCCGAGAGGAGGCTGCCGTCCGGGCTGGCGGCCTTGCTCATCGCGTCGGTTCCGCGGTGGGTCGTCCTCTTGCGGCTCATTGCCAAGGAACGCGTCCCACGGACCACGCTCGCGGGTGTCGCGGGCGGCTTTGTGGGAGTCGCGATCCTTGTGCTTCCCGGCGACCGAACCGGGGACGCGCCGCTCGGCTGGCTTGCGGTACTGCTCGCGGCCGCTCTCTTTACCGCTATTGGAGCGCTGGCCTCGGAGCGATTGACATTGCCACAGGACACGATGCTTTCGACCGCCCTTGAGATGGGCTGCGCCGGTGCAGTCTTGGTGTTGATCGGCTTGGCCGTGGGCGAGAGCGCGCAGTTCGATCCCACCGAGATCTCGCCGCGGTCGCTCATGGCCCTCGCGTTCCTCGTCTTGATCGGTTCCGTCGTTGCCTACAGCGCCTTCGTGTGGCTCCTACAGAACGCCAGCGCCTCCACCGTCGCCACCTACGCGTACGTCAACCCCGCTGTCGCGCTCATCCTTGGTTGGGCCATGTGGTCAGAGCAGATCACCCCGACGATTCTCGTGGGTGCACTCATGATCCTCGCCTGCGTCGCCTTGGCGGCGCGCGGCGAAGAGAAGCGCACCGCCGAAGAGGAAAGCGATCCGAGGCGGTACAGCGACGACTTGGCGCCATCGAGAACCGCTCGCTCCGATCCCCGCGACGACTCGGCGAGCTCAAGCTAGGAACTCGCCGACACGTCCGAGAACGCCCTTTTCCCGGACACGCAGCACACCCGTCAACCCGCAAGGCACCGTGGATTGCGACCTCGAGCAAGGCGAATTCTCAGGACCCGTTCTGACGGCTAACGGGATTCGGCGGGCCGCGGGAAACGCGGTCCGCGTCCGAAAGCTCGCAAAGATCGCTCAGGTAACCAGGGAAAAAGGGGGCTCCCCTCGGTACGTGGAGCGAGCGGCCGTACGGCCAGCCGCCCCATTAACAGGCGCGACTGCTCCCGGCCCGGCCAGTGGTCGCGCACCTTCTGGCCGCCGGAGCGCAGGATCGTGCGCAGGAAGATCGCCACGAGGATCGCGTCGTCGAGCTGGCCGGCGACCGGGATGATCTGGCACTAGGTCGAACGCCATCGCCAGGAACGCGACGAGCAGGACGCCCAGCGGCTTGCGGCGGCGCGGCACGCGCGGGTCGGACAGCAGCCGCCGCACAAGCACCAGGCGGTCGGAGATAGCGCGCGAGTGATACGAGACTAGCCGGAGCCGTATGGGTCGTCGGCGGCCGCCTCGAACTGGCCCAAGAGCAGATCGAAGGCGGACAGATCGAGCAGGTTGTCGTGCACGATGTAGTTGCCCTGGCTGATGGGCAGGTCGCCGACTCCAGCGCAGCTAGGGGGCGGGGCGGGGGTGCCGGCATCGAAGTTCACGAGATCCGCGGTCCCCGGTTCGCCGTTGTCGGTGATCCGGATGTTGAGGTAGTTACCCTCGACGAAGCCTGCGGCGGGGTTGGCCACCTTGACGCGCTCGACCCTGCCGGTCAGCCCAGCTGTGTTCGCGGTGGCGCTGAGGCACACCACCCTTCCGCCAAACTCGACCCCGCTCGGGTACCGAATCCAGAAGTGACCCCGCGGATTCACGCCCCCCTGGTCACTTTGGGCGTTGACGTGAACCATCGGCGAGCCGCAGCAGATCAGTGTGCCCGTGCCCGCGACGAGCTGCTGGTTTGGCGTGGCGCTTGCCCCCGTCGGTACCACAATCCCGAACACCAGCCCAGCGCACAGGATGACCAGCACTCTCCTCATCACCGCTCCCTCCCGGTCGCGATATACGTGACGAATGCCACGAGTACTCCCGACGTCCCGCAGCACAAACGCCAGGCGTCTGCGGTTCGACCCGGCACCCGTGGGATCCTGGCCGAGTGGCGATCGCCGGCTACACCGATCTGTTCGCGGCGGCCTTAGGCTTCGACATCACCGGCGCCCATCTCCACACTGAGTCCCGGTCGGGACGACGACGCGGGGCCGTAGGGGTCAGGTCAAATGTCGGCGAGTTGCACGCGCCGCGCACGAGGAGGACCATGGGTCGGCTACCGATCACCAGGAGGTGTCCGAGCATGTGCAACGAGCGCTGGATGCGGCGTTGGACCGACGAATCTCGGGAGGGCCGCAGGCTGTGGGATGAGTTCGAGCGCACGTCGCCGGGCACCCAGCCGGAGATGCCCGCCGACGAGCCCGAGATCAAGCTCGAGGAGCGCGAGGAGACGCCGACAGTCGCCGAGCGCTGATCGGGGGAGCGAGCGGGCCACGGTCTGCACCAGCGTGAGCGCCAGACGCCTCGAGCGCGCCGTCATCGAGCGGCCCCGCCAGCGCCGCGCCATGGCGCTGGTCGTCCGGTAACGCAGCAACCGCAGACGCGGTCCTCGACGGCTTCGGGCGCGGCCACGTTCTCCAGCCAGTCGTCGGGAACATCCTCGACGCGCGTGCTCGCATCGCCGGAGCGTCCCCGCGCGCGCCGGACTTCGTCGGTGCAGCGATCCAATGCTCTGCGGTAGAGCCGTTCCTTGACGCTCTCGCCCGCCTTGAGGGTCTGCTCACGGCACAACTCGAAGACCGCCTGCGCGGCGGCCTCCTCGCGCTTGGCCTTCGATAATCCCTTGCGCTTGACCGCCAGCGTGGCAAGCAGCGAGTCCCACTCCGCGGCGAACAACCGCTCGATGACCGGGTACATGTCAGCCGACTCGACGGGGCGGACAGCGGACAGGGTCATCGCCGGCTCAGCGCTCATCCTGATCGCGATCGTCGGACGGTTGGAGTTCGCGCAGCACCCGCTCGAACGCGCGCACCGCTGCGGGCGGCCTGCCGGCGGTCCGCTGGTCGACCTCCTCGAGCAGGTAGAGCCGGTAGCGCATCTGCCGCAGCGGGGTCAGCCCAGCGACCGCCACTTCGATCTCGGGGATCGAGGCGTCCAACAACTCGGTCGGCGGCGGGAACGGAAGCAACGCAATCAGCCCTCACTGATCTACACCGACCGCCAGCCCAAAACTCCGCGCCCGCCCCCCGGCGCTCACGGCCAACGCGAGGCGGCGCTCCCGACCTCGGGTCTCCCGGATCACCGCGCTGGCCCCGCTGACGATCATCCTTGGCGGCTCCCTGCCACGCCTCTCGCCGACAGTCCCCGTCGCCGCCGGGTATTCCCCACACCGGGCTCTGCCAATCCCAGCCAGGAGCCGACCCGATCTGCCGGCCCGACGACCGCCGACCACGCTCGAGTCCGGTTGATCGATCAGTCGAGTTCGCCGCATGGATGAAGGCGGTGCGTTCGCTGGTCCCTACTCCACTCAAGGGGTGGCGGTCAGCCACCCTCGACCACACCGAAGACCCGGGGCTCGCCGGCCCTCCTGGGCCCCCAGCCGCAATGCGACGCGCCAGCAAGCAGCGACCGCCGTCAGCCGCTTCTCGCGCGCTGGTGACCGCGACCGACGCCGCGGGAAACCGCTCGGCGGCGGCCACCGTCCCGTTCGTGGTCCTGCGAGCCCAGGGGTGAGCGCACATGTAGCCGGGCTGCCCGGGCACGAGGTGGTCGCCGTGCTGGCGGCCCGCGAGCGACGCTGCCATCATCCCGGCACGATCACAAGCCGCGGGCAGTCAGGGAGGAAGGGGTCCCGCATGAGCAGCATGAGCACGGAGGTCCTCGTCATCGGTGGCGGCGCGACCGGTGCGGGGGTGGCGTGGGACGCCGCGCTGCGCGGGTTCGATGTCGTGCTCGTCGACCGGGCGGATCTCGCGGAGGGAACGAGCGGGCGCTTCCACGGGCTGCTGCACTCCGGCGGACGGTACGTGGTAAAGGATCCGGTGGCTGCGGACGAGTGCGTGGCCGAGAACGCGATCCTGCGCCGCGTGATCCCCGACTGCATCGAGGACACCGGCGGCCTGTTCGTGACCACGCCCGACGACGACCCGGCCTACGGCGACCAGTTCCTGCAGGGCTGCCGGCGCGCCGGCCTGCCGACGGAGGAGATCGACGTCGCCGAGGCGCTGCGCAGGGAGCCGCGGCTGAATCCCGCAATCAAGCGCGCCTTCACCGTGCCGGACGCGTCGATCGACGTCTGGAAGACGGTGTGGTCGCTGGCCCGCGGGGCGGCGCAGCACGGCGCCCGCGTGTTGACCTACCACCGCGTGCTCGCCCTGCACAAGGACGACGACACGGTTACGGGGGCGCGCGTGCGCAACGAGCTGTCGGGCGAGGAGCTGGACATCGAGGCCGGCTTTACGCTCAACGCCTCCGGCGCGTGGGCCGCGCAGATCGTCAAGATGGCCGGGATCGAGGGCATCGGGGTGATCCCGGGCAAGGGGATCATGATCGCGATGAACCACCGGCTGGTGAACACGGTGATCAACCGCTGCACCATGCCGGCCGACGGCGACATCCTCGTCCCCATCCGCACCGTCAGCGTGATCGGCACCACCGACGTGCGCGCGTCCGATCCCGATCAGCTGCCGGTGACCCAGGAAGAGGTCGACCAGATGCTCGCAGACGGCGAACGGCTGGTCCCGGGCTTGCGCCAGGCCCGGGCGCTGCGGGTGTGGGCCGGCGTGCGTCCGCTGTGGCAGGACGAGCAGGCGGGCAAGGAGGCGGTCGACACGCGCGACATGTCCCGCACCCATGCGGTCGTCGACCACTCGGAGCGCGACGGGACGCGGGCGCTGCTGACCATGTCGGGCGGCAAGGTGACCACGCTGCGGCTGATGGCGCAGGACCTCGTGGACGCCATGTGCCGCCAGGAGGGCGACGAGCGTCCGTGCCGTACCGCCGAGGTCAATCCCCCCGGGAACGAGGACGGCGATCTGTACTCGCTCGGGTCGCGGCTGCGCCGCCGCGAGGCCGCCCAGCAGCAGGAGCAGCTCATCTGCGAGTGCGAGCTGATCGGCCGCACCAAGCTCGAAGAGACCATGCGCCGGCGCGGCACGCAGAACCTCGACGACATCCGCCGCAGCCTGCGGCTCGGCATGGGCCCGTGCCAGGGCGGGTTCTGCATCTATCGCGCAACGGGGATCCTCCACGGCCTGGGCCGGCTCGACGGCGCGCAGGCCACCGCGTCGCTGACCGCGTTCCTGCACGAGCGCTGGAAGGGGATGTGGCCGATCCTGTACGGGGACCAGCTTCGCCAGGCACGGCTGGACGACTGGGTCTTCCAGGGCCTGCTCGGCGTCGAGCACCTGCCGTCCGGCGGGGGCGACGGCGTCGGCGACGTGCGCGAGGCCGATCGCGTCGAGGCGCCCGGGGAGGCGGTGGCATGAAGCCCGACGTCGTCGTCGTCGGCGCCGGTCTCGCCGGGCTGAGCGCGGCGGTCCGGCTCGCCGAGGCGGGCGCGAGCGTGCGCGTACTGGCCAAGGGAGTCGGCTCGACGCACCTGAGCGCGGGAACCATCGACGTCCTCGGCTACGACGCGGAGGGCCAGCGCGTCGATCGCCCGCTCGAGGCACTCGACCGGCTGCCGTCCGGGCACCCCTACGGCCTCGTCGGCCGGGCGGGCGTGTCGGCGGCGGTCAAATGGTTCAAGGGTCGCATCGCGCAAGGGCCGCGGAAGCCCTACGGCTACACCGGCGCCGCGGAGCAGAACCGGCTTTTGCCGACCGCCGTGGGCGCGCTCACGCCCTCGGCCGTGGTGCCGGAGACCATGGCCGGCGGCGACCTGCGCGGCGGCGGCCGGGTGTGTGTGGTCGGCTTTCGAGCCCTCAAGGACTTCTATCCGGCGCTCGTCGCCGACAACCTGAGCCGGGGCTCGGACGGCGTCGAGGCGCGCGCAGTGGAGCTCGACCTGCGCCCGGAGGCGCGCGTCGACCCCAACGCGCTGGCCTACGCCCGGGCCTTTGACGACGCACGATTCCGCGCCGAGGTGGTCGCACAGGTGGTCGCGCGCCTGGCGCCCGACGAACGCGTCGCCTTTCCCGCCGTGCTCGGGCTCGCTTCACCGCACGAGGTGTGGGCGGAGCTGGAGCACCGCTTCAGCCGGCCCGTGTTCGAGATCCCCACCCTGCCGCCGTCGGTCCCGGGGATCCGCGTCTATCAGACGCTAGGGCAGCTGCTGACCCGCGCCGGCGGGCGGGTGGTGCTCAACAACGTCATCACCGGCGCCGAGCGCTCCGGTGACCGTTTGCGTGCGCTGAAGGTCCGCGTCGGGCTGCGTGAGGAGACCTACGAGCCGGAGTGGGTCGTGCTTGCCACCGGCGGCTTCTCGGCGGGGGGCCTGGAGCTCAACTCCGGCTGGGTGACCCGCGAGGTCGCGCTGGGGCTCCCGGTCGTGGGGGCACCGCCCCCTGGCGCGGAGCGTTTCCGAGCCGCCTACTTCGGCGGCCAGCCGATGGACCGGGTCGGCGTCGTGACCGATCGCGCGCAACGCCCGCTGGGCGAGGACGGAGGACGGATGCTGGAGAACGTGCTCGTCGCCGGCGCCACGCTGGCAGGCGCGGCGCCGTGGCGGGAGAAGTCCGGCGACGGGATCGCGCTTTCCACCGGGTTCCGAGCGGCGGAGCTCATCGCCGGCACAGCGGATCGTCGCGACGGCGGCGTCGCGGCCGCGCGGGCATGAGCGACATGGCGATCACCGACCACACCGGCCGCAGCCAGGGCGACCCCGACGTGCCCGACGTCCTCGGCGACCTCATGCGCGGGACGCTGGACCACTGCGTCAAGTGCACGATCTGCGAGACCTTCTGCCCGGTCTCTAACGTCACGCCGCTCTTTCCCGGTCCCAAGACGGTCGGCCCGCAGGCCGAGCGCTTCCGGGTCCGCGGCGAGGAGTCCCCGGACAAGTCGCTGGACTACTGCTCGGGCTGCGGCATCTGCACCCAGGTGTGTCCCCAGGGCGTACACATCGCCGAGATCAACACCCAGGCCCGCGCCAAGCTCAAGGAGCGCGACGGCTTCTCGTTCCGGGACCGCATCATCGCCCGCCCGCCGCTGCTGGGCCGCCTGGGCACCCCGGCCGCCGGACTGGCCAACAAGACGCTGGCCAGCAAGCCGCTGCGCCTGCTCGGTGAGAAGGTGCTCGGGGTCCACCACGATGCGGCGGTCCCGGAGTTCGCCGGCCGGACGTTCCAGGGCTGGGCAAAGCGTCATCGGTCGCCACCGGCGGCGCGCCGCGTGGCCTACTTCCACGGCTGCGGCGCCAACTGGTACGAGCCGGCGGTGGCAGAGATGACGGTGCAGCTGCTGGAAGCCGCCGGCTGCCAGGTCGACGTGCCGCGCGGCCAGTCGTGCTGCGGCCTGCCGCTGCAGTCCAACGGCCAATTCGAAGCCGCGCGCAAGTACGTGCGCGCGATGGCCAAGACCCTGGCGCCGGCGGCCCGGGCAGGCGTCGACATCCTCGGCACCTCCACCAGCTGCACCCTGATGCTCAAGCGCGAGGCGCGCGAGATCCTCGACCTGATGGAGGACCCCGACCTCGAGGTCGTATCCGAGCACGTCTACGACATCTGCGAGTACCTGGTGATGCTGCACGACCGCGGCGAGCTGGCGGTCGACCTGCAGCCGCTGCCGATGACTGTCACCTACCACGCACCCTGCCAACAGCAGGGCCACGGCGTCGGCAAGCCCGCTCTTGAGCTGATGGGGCTAATCGCCGAGCTGACCGTGATCGAGACCGACGCCACATGCTGCGGCGTGGCCGGCACCTATGGCATCAAGCGCGAGAAGTTCGACATCGCGATGAAGGTCGGCAGCGGGCTGTTCGACCAGATAAAGGTAGCGGGGCCGGATCTCGCGGTCTGCGACTCGGAGACGTGCCGCTGGCACATCGAGCGCGCCACCGGCGTGCGGACCGTGCACCCGCTCGAGATCCTCCACCGCGCCGCAGGCCTGTCGTGAACGACTGGAAGCTGAGCTACGACCGCTTCGACCCCGCGGAGGAAGGGCTGCGCGAGGCCCTCACCTCGACCGGGAACGGCTACTTCTGCACCCGCGGGGCCGCCGAATGGGAGGACGGCGACACCGTCCACTATCCCGGCACCTACGCCCACGGCGGTTGGAACCGCGAGACGACGATCATGGGCGGCAGCCCGGTGCTCAACGAGGATCTGGTGAACCTGCCCAACTGGCTCGTGCTCAAGCTGCGGATCGAGGGCGAGGAGGCGATCACGCTCGGCAACGTGGAGCTGCTCGGGTACCGCCACGAGCTGGACATCCGCACCGCGCTGTTGACGCGCGACCTGCGCTTCCGCGATCGCGCGGGCCGCGAGACCACGCTGCGCAGCCGGCGCTTCGTGTCCATGGCCCACGTCCACCAGGGCGCGATCGAGTGGACGCTGACGCCCGAGAACTGGTCCGGGCGCGTCGAGGTCGTCTCGGCACTGGATGGCCGGGTGACTAACCGCGGCGTCGCCCGGTATCGGGCCCTGGAAGGCCGCCACCTCGACCCGGTCTCGCCGCGCACGTTCGGTCCCGAGTGCATCGCGCTCAAGGTCCAGACCCGGCAGTCCAACCTCTACGTGGCCGAAGCCGCGCGCACCACCGTCCACCGCGGCGAGGAGCCGGTCGAGGTCAAGCGCACCCTGTACCAGACCGAGGACTACATCCAGCACCTGCTGACGTTCGGCGTGCGCCAGGGTGAGCCGGTCCGGGTGGAGAAGATCGTCGCCTTCTACACGTCGAAGGACCGCGCGATCAGCGAGCCGCTGGGCAACACCGGCAAGTCGGCCCGCCGCTACCCCGGCTTCGCCGAGGCGCTCGCCCGCCACGCGGCGGCGTGGGACGAGCTCTGGCGTGCGTGCGACATGACCCTGCCCCACGACGAGCGCGTCCAGCTCGTGCTGCGCTTCCACATCGCACACGTCCTGCAGGTTTGCTCTCGCCATACGGCCGACTACGACGCCGGCGTGCCGGCCCGCGGCCTGAACGGCGAGGCCTACCGCGGGCACATCTTCTGGGACGAGCTGTTCATCTACCCCTACCTGAACTTCCGCCTGCCCGAGGTCACGCGCGAGCTGCTCATGTACCGCTACCGGCGGCTCGGCGAGGCCCGCGCGGCTGCGCGCGAGGCCGGCTACAAGGGGGCCATGTTCCCGTGGCAGAGCGGAAGCGACGGCACCGAGGAGACCCAGGTCGTCCACCTCAACCCGATGTCGGGGCACTGGGACCCCGACCTCTCTCACAACCAGCGCCACGTCAACGCGGCGATCTCCTTCAACGTCTGGCACTACTACCAGGCCACCGACGACGCCGACTTCATGCGCGAGCACGGCGCCGAGATGATGCTGGAGATCGCCCGCTTCTGGGCCTCGCTCGCCCATTTCAACCCCGACCGGGACCGCTACGAGATCCACGGGGTCATGGGGCCGGACGAGTTCCACGAGAAGTACCCCGACGCCGCCGAGGGCGGCCTGCGCAACAACGCCTACACCAACGTCCTGGTGGCGTGGATCGCGGACACCGCGCAGCGGGTGCTGGCGATGCTGCCCGACAGCCGGCGCGCCGCGCTGATCGACCGGCTCGGCCTCGCCGAGGACGAGATCGCGGTGTGGGAGGGGATGAGCCGCAAAATGTTCGTCCCCTTCCACGGCGACGGCATCATCAGCCAGTTCGAGGGCTACGAGGACCTGGAGGAGCTCGACTGGGACGCCTACCGCGAGAAGCACGGCAACATCCAGCGGCTCGACCGCATCCTGCGCGCGGAGGGCAACGACCCGGACGCCTACAAGCTCGCCAAGCAGGCCGACACCGTGATGCTGTTCTTCCTGTTCGGCGACGACGAGCTGCGGCGCCTGTTCGAGCGGCTCGGCTACCCCTATCCGGACGACACGCGGACGCGCGTCGTCGACTACTACGACCAGCGCACCTCGCACGGCTCGACGCTCAGCTACATCGCCCACTCCGCGGTGCTCGCCGGGATCGACCCCGAGAGCGCGTGGGAACGCTTCCTGGTCGCCCTCGAGAGCGACATCGGCGACGTGCAGGGCGGCACCACGAAGGAGGGCATCCACCTCGGCGTCATGTCCGGCACGCTCGACCTGATCCAGCGCGGCTTCCTCGGCAGCCGCATCCGCGACGGGATCCTTTACTTCAAGCCGCGCCTGACCGACCGCCTCGACGGCCTGTCGTTCCCGATGCAGTACCGCGGCACGCCGATCTCGGTGACGCTGCGCAAGGGCGAGCTGCGCGTCGCCGTGGGCGGCGAGGGCATGAGCCAGCCGATTCGTGTCGGCGTGGGCGACGAGGTGCGCGAGCTGTGCCCGGGCGACGCGTTCACGTTCGCGCTCATCCAACAGCCCGCCGCGGCGCCCAGCTGATCGAGAGGGAAAGGAGCCACCGTGTCAAGATTCGCCGGCGCGATCTTCGACGTCGACGGGGTGCTCGTCGACTCGCCCCACGAGCGGGCGTGGCGGGAGGGGCTGCGCGAGCTGATGGAGGGGCCGTGGAGGGACATCGCGCCGCAGACGAGCTACACGCCCGAGAAGTTCACGCCGCACGTCTACCAGTCGGTCATGTCCGGCAAGCCGCGCATGAGCGGCGCCCGGGCCGCGCTGGACTACTTCGACGTCCCCGACCTGGACGCGCGCGTCGACGAGTACGCCGACCGCAAGCAGACGATGGTCATCGAGCTGATCGAGGCCGGCGAGTTCCATGCCTTCCCGGACGCGCTTCGGTTCATCATGGCCGTCAAGGACATGGGCATCCAGGTGGCGGCGGCCTCCTCGTCCAAGAACGCCCGCCTGTTCCTGCGCCAGATCCGACTCGACACCTTCGCCGAGGAGAACGGCCTGTCCTACGCCTTCCTCGAGCCGGGGCTCACGCTCCTGAAGCTCTTCGACGCGGACCTCTCCGGACGCGATTTCGCCCAGGGCAAGCCGCACCCGGAGATCTTCCTCACCTCGGCGGCCGAGCTCGGCGAGGCGCCCGAGAGCTGCTTCGTGATCGAGGATGCGGTTTCCGGAGTGCAGGCGGCCAAGGCCGGCAACATGGCCGGGCTCGGGCTCGCCCGCGCGGACGACGAGGATGCCCTGGCCGCCGCTGGGGCCGACCTGGTCGTCACCTCGCTCGACGACGTCGACCTCGATGGGCTGCGGGAGGGCACGCTCCGTCGCAAGGGCGCGTGATCGCGGCCCCTAGCGGCTCGTCGCGGGCGCGAGCGCGAGGATCGTCGCGGCGAGGCGGTGCGGATCGTGGCGAGCCGTCGTCTCCGCGGTTTCGTCGAGCAGCGGCGCGCCGTGGACCCGGACCCCCATCCGCTCGATCTCGTCGCGGTCGAGCGCGACCGGCGCTGCGCCCTCGTCCCGGTAGCGGGCCGCGACGGGTTCGGACAGGGCGAGCGAATTGGCCAGCACGTTGGTGACCAC
Source organism: Solirubrobacteraceae bacterium (assembly GCA_045805605.1). Classification (GTDB taxonomy): domain Bacteria; phylum Actinomycetota; class Thermoleophilia; order Solirubrobacterales; family Solirubrobacteraceae; genus DATBDE01. Next base: position 13,537 of record JBJMKX010000013.1, read on the forward strand.
CGGCCCGACGTGCGCGCGGATCGCGCGCAGATGGTCGGATACCGAGAACCCCAGCGTCTCGCCCGGTTGCGTCATGAGGTTCACGGCGTAGACGACCGGTCCACCGAACGCGGCCAGCGCCTCGGCGATGCCGCCGCCCAGCAGCGCCGGGATCGTACTCGTGTAGAGGCTCCCCGGGCTCAGGACCACCACGTCCGCACGCTCGAGGGCCGCGATGACCCCCGGCGGCGCCGCGGCCCCGGCCGGCTCCACCGCGACGCGGGCCACCCGGCCGGAGTGCTCGCACAGCCGCGACTCGCCCCGGGTGACCGATCCGTCGGTGTGGTGGACGACCAGCGTCAGGCTCTCGCTGGCCGCCGGAAGCACGGCCCCCTTGATCCTCAGGAACTGGCCCGCACGCTCGACGCCCTCGCAGAAGCCGCCCGACATGTCGGCGAGGGCGGCGATGATGAGATTGCCGACCGAGTGATCGTGGAGCTCGGCGCCGCTCTCGAACCGGTACTCGAAGACGTCGGCCAGCCGGCGCCGGGAGGCCAGCGCGACCAGGCACCTGCGCACGTCGCCGGGCGGCGCGATCCCCAGCTCCTGGCGCAGCCGGCCGCTTGATCCGCCGTCATCGGCCACGGAGACGACGGCCGTGACCCCGCCGCCGACCCGGTCGCGCAGGCCGCGGAGCAGCACGGGCAGACCGGTGCCACCGCCGAACGCCACCACGCGGAGAGCGGCTTCACCCACGACGCGCGTCGGCCAGGTCCTTGGTGCGCAGCAGGTGGCGGGCCGGCGGAACGAAGAGCATCGCGGTCCAGTATGTACCGTCCCCACGCGGGGTACCTCCGGCCGGCGACGGTGCGCATCCTCCTCCCAGCCGGCCACGCCTCGCGCCCGATCGCCGCCGGGCGTAGTCGCCGAGCCCCTGGTCGAGCGCGGCCAACCCGCGTCGGCCCTCGGCCACCACCGCGCGGCGAAGCCTCGGTCCGCGCTCCCCGGCGATGACGCGTGCGGGCTGAAGAGTGACCGGTGCACGCCCACAACGCGTTGGCGACCACACGGGGGTGGATGTCGTCCCTGCGCGCGCCGGTCTGCTCGGCCAGCAGCGGGGCCAGCGAAAGCGAGTAGCGCTCGAGGATGTCGCGCTCGCGCTGCCGCAGCGCCGGGTCCGTCAGCAGAGCGTCACTGGTCCATATCGGTTTCTCGTGGCCCATTGAATGGCCAAATGGTTGCGCGGACAACGATTTCGAGGGCGAGGTTTCGGCGCGGGACGACGGCGTGGTCGTCAGCGGCCGGTCGCGCTCCTTGGCTCTGGGCCGCTGCCTAGGACCGTGTCGCGTGCCTCGCTGACGATGGTGTCGAACGCCTTGCCGTGGTCGCGTTTGGCCCGCTGAGCAGCTGTGAGTAGATGCGCATGGTGGTTTAGGCGTCGGCGTGGCCGACCTGGGCCATGACGTATTCGACGTCTCCCCCTGAGGCCAGCAGCATGATCGAGATGTACGTGCGCCGGAGGCTGTGCGGCGTCACGCGCGGGAGTGGGTTGAGGCCGGCGATCTCCCGGCGCTTGCTGGTGCGCGCGGCGAGCGTGAGTAGGAGGCGACGCACGCCGTCGGGCCGTAGTGGCGTGCCCGCTGAGGTCTGAAAGACGTGGGCATCTGCGGCGAGATCGTGGCCTGCGCGTTGCATCCATGCGCGATGAGCTTTCAGCTCTTCGATGAGCGTCGGAGTCAGATCGACTTCGCGTATGCCTGTGGGCGTCGTTGCGTCCTGGACGTCCATGCGTGATACGTGCAGGCGCAGGGCGCGTCGTCGCAGGTTGCAGAGGCACATTGTCCTGGAGGGGGCGTCGCTTGCGCCGACGCAACGCGCACCAAGCGCTCTGCTCGTACATGCGCCGGCGCTGCCGTCCCGGCCCATGCTCGTCGCTCACAGCGGCTCGACGCACCGCCATGACGGGCACGGCTGTCCCGAGGGCTTGCCCGCACGCTCGCATAGCGCGCACTTTTGGCCGCAGCGGTTCCCGCGGGCTGGCAGCCAGGCCTACCCGACGCCAGCGGCGAGCCCGAACGACGACGGCTCCACCATCATCGCGTTCGGACCGGGACGGCCCTCAGACAGCCCAGAGGGCAACTGGATCCAGGCGACCGGGGACAAGGGCTGGTTCGGGATCCTGCGCCTCTAGAGCCCCCTCGCCCCGTTCTTCGGTGAGTCCTGGCGACCGAGCGAGATCGAGCCCCACGATCCGGGCGCGTGATCGCCGCGATCGTCATGCTTGTCGGTATCGCATTCCTCGCCGCCATCACGGTGTCGGTCACGGTCACGTCCGTCGAGTGCGCGCAACGCCGCGGGCTCGAAGCCGCGTCGAGCGCCGGCGAGCGGAGCCATGGCGAGTCCTGAGCGCGTCGACGAGCGCTCGCGCGGGAGGCTCTCGCACGCCTGGAGCGGGACGCGCCAGTTCGTCCGCCTCGGGTACCGCGACCCCGAGCACGTGACCGAGCGGATGGCGTTGTACGCGGCCGAGCACCTGGCCGAGCATTCCCGTGAGTGGGCGGAGGCGAAGGTCGAGGCGAATCCCGACACGCCTCGGGTCAAGATCGCCGACGACCTCCGCACCCAGTCGGCGCAGGCTGCGCGGATCGACGGCGCGGTGGCGGGGACGCCGTTCTTCATCGCGCTCGTTCCCGGCTACGTGGCCTATCTGTGGCAGGAAGGACGCATGGGGCTGCGCACGGCGGCGCTCTACGGGCGCGACCCGTCCGATCCGCGCACGACGGCCGAGATGCTCGCGCTGCGCGGCGTCCATCCCACGCCCGAGCAGGCCGCGGCCGCCCTCGAGGAGGTGCGCGACGCGCCGCCGCCCCCCAAGCCGACCACCCGCCGGCCGTTGCGTGTGTGGGTGCGGAGCGTCAAGGCGCTCCTGATCTTCGGTGGGTTCCTGGATCCGCCGACCGAGGAGAGGATCGAGGTCGCGCACCCGAGGCTCAAGGCCGCGGCTGGGATTGGGATCGGGGTCGGGATCTGGCTGATCACGTGGGTGCTACCGCTCACCTTCATGATTGCGATGGCCTGGGCCTGCGAAAGCCACACGCGGCGGCTGGGCAGGCGCATCCTGCTCTTCTACGACGGCCAGGCCGACAGCACGCGGGAAGCGATTTCTGCGGCGGAGCGCCGGACGGACAAGGGCCATGACCGTCGGCAGGTCCTCCGCGTCGTGGCGCTCGTCCTCTCGATCGCGATCCCGATCGGCTTCGTCGTGGTGGCCAACTACTACCGGCAGTCAACGGGTATCAGCTGGCTCGGGGCGCTGGGCGCGCTCGTCGCCCTCTCGCTCGTGGTCACGATCACCGTCGTCACCGCGCGCAGGTAGTACCGGCCCGTACCGAAACGAGGCAGGATCATCCGGGCCGGATGATGCGCGGACCGGGTCGGGACCGTACGCTTGGCGGTGTGATGATCTGCTCCCTGGCCTGCCTACCGCGTTCGCCGTCGCGGGCGTCGCGCTGGCGCTCGCCGCCTGCGGCAGCAGCAAGCCCTCCTACTGCTCGAAACGCGAGCGCGAGCGAGTCATCGTCGGCTGAGCCGGCTTGCGACGCCTGCCGCGACCACGGCGCGGGCGATCAGCGTCGGGGCCCTTGGCCGCGCGGCCGCTTGGCTACCGCCCGGGGCCCTTTGCGCCGGGCTCCTTGAGGGCCTCGGCGGCGCGCTTGAGCTTCTCGGACTTCGTGCCGCCGCCGGCGGCGATGTCCTTCAGCTCCTGGGCGTCGCCCTTGGCGGCGGAGGACCCGCCCCGCTTGTCGTAGATCACCTTCGCCTTCTTGACCAGGTTGCCGAGCCGCATGAGGATCCCTCCCTGTTGTCCTGTGTGTGCACAGTCTCCTCGCTCCCAAGGTCAGAGTCGACTGGCGGCTCGTGTGGGGGGAACGGATGAGTGGTCCGTCGGTCGGTGGGTCGACCCGCCCTGCCGGGCGTTGGCAGGACGAGCGGCAGCGAGTACCCCGCCCGCGGCGTCGCCGCGGGAAGGTCATGCGGATCGAACGATGCGCCGCGCTCGGCGGCTCGCGTACGCTCGGGCATGCGCTGGCCGATCCCCAGCGTGGTCGCCGGGACAGCCGGAACCGCCGCACTGACGAGTCCAGATGCGCGCCGAGCTCCTTAGGTCGTGACGACTCATGCCCGCCGCCGCGTAACCGGCGACCGCGCCGAGGGACGAGCGCGTCACCGGGACGATCGATGCGGTGCCGCGCGAGCTGGGCCGGGACGGCTTCCTCTCCCGCTACTCGACGGCCGAGACCTGGTCAGCGCCCTCGCGCGGAACGGCCGCGTGGAGGAGGCGCGGGTCCTGTTCGAGCGGCTGAGCGACCTGGCCAACGACCTCGGGCTGCTCGCGGAGGAGTACGACGTCGGGCGGAAGCGGCAGGTCGGCAACTTCCACCAGGCATTCAGCCACCTCACCCTGATCGTCACCGCGCGCGAGACCTCCGCGGCAGAGGCCGCGGCGCGTTGATCGCAGGGCCGCTTTGGATTCGCCGCCGGCGGCTGCGTCTCGCGAGTCAGTGCGCTAGGAGGACCTTCATCGCCACGACCAGCAATCCGAGAGCGAGGTTGATGACCGTGGCAACGACGGTTGCCGCCAGGCCCAGGCGCTCGATCCGCGCGAATCGGACGCCCTCGACCGCGAGCGTCACGAGGCCGACGCTGATCGCGGCCCACACCGCCGTGGTCTCCTTGAACACGCCGAGCGCACCCAGCACGAGCGCCGTAATCGGTACGACCCCAGCGAGCAGGATCCCCAGCTCCCTGCCAAACAGCGCCCTGAGCTCGTCCCTTCTCATTCGCCGCTTCCTGACGATGCTCTCGGAGAGCCCGTGAGCGTAAACATGTGCGAGCCACAGCACGACTGAAGCACTCGCCACGATCCCGGCGAGCTTCCACGGGTCCTTCTGGCTGGCATACGCCGCGGTCAGCGTCGCCATCACGACGATCGTCCCGTACACGGTGCTCGCGACGCTGGCGCCGATACCGAAGAACACGTGTCTGGCGGCCCGCTGGACCGCTGGCTCTGGTTCCGGCACGTCGCTCATGACAACCCCACTGCTCGATTATCGACGCGAGCACAGCGGTCCGTTCCGTTTCCTTCCCGGCCCTGACGTCCAACCCAACAAAGTCACCCGACCCCAAAAGGCAAGGCCGTCGTCGATTCGTCCCAGCCACTGACGGCTACCGCTGTCCAGCTTCGATCGGCTCCGCACACAGATCGGAGGTCACCTAGCTGCCCGGAGCCGTCCACACAGACCGCAGGTCACTTAGCTGCCCCGAGCCGTCCAGACAGATCGGAGGTCACCCAGCTGCCCCGAGCGCTGCTACGCGTCGTCACATAGTTGCACCGCGGTGCGGTGGGCGTCCTAGGCAGCGGTACCCCGCGATGGGTCAGTTGCGATGGCGCGACCATACCCCACCGCCGTACGTCGAGCTCGCGAGCATTGAGGTATATCGATCGCGCGACTGATCGCAAACGCACGTGTGTCATCGGTTGCGGCCGAGTCGCTCATGGCTTGTCACCCAGTGTCCGGCAAGGATCGCCGAGGTCAGGGAGGTGTCGCCGGCGAGAACGGTCGCGGCGCAGATCTCTGCCAGCTTGCGCACCTTGCCCTTGCCGTAGCAGCCCAGCAACTCCAGGCACTCGCGCTGGGTGGGTAGCGTGGTACCGCCTCCGTAGGTCGCAACGATGAGGCTGGTGAGCGTCACCGACCAGTAGTAGTCGCCGTTTTCGAGCAGCCGCGCGTAGGTGATTCCCGAGTGGGACTCGGAGATGTTCGCCGCGTCCTGGCCCGTGGCGATGAAGATGCCGGTCAGCCCGTTCGCGGCGTGCGCGCCGTTGTAGGAGGACCCGGCGAGAAAGCCGCCGGCCATGCCGATCTGACGGTAGTCGTACAACGTCTTGGTGTCGACGCCCATCAGGCGCCGGAGCACGTCGTTCTTGATCACTGCCTCGGCGACTACTCGCTTGCCGCGCGTCAGCAGCATGTTGATCTGGGAGTGCTTCTTGTCGGTGTCGATCGCGCCTGAGAGCACGTATTCGGCGCCACCCGGATAGTTCTCCTTGATCCACTCGCACGCGGCGAGGGTGGCCTTTCCTGTCATGTTCTGACCGGCAGCATCACCCGTTGTGTAGTTGACGCGCAGGTAGCGCAGCGGGCCTACCTGGTAATGCCCGATGTAGGTGAGCTTCCCGGACCGGGTGGTCGCCTCGGCCGCCGCCCGGATCTCGTCGCAGTGCGCATCCATCCATTCGCCGAACTCGCGGGCTTGCAGCGCATCGTTGAAGATGAACGCCGGGGCTCGCTGCATCTGGTCGTCGACGACGGTCGTCTTGACGCCGCCGCACTCGCTCAGGAGGCGCATCCCCCGGTTGTAGCTGGCCACCAGCGTGCCCTCGGTCGTCGCCAACGGCACGTAGAAGTCGCCCTGGGCGTGCTCGCCGTTGATGCGCAACGGGCCCGCGACGCCGATCGGAACCTGGGCTACACCGACATAGTTCTCGATGTTGCCCGGCAGCACGCCAGGGTCGAACGAGAACCGTCCGACGTGGTCGAGACTGACACCCGTCTGCTCGCGGAGGAACTCGCGACGCCGTTCAGCAACGTCCGTTGTGTAATCGTCTTCCTTCTCCCGCGGGATACGCGGGGCTGTCGTGGTCATGGCGGCCTCCGGGACGGGGGAGTACGGGGACGCGAACCGTAGCCGGGCGGACCGCCCTTGCACCCCGCGGCTACACGTGCTGACGCTTGCGCGTGGTGACCGAATCCGCCTCGTCGGCACCCGCCGGCTCAAAGCCCGCAGAGCGCGCCAGCGCCGCGACATCAGCCAGGATGGCGTCGAGCATCAGGTCGACGTCGGGCACCAGGTCTGGGTCGCAAATGAGCCCGAAGTCCAGATGGTCGAGATAGCTCTGGACGGTGATGTTGAGTCCCTGCCCCTCGGTTATGACCGACACCGGGAAGTAATGCTCGAGCCGGGCACCCCTGGCGGCATAGAGCGGTCGGCGCGGTCCGGGGACGTTGGAGATCACGACGTTGCCCGGCGCCAGCCGCGACCCGAGGCGCAAGCGTGCGCTCAGGCGCATGGCGCGTGCGAACACCGTCGGCGGGGGGAACTCGGCGAAGTCGGTCAGCTGCTCCGCCGGCAGCGCACGAAAGATGTCCTTGCTCGAGGCCATCGCCTCGTGTACGCAGCGCAGGCGCTTGACCGGGTCGGGCTCGTCGGTCGGGAGCACGGTCGAGAGCATGGAGACGCGATTCGTCCAGCGGTCGGTCTCCTCTCCGGTGCGAATCGACACCGGCACCAGCGCGACGAGCGGCTCGTCCGGCAGCGCGTGTTGGCGTTCCAGCCAGGTCCGCAGTCCGCCGGCGCAGACGGCGAGCACGACGTCGTTGACGGTCGCTCCGTATGCGTTCTTGATCGCCTTGGCCGCATCGAGGGAGGCCGAGCCGATCGCCAGTTTCCGATGGGGGCCGATCGCGCGGTTGAACGGGGTCCGCGGCGGGCGGACGCTGGGCAGCGGCGGCGGCGGATCGCGGTCTTCGCCGCGGTTGCGGCCCAGGTTCAGAACGGTGCCGAGCGGCCCGCGCAGGCTGCGGCGCACCTGGTTTGCCGTCCCGATCAGCACCGGGTTCCGCGTCGCGTGCCCGAGCTCCCGAGCGGTTCGAGCACCGAGAAGCACGGCTCGCGCCGGCTTGCGCACCAGCCCCACCGTGGCTCGCGCGAGCAGCTCCAAGTCCGTCGGCTCACCTTCGGGCTCCCACGGCTCGGCCGGCGGCTGGATCTCCGTCCCCTCGGGGTGCTCGTCGAGCATCAGCGTCAGCAGCTCCATCCCCGACGCGCCGTCGACGGCTGCGTGGTGGAAGACCGTGAGCACCGCGAACCGGTCATCGGCCAAGCCCTCGATCACATACGACACCCACAATGGCCGCCGCCGGTCGAGCGGCCGGGCAACGATGCGCCCGACGACGTTGGCGAGCTGCTCGTCGCTGCCCGGCGGCGGGACCGCCGTATGGCGCACGTGAAACTGCAGGTCGAAGTTGGGATCGTTGATCCAGAACGGGTGATCGAGGCCGAGCGGGACCTCGGCGAGGCGCCGGCGTAGGGGCTCGAGCAGGTGCAGCCGCTCCTCGAGCTGCTCCTTCCAGGCGCCGTACGGCTCGTAATCCGGGATATCCGGACGCGTGAAGATCGACAGGCCCGAGACGTGCCCGAATTGCGTGGGGTTCTCGAGGTTGAGGAACGCGGAATCGAGGCCGCTCAGCTGCCTCATACGCGCACGGTTTCCCGCTCTGCTCCTTTACACACCAGCGTCTCGCCCGCGCGTAGCAATCCTGACCGCTGTGGCGGCGCGCTCAATCGATGGCGCCGTTTTGCGATCGAGCGCTTGGGTAGCCGCCGCCGTAACGGCGAAGGAGAGCGATCGATGTCCAACAACCTGGCCCATCTCCTGACCGAGTCGGCGGCGCGACATCGTGACCGCCCCGCGCTGAAGCTCGACGACACCGTCTTGAACTATGCGACGCTCGACGAGGGCGCCTCGCGCGTGGCGGGGCTGCTCAAGGGCAGGGGCGTTCAGCCGGGCGACCGCGTCGGGGTCATGCTCCCCAATGTCCCGTACTTCGGGATCGTCTACTACGGCGTGCTGCGCGCGGGCGGCGTGGTCGTTCCGATGAACGTCCTGCTGAAGCCCCGCGAGGTCCAGTTCTACCTGTCCGATCCCGGCGCAAAGCATCTGTTCGGCTGGCATGAATTTGCCCAGGCGGCGGAGGAAGGCTCCCGGGAGGCGGGAGCCGACGCGATCATCGTCAAGCCCGGCGAATTCGAGCAGCTGCTGGCGCACGCGCCCGAGGCGACCGAGGACGCTGAGCGGGAGCCTTCGGACACCGCCGTGATCCTGTACACGTCGGGCACGACGGGGACCCCCAAGGGCGCAGAGTTGACCCACTCGAACATGCTGGACAACTGCCAGCACGGCGGCACGGAGCTGGTGCGCGTCAGCGAGCAGGACGTGATCCTCGGCGCGCTGCCGCTGTTTCACTCCTTCGGCCAGACGTGCTGCATGAACAACGCGGTGCGGGCGGGCGCGTGCATGACGATGATTCCCCGCTTCGACCCCGGCAAGGCACTCGAGATCATCGAGCGGGACGGCGTCACGCTCTTCGAAGGCGTGCCGACCATGTATCACGCGATGCTGAACCACCCCGAGCGTGAGCGCTACGACGTCTCGAGCCTGCGGACGTGCGTGTCCGGTGGCTCGGCGATGCCGGTCGAGGTGATGCGCGGCTTCGAGAAGGCGTTCGGGTGTGTCGTGCTCGAGGGCTACGGCCTGTCGGAGACCTCACCGGTCGCGTCGTTCAACCACCTCGACCGCGAGCACAAGCCGGGGTCGATCGGAACCCCGATCCACGGCGTCGAGATGAAGGTCGTCGACGAGGACGACAACGAGCTGCCGCCGGGCGAGGTCGGGGAGATCGTGATCCGCGGCCACAACGTGATGAAGGGCTACTGGAACCGGGCCGACGCGACCGCCGAGGTGATGCGTGACGGCTGGCTGCACACCGGCGACATGGCCCGCGTGGACGAGGACGGCTACTTCTTCATCGTCGACCGCAAGAAGGACATGATCATCCGCGGCGGCTACAACGTCTACCCCCGTGAGATCGAGGAGGTCCTGTACGAGCACCCGGCGGTGCTAGAGGCGGGGGTGATCGGGGTGCCGGATCCGGCGATGGGGGAGGAGGTCGCCGCGGCCGTCGTGCTACGGCCCGACGCCGAGGCCACTGCGGACGACATCCGCTCGTTCGTCAAGGAGCGCGTGGCGGCCTACAAGTACCCGCGGCACATCTGGTTTACCGACGAGCTGCCGAAGGGTCCCACCGGCAAGATTCTCAAGCGCGAGATCGCGGTGCCTGAGGCGGTGGCGCAATAGTGTCGTTGGGGGCAACTGCGTCGTGCGCTTCACCAGAACGGTTCCTAGACGGCTGCGTTTGATTCGGCAGCGGCAGCGTGCGAGCAGGTAAGGACGGCCGGTCCGCGCGGAAGCCATAGACACACGGCGTGGCGCATGCCGCGGCACTCGTGGTTCTCGTCCGTTTCATCCGTTCGCGGCCTGCAGTGCGCCGTCGAGATCGTCCTGGAAGCCTGATTCGCGAATCCAGCGACGCACGACTTGGCGTGCCCCCGCGCAGCGTCGGCGGTGATGTGGTTGAAGAACCCGCCGGAAGTCCTCTGGCTGGCGGGCGAACTGCCGCCGAAGCTCCTGATGCACCGCGGGCATCCTAGGGTCGGCCTCGGGGTCATTCCCGATGGTCAGAAGACCGGTCGCCCGGCAACCTGTCCGCCATGACCCAACCCCCTGATACCCCGCCGCCCGACACTCAGCCGACCGAGACCTTCCCGCCCCGCCCGCGCCGCTTCATGCGCAGCCGCCGCGACCGCTTTCTCGGTGGCGTGTGCGGCGGCCTCGGCGAGTACTTCGCCGTCGACCCGATCCTGTTCCGCGTCGCTGCGGTGGTGCTCGCCGTCGTCGGCGGCCTTGCGCTGCTGGCCTACCCGGTCCTGTGGATCTTCGTGCCCCGCGACGACGGCACCGGCAACCCCGAGCCGCTGCCGGTGTGGCGCCGGCTAGGCGGGCGCGATGGAAGGCCTCCCAGCGCCGGCCGCGCGCTGGCGATCGTCGGCGCCGTGCTGCTCGTGCTCGTCGCCGCGTTCGCGCTGTTCGTCGGCGCCGGGTGGGCGACGGCAGCGGGCGGCGGCGTGGTCGTGGCCAGCGTGGTCGTCGCCCTCGGGTTCTTCGCCATCGCGGGCGCGATCGCCGGACGCAAGCGCGCGCGGTGGCTGGTACTGCCCGCGCTGATCCTCGCGCTCCCGAGCGGCATCGTCGCCGCCGCCGGAGTCAAGTTCGAAGGGGGTTACGGCGAGCGCGACTACCGCCCCCTGAGCCGCGCCGCGCTCCCTGCCGACGGCTACAAGATCGCCGCCGGCAGCCTGTGGATCGACCTGCGCGACATGCGCCTCGCCCCGGGCACGACGACTCGCCTGCCGGTGCACGTCGGGATGGGCGCGGCCAGCGTAATCGTGCCTGAACGCGTCTGCGTCCAGGCGCAGGCCAAGAGCGGCGCCGGCGTGGTCAACGTCCTCGGTCACCAGCACGGCGGCGTCGACGTCGACTACGCCCTGACCGGCGCCACGAGCGAGGCGCCCCGGCTCGACGTCGATGCCGACGTAGGCATGGGCGCCTTCGAGGTCGTCCACGACCCGAGTGAGGCGCGCTTCAACGGCCCGCACGAGAGCTTCGGCCCGCCCGGCTTCCATCGCGACGACGGCGACCGGTTCCCGCTGACCAATCGCGCCTGCATGGGAGCATGACGCCGCGGACCGACATTCCCGCCCTCGTCGGCGGCATCGCCGTCACGGCGCTCGGCTTCCTCCTCCTGCTCGACCGCCTCGAGGTCCTGCACCTCGGCTTCGGCTGGCTCTGGCCCGCGCTGCTCGCGACCGCCGGGGCTTATCTGGTGGCAAGCGGACTGGCGCGACCGCGGCGGTGAGCGTCACCATCAGGGCGATGGCCACCGCCGCCCCGCCCTCTCCGCAGCAGCCCGCCGCGCCCGACGCTGACGACGACGCCCGGGCGCGCCGGCGCGGCAGCCGCCGCACCGCGGCCGGCGTCGCGCTGCTCGTCCTCGCGCTGCTGCTCGCGCTGCGCCAACTCGGCTGGCTGTTCGACGACGCAATCGTGTGGCCCGTCGTGCTCGCCTCCGCCGGGGCGGCGCTGATCTGGCGCCAGTGGGGCGGCCGGTCCGAGGCCGCGGAGCCGCCGCCCGCCACCGCCCCGCCCGCCGAGGCCGTCCGCCACCAGGAACGCGCTGCCCTCCGCACGCTCTACCGCGGCGGCTTCGGCATCGCCCTCGTCGTGGGCGCCGGGCTCCTCTTCCTCTACGCCAACGGCGCCCTCGCCGGTCTGGGCGACGTGGCGTTGACGGCACTCGTCGCGATCGCCGCCCTCGGCCTCATCCTCGCCCCGTTCTGGTGGCGGCTGGCGCGGACGCTGGCGGCCGAGCGCGCCGAGCGCATCCGCTCGCAGGAGCGCGCCGAGATGGCTGCCCACCTGCACGACTCGGTGCTTCAGACGCTCGCCCTCGTCCAGCAGCGCGCGAGCGATCCCAAGACGGTTGCCACCCTCGCCCGTCGCCAGGAGCGCGAGCTGCGCGACTGGCTGCGCGGGCGCCGGCCCGCCGCAGAGCAGGCGCGCGACTCGTTCGCCGCCGCGCTCCAGCTCGCCGCCCAGGAGGTCGAAGAGGCCCACGGCGTGCGCATCGACGTCGTCGCCGTCGGCGACCGCCCGCTCGACGAGCGCACCGGTGCGCTCGTCGCCGCCGCCCGCGAGGCCCTCACCAACGCCGCCAAGTTCGCCGGCGACGCCGCGCCGGTCTCGGTCTACGCCGAGGCCGGTCCCGATCAGGCCCAGGTCTTCGTCCGCGACCGCGGCCCGGGGTTCGATCCGGGCGCCGTCCCGCCCGACCGCCGCGGCCTGCGCGAGTCGATCGTCGGGCGGATGGAGCGCCACGGCGGGAGCGCCACCCTCCAAAGCTCGCCGGGCGAGGGCACCGAGGTGGAGCTCAGTCTGTGAAGCCCACCGTCTTCATCGTCGACGACCACGAGCTCTTCCGCGCCGGCGTGCGCGCGGAGTTGGCCGAGCACGTCGAGGTCGCCGGCGACGCCGCGAGCGTCGAGGAGTCCGTGCCCGCGATCCTGCACGCCGAGCCCGATGTCGTCCTCCTCGACGTCCACATGCCCGGCGGCGGCGGGGTGGAGGTGATCCGCCAGGTCGCGCAGCAGCGCCCCACCCAGCGGTTCCTCGCGCTGTCCGTCTCCGACGCCCCCGACGACGTCATCGCGGTCATTCGCGCGGGCGCGCGCGGCTACGTGACGAAGTCGATCTCCTCGTCCGAGCTCGCCGACGCCGTGCGCCGCGTGGCCGACGGCGACGCCGTCTTCTCGCCGCGCCTGGCCGGCTTCGTGCTCGACGCCTTCGCCGGCGCCATCCCCGCCGCCCAGGTCGACCCCGAGCTCGACCAGCTCACCGCCCGCGAGCGCGAGGTCCTCCAGCACATCGCGCGCGGCTATCTCTACAAGGAGATCGCGCTGCGGCTGGGGATCAGCGCGAAGACGGTCGAGGCGCATGTGAGTGCGGTCCTGCGCAAGCTGCAGCTCTCCAACCGGCACGAGCTCAGCCGCTGGGCCGCCGAGCGGCGGCTGGTCGACTGATCGTCGCCGTCAGCACCGCGCCCAGGCCGGCGCACGCGGTCGCCGCCCAGAACGCCGCCGGATAGCCGGCGAGCGCGGCAATCGCCCCCGCCAGCGGCCCCCCCAGCCCGACGCCGATGTCGAAGAACGCCGTGAACATGCCGAGCGCGCCGCCGCGCCGCTCCTCGCCCGCGCGGTTGACCACGATCAGGGCCAGCGACGGGAACAGCGTCGAGAAGCCCATGCCCATCACCACCGCCCCCAGCACGGCCAGGCCCAGCGAGCCGGCGAGCGCGATCAGCGCCAGGCCCACCGCCTCGGCGATCCCGGCGGCGATCGCGCTGGCACGGCCACCGAAGCGGTCGGGGAGCCGCCCGAGCAGCAGCCGCGTGCCCACCACCGCGGCCGCGAAGGCCGTGAACACCCCCGCGCCGTGTCCCACGCCGAGCCGGTCGAGGTCGAGCACGATGAAGCCGGCCAGCGCGGCGTAGCCGACGTTGGCGAGCGCGAGCGCGATCCCGGGCCGCAGGACCTCGGGCGGGACCAGCGGCGGCCGCGCCAGGGCCTCGGCCGCGGGCGCGCCGCCCGGCTGGCGCAGCGCGAGCACGACGCCGACCAGCGGCGAGACCGTCGCGAACGCCCACACGAGCGAGTAGCCGCCGGCCTGGAACAGCCCCTCGCCGATCAGCGGTCCGGCCGACAACGCGCCCCACACCGCGAGCCCGAACAGGCCGATGGCCTGCCCGCGCCGCGCGACGGGCGCGAGGTCGACCACCCAGGTCGCGCCGGCCGTGAAGACCGCACCTTCGCCCGCCCCGAGTACGAGCCGGGCGACGAGCAGGCTCGGCACCCCGCCCGGAATGAAGTACAGGGCTCCCCCGAGCGCGACCAACAACGCACCGCCGGCCACCACCGCCCGCCGCCCGCGGCGGTCCGCGAGCCGGCCCGCGACCGGCCGCGCGACCACCGCGGTGAACGCGAACGCGCCGGTGACGACGCCGACCCAGACGTCGCCGGCGTGCAGCGGGCCGTGGACGTAGCGCGGCAGCACCGGGAGGACGCAGCCGACGGCCAAGAAGGCGAGCAGCGCCGATCCGAACACGCCGGCGAACGCGGTCAAGGAGCGGCCGGACGCAGGGTCGGAGACGGCCGAGACCTCCACCGCCCACACGCTAGACTGGCTCCTCCCTCGCCGGTCGGCGCCGCTCCGCGCTGCCGGTACCCATCGCCCACCACACCGGGAACGCACATGGCCCGCGGAGACGTCCGAATCGCCGTGACCCTCGCCTGCGAGGAGTGCAAGCGGCGGAACTACCAGACGAACAAGTCCAAGCGCAACAACCCCGATCGCATCACCCTGCGCAAGTACTGCCGGTGGTGCCGGACCCACACCCCGCACCGGGAGACCCGCTAGCGCGATGGCGCGCGACCGCAAGCGTGCCAAGCAGCGTCAGCGGCGCGCCGCCCAGCGCCAGCCGCGGCCTGCCCGCGGCGGTCGCGAATCCCGCGACCCCGAGGCCAAGATCGATCCCGACCAGACGATCCCCGACCTCGAGCACGGCTCGGCCGAGGCCGACATCGCCAAGGCGTCGATCGTCGCCGGCTCGGTCGACGCCGACGAGGTCTCGGAGGAGCTCGACGCCGAGGTCGGCGAGCACCCGAAGACCGGCGAGGTCTTCCCCGACGAGATCGCCGACGACGGCTACGAGTCCGAGGAAGCGGAGGCCGCGGTCGAAGGCGCCGACGGCGTCGCGGCCGCCCGCGCCGCCACCGCCCGCCCGCGCCGCGACGCCGTACGGCGGGAGCGCGAGCGCGGTGGGAGCCGTTTCGGCAACTTCCTCCGCAACAGCTGGGAGGAGCTCAAGCGCGTCCAGTGGCCCGACCGCCGCCAGGTCGCCCAGGCAACCGCGGTGGTGATCGGGTTCGTGATCATCATCGGCGCCTATCTCGGCGCCGCCGATTTCGTGTTCTCCAAGCTCGTCGACGCGATCATCTGAAGCGTCCCTACACTGCTGCGCCGCTGAGTCATGTTCCGCTGGTACGTCGTCAACACCTATTCAGGCCACGAGAAGAAGGTCAAGCAGAACCTCGAGCACCGCGTGCACTCCCTGGGGCAGGAGCGCGCCGTGCGTCAGGTCGTCGTGCCCACCGAGACCGTCTCGGAGATGAAGGACAACCAGAAGGTCTCGGTCGAGAAGCGCACGATGCCCGGCTACGTGCTGGTCAACATGGAGCTCAACGAGGACTCGTGGGCGCTCGTCAAGGGCACACCGGGCGTGACCGGCTTCGTCGGCGCCTCCAACGAGCCCGTCCCGCTGACCCAGCCCGAGGTCGACCGCCTGCTGCACCGCGAGGTCGCCACGAAGGTCGCGACGAAGGCGCAGTTCTCGATCGGCGAGTCGGTCAAGGTCATCTCCGGCCCGCTGTCGGACTTCTCCGGCGAGATCTCCGAGATCAACGAGGACGCGTCCAAGCTCAAGGTGCTGGTATCCATCTTCGGGCGCGAGACGCCTGTGGAAGTCGGCTACGACCAGGTGAAGAAGATCTAGATATGGCCAAGAAAGTCCTCACAACCATCAAGCTGCAGGCCCCTGGCGGCCAGGCGTCCCCGGCTCCGCCGGTGGGCCCGGCGCTGGGCCAGCACGGCATCAACATCATGGAGTTCGTCAAGGCGTTCAACGCCCAGACCGGCGGCGACATGGGGACGACGATCCCCGTGGTCATCACCGTGTACGAGGATCGCTCGTTCACGTTCGTGACCAAGACGCCGCCGGCGGCCGTGCTGATCCGCCAGGCGATCGGGATCGAGAAGGGCTCTGGCGAGCCCAACCGGACCAAGGTCGGCACGATCTCCAAGGACCAGGTGCGCGCGATCGCCGAGAAGAAGCTCGACGACCTCAACGCGCACGACGTCAACCAGGCGGCGAAGATCATCGAGGGCACCGCGCGCTCGATGGGCGTGGAGGTCGTGGCGTAATGCCCAAGCACAGCCGGCTCTACAACCAGGCTCGGCAGAAGGTCGACCGCGAGCACGAGTACGGCCCCGCCGAGGCCGTGCGCCTCGTCAAGGAGGCCAGGCGCGCGAAGTTCGACGAGACGGTCGAGGTGCACATCCGCACCGGGCTCAACGTCCGCCACGCGGACGAGCAGCTGCGCGGCACGATCGCGCTCCCGCACGGCCTCGGCAAGGAGGTCAAGATCGCCGTCTTCGCCAAGGGCGACAAGGCGCGCGAGGCCGAGGAGGCCGGCGCGGACTACGTCGGCGCCGACGATCTCGCCAAGCGGATCCAGGACGAGGGCTTTACGGACTTCGACGTCGCGATCGCGACGCCGGACATGATGCCCGTCGTCGGCCGGCTCGGCCGCATCCTGGGCCCGCAGGGCAAGATGCCCAACCCGAAGGTCGGCACCGTGACGATGGACGTCCGCAAGGCCGTCGAGGAGTCCAAGGCCGGCAAGGTCGAGTACCGCACGGACCGCACCGCGATCGTGCACATGATCGTCGGCAAGACCTCGTTCGAGGACGAGAAGCTGCTCGGCAACTACCAGGCGATCCTCGAGGAGCTCATCCGGGCCAAGCCGTCGGCCGCGAAGGGGCGCTACATCCGCTCCGTCGTGCTCGCCTCGAGCATGGGGCCGGGCATCAAGGTGGATCCGTCGAAGACCAAGGACCTGACCGAGGCGGAAGCTGAGCCTGCAGCCGCATAGATAGGGGTTTCGCCTGCCAGGCGAAAGGCTCGCTTCGCAGAGCTTTCGCCTTCGGCGACGTTACCCGCCCCCGAAGACCCCCGGCACACCCAGAAGCCCGGGACAGGAGGAACCCGCAGTGGACAGAGAACAGAAGGCCGCCGTCATCGAGGAGGTGGCGCGGCAGATCAGCGAGGCGGACGCCGTCTACGCGGTCGACTACCGCGGCGCCTCGGTGCCGCAGGCCGCCGAGCTGCGCGCCCGCCTGCGCGACGCCGACGCGACCTTCCGGGTGGTGAAGAACACGCTCACGGAGCGCGCCGCCGACCGGGCGGGCGCCGAGGGGCTCAAGGCGTATCTCGAGGGTCCCACGGCGATGACCTTCGTGCGCGGCGACGCCGCCGCGGCGGCCAAGGCGCTCGCCGACTTCCGCCGCGCCTCCGGCCTGCTCGCCTTCAAGGGCGGCTGGATGAACGGCGAGGCGCTCTCGCCCGACCAGATGGACGCGCTCGCGCGCCTGCCCACGCGAGAGGTGCTCTACGGGCGCCTCGTCGGGATGGTGGCGTCGCCGCTCACCGGCCTGGCGTCGAGCCTCAACGGCCTGATCGGCGGGCTGGCGCGCCAGCTCTCCCAGATCGCCGAGCAGGGACTCGTCGGCGGTGCCGCGTCCGCGACGGCCGCCCCGACGGCGGAGGCCGAGGCGGCGCCCGCTGCCTCGGAGGCCGCACCCGCCGCGGAGGCCGAGGCGGCGCCCGCCGCCTCGGACGCCGCACCCGCCGCGGAGGCCGACGCCACGCCCGGGGGGGATGGGGCCCCCGCCGCGGCGGAGGCCGCACCCGCCGCGGAGGCCGACCCTGACGCCGGCCCCGCGTCCGAGCCCGCCGAGGCCGGCCCGGACCCAGACCCTGCCCCTGAGACTGCCCCGGCCGAGGAGCCCCCGGCCGGCGAAACCGAAAGCGAGAAGGAGTAAGCATGGCCACCAGCACCCAGGAGTGGATCGACGAGCTCAAGTCGATCTCCGTGCTCGAGCTCTCCGAGCGCATCAAGGCGCTCGAAGAGGAGTTCGGCGTCTCGGCCACCGCGGTCGCCGCGGCCGCCCCGGCCGGCGCCGGCGGCGCCGTCGACGAGGGCCCCGCCGAGGAGGAGCAGACCGCCTTCGACGTCATCATCACGGGGGCCGGCGACAAGAAGATCCTGGTCATCAAGGTGGTTCGCGCCGCCACCGGCCTGGGCCTCAAGGAGGCCAAGGCCGTCGTCGACGAGGCCCCGAAGGCCGTCAAGGAGGGCGTCGACCGCGACGAGGCCGACAAGCTCAAGGGCGACCTCGAGGAGGCCGGGGCGAGCGTCGAGGTCAAGTAAAAGGGCCGCCCCGGACGGGCGGCCGTGGTAAACCCCGGCGCACCTCAACCGGTGTC
>JBJMKX010000014.1:0-8087 GCA_045805605.1 Solirubrobacteraceae bacterium
GACCCCGCGTCCCTCGAGCTCGCCGATCGCGGCGACGACGTCCTCCACGGCCCATCCGAGGACGGTGTACGGGCGCGGCGAGACCTCCTCGACGGTGGTCACCCGCAGCATGGTCCCGTTGACATCGAAGACGCTCGCGAACTCGTTGCGCTCCACCAGGCGAAGCCCGAGCACGTCGCGGTAGAACGCGCACGCCCGCTCCGGGTCGGCGACGCCGACGAACGCGATCACGTCCATCACGCGCCGATCGTCTCCTCCACTGCCCGGGTGGCGTCGCTGACGAGCTGAGCCACCTGCTCCGGCGGCTCGCGGAAGCGGCCGAGCACGTAGCTCGACACGACCTCGGGGTCGGTCGAATCGGGGCGCCCCACTCCTGCCCGCACGCGCGCGAAGTCCGGGCTGCCGAGGCCGCGCACCAGCGACTTCAGGCCGTTGTGCCCGGCGGTCCCGCCGCCGATGCGGGTGCGGACCTCGCCGAACGGCAGGTCGATCTCGTCGTGGACCACGAGCACGCGCTCGAGCGGCAGCTTGAGCGCCCCGCGCGCGGGGCCGACCGATGTGCCGGCCTCGTTCATGTACGTCTGCGGGAGCAGCATGGCCACCCGCGGGCCGCCCGGGCCCGTGCGGCCTTCGGCGATCGTGCCGCCGAACCTGTTCTTGAAGCGCGGCAGCTGCCACCGCCGGTGCAGGGTCTCGGCGACCTCGAAGCCGAGGTTGTGCCGGGTTTCCGCGTACTCCCTGCCAGGGTTGCCGAGCCCGACGACGAGCCAGTCGACGGGGGCCGAGAACAGGCGCACGGCGCGCCTCCGGGGCTAGGAGCCCTCGGACTCGCCCTCGCCCGCGGCGGCCTCGCCGCCGCCTTCGCCCTCGGCGGGCGCCTCGCCCTCGGCCGGGGCCTCGCCCTCGACCTCCTCGACCTCCTCGCCGACGAGCTCGGTCTCGGTCTCGATCTCCTCCTCCTCGACCACGCGCGGAATCGCCACGGTGGCGATCACGGTCTCGGCGGCGTCGTCCAGGAGGGTCACGCCGGCGGGCGGCGCGAGGGCCTCGAGGGTGACGGTGTCGTTGAGGTCCATGCCGGAGACGTCGAAGCGGATGACGTCGGGAATGTCGTTCGGCAGCGCCTCGATGTTCAGCTCGCGCGTGATGTGCTCCATCACGCCGCCCTCCTTGACGCCGGGAGACTCCTCGACGCCCTCGAGCTCGAGCGGCACCGTCGCCTGGATCGCCCTGTCGAGGCGGACGCGCAGGAGGTCGATGTGGATGAGGTCGCCGCGCACAGGGTGGTGCTGCTGGTCCTTGACCACCACCGGCTGCGCCTTGCCGCCGTCGACGACGAGATCGAGCACGGCTCCGCGCTGGGCCAGCGCCTGGCGCAGCACGCGCCCGTCGACCGCGAAGGGCGCCGGCTGGTCGCCGCCGCCATAGACGACGCCCGGCACCTGGCCCGAGCGGCGCAGGCGGCGCGCCGTGCGCGACCCGTCGACGGAGCGCGACGTGACGTCGAGGGAGGGGTTCTGACCGCGGGCCATGAGCGGCGATGAAGGGTAGCGAGCGAGGGTGCGCGAGAGCGCCCCAGGGGTAACATCTCCACGATGGTCCGGGAGGGGGGCTTGATCCTTCTGCTGACCGGCGTCCACGCGCTGGGCCTGGCCCTGCTGTGCGGCATGCTCTGGCTGTCGTTCCGGGCCGACGACAACTCGTACGGCGACGACGACGGCGACGGCGGGTGGGGGAACGACCGGACCGGTCCAGAGGACTCCCGCGGCCCCCGCGATGGCGGGCTGCCGCTGCCCGATGCGAAGCAGTCGGCCGTACGGCTCCGAGAGCCGGGGCGCATTGCCGACTCGCTTCCGAAGCCGGAGCGGCGGCGCACGGAAGAGCCGACACGGGTGCCGGCGAGGCATCAGGCATCAGGCATCAGGAACGGGCCGGACCCTCGGCCTGATGCCTGAGGCCTGACGCCTTCCCGGGCTCAGCCCCCCGGCGCGCCGTATTGCACAGTGTTGTGGTAGACCTGCTGCACGTCGGTGTACGCGGGCTTGTGGGTGCCGTCGACCCCGATCAGGCCCTTCTGGTGGAAGGGGGGATTCGGCTTCGGGTTGCCGCCATCCCAGCCCGGGCGGACGCGGAACTCCTCGAGCGTCCAGTAGATCGCGCCGCTCAGCCACGGCTTTTCGGCGAAGACGTTCAGGTGGTACTTGACGAAGTCCTCCTGGAACCCGTACGTGCCCTTCTCCTCCGCGGGCCCGTCGCGGTTGGCCTCGGCACCGAACTCGGTCACGACGATCGCCTTGTTCGGGTAGCACGCGTGGACGCCGTCGAGGAAGGATGAGAGGAGGTCCTCGTCTGCCACCTGGCCGCCCGGTCCGGGATACCAGCCGAAGTACTCGTTGACGCCGATGACCTGCAACCGGTTGTAGGCGCGCTGGCAGCCGGCCTGCGGGTAGCCGACGATGGCGAGGCCGACGGGGCGGGTCGGGTCGAGGCGGCGCGAGGTCACGGCGGCGCCGCGCAGATAGGAGCGCACCTGCTGCGGCGGCTTGGACGAGAGCTCGTTGCCGATCGACCAGATCGCGATCGAGGCGTGGTTCTGGTTGTCGAGGATGTTCTCGGTGACGTACTCGAACGCCAGGTGGCGCACGATGCGCTTGGCGAAGTACGTGCTCCGCAGCGAGTAGACCGGCACCTCGGACCACACGAGGATGCCGTTGCGGTCGGCCTGCTCGAGCAGGTAGGGCGAGAGCGGGTAGTGCGTACGGATCATCGTCGCGCCGAGGTCCTTGACCTCGGCGATGTAGCGGTCGCGCGTGGCGTTGTCGATCGCGGAGCCCTTGTCGAGCGAGTCCTCGTGGATCCCGACGCCGCGGAAGTTCGTCGGCTGGCCGTTGAGCAGCAGGTGCCCGTCGGGTGAGACGGTGATCGAGCGGACGCCGATGTGCAGCGTGTAGCCGCCGGGCGTGCCGTTCATCTGCACCGGATAGAGGAACGGGTCCGACGGCGACCACAGGTGGGGGTTGGGGACCGGCGTCGTGCGGGTCAGCGTGCGGGTCCCGCCGGGGCCTACCCGGACCGAGCCGAGGTTGACGTGCTCGAGCCCGAACGTGGCGCGTACGGATGCCGCCTTGGCCTTGTCGCTCCAGTTGTGAACGTCGACCCGCCACTCGACGCCGGCCTGCGGCGGCGGCCCTGGGTTGACGATCGGGCGGACCTGTACGGCCCCGTAGTCGATGCCGTTGGTCACCTTGCGCAAGTAGACCTCGCGCGTGATCCCGCCGTAGTTCCACCACCCGCCGACCGGCTGGCCGGTGGCGTTGAAGCCGGACGGCGGGAAGTCGAAGGGCTGGCGCACGTTGTCCACCCGGACGACGAGGCGGTTGACGCCCTTCTTGGCCGGCAGCCGGACCTCCCAGGGCAGGTACGCGCCGGTGTGCTCGCCGACCTCCTTGCCGTTGAGGTAGACCGTGGCGCGGTAGTTGACCGACTCGAAGCGGGCGATCCACACCGCATTGGGGCTGCCGGGAAGGATGAAGTCCTTGCGGTAGTACGCGACGCCGCCCACCATCGACTCGTTGGAGTCGTCGCCGGCATTCCAGGCGTTGGGGACGGTGATCGGCACCCAGCCGGCGGTGCCGCGCTGGCGCTCGAAGTGGCGCTGCTGTCCCACGTTCAGACGGTCGCGCTTGAGCAGCCACTGGCCGCCCAGCAGCAGGCGGTTGTCGTAGCCGTCGGTGTAGAGCTTCTCGTTCGTCGGACGTTCGGCGGCGACGGCGTGAGCGGGCAGGCCGCCGAGGACCACCACCCCCACCAGGGCGAGGAAGATCAGACGCGCGCGCATTCGGAGCCTGGAGACACGGGACGAGGGGCGGAGTTGCGGTCGCGAGGGTAGCGCTGTCAGGGTGCTCGGCCGGAAGCCCGACCCCGACTAGCAGTCACTCGTTCCCGGGCGCGGCCCGCTCACGGTCTCGAGCTGCACGCCGGGGCCGGAAAGCACGTTGCCGGTGCGGCGGACGAGCACGCACTGGACGACCGGCCGTGTGACCCTGGAGGTGTTCCACACAACGCGCGCGGGTCCGGTGTGGCCGTTGAGGGCGAACGTCGTCGAGGGGTCGAGGCGCACGACCTTGACCGCTCCGGGGCGCCTGAGCCGCTGCGCGTTTGACCGCACGCGCTCCGAGCACGCGGTCTGGTCCGCGCAGCCGTGGAGCTCCCGAAGCATGGCGGCCGCGTCGCCGCGCGCCTGGGCACGCAGGAGGTCGGCGACGTCGGAGCGCTCGCGCGAGTCGGCAGCGAGGACGCGCGCGAGCAGAAACGAGATCCCCGCGAAGACGAGAATCGCCAAGGCGACGACGAAGTAGCGCAGGCGGAGGAGGCTAGCCCGGGGCCGGGGAGCCCTCGTCATCGCCGGTGAGCTCGAGGAAGCGCTGCGTCGAGGCCTCCTGCTTGGCGAGCTGCTCGGCCAGCGTCCGGGCGTGGTCGGCGGCGACGTCGAAGAAGTCGTGCAGGCACCGCTCGGGGTCGTCGGGCAGCGGGTAGATACGGGCGACGTCCTGCTGTGCGCACGCGATGCCGACCGGCGGCCGGCCGGCGGCGAGCGTCCGCGCGGTGCATACCGGCGTGACGACCAGGTGGCGGTCGGGCGCGACCAGCGCCGTCGGCATCAGGCGGTGGGCCGGCAGCGAGATGTCCAGTTCGACCGAGCGGTCGATCGCCACCTCGCCCTCGGCGAGATCTTCGAGCGGCTCGCGCCAGATGTCGAGCACGGTGTCGGCGCCGACGAGCGCGTCTCGCAGGGCCGCGGCCTGCTCGGCGTACAGGCGCTCGGCCTCATCGCGGTCGTCGGCGCCGGCCAGGTCGATGTCGCAGGGCACCCGCAGGAGGGCGTCGGCACCGAGGGCGCTGCCTGTTCCGTGGCTTCCGGGAGCGACGTAGGTCTGGACCGTGCCGAGGTCACGACGGCCGTGGAAGATCACCGTGACGGCTTCGCTCAGGGGGAGGTTGCGCACCTTGAGCGCGACCGACACCACCGTGTCCTGGTCGAGCAGGGCGCGGCGAAGAAGGTCGTCAGCGGTGTCCCTTTGCGGTCTTTCGGGTTCCTCCATATGCCCTCGACCCGTGTCCATCCTGTCAGACCGGGTAGATGTTTACCCGCGTATGAAACTCCTGTACAAGCCCATAGGACTCGCGCTCGGGCTGGCAGCAGGTGCAATCGGCCGCCTGATCTTCAGCAAGCTCTGGGGCGTCGTCGATGACGAAGAGCCGCCGGAGCCGACGACCGAGCGGACGACGTGGTGGAAGGTGTTGCTCGCCGGCGGCATGCAGGGCCTGATCTTCCGTACGGTGAAGGTGGCGGTCGACCGGGCCGGCGCAATCGGCTGGCGTAACCTCACCGGCACCTGGCCGGGCGAGAAGGAACCCGAGCCGGAATAGGCATCAGGCATCAGGCGAGCGCCGCAGCACGAACCCGCGCTTGCTCAGCTCGTCGACGTCGCGCTCAAATGCCCGGAAGTCCCTGGCTTCGAGGTGGTCCATTGGTCTTCCGGTCGGGCCGGTCGCTCGCACCCAGCGGCGCAGCAGCGCCTTGCCCGCGCGGTCCTCGGCCTCGGCCAGCAGGGCGAGCAGGATGCGGAGCTGGGGCCGGTGGTCGAGCTGGCCGGAGAGCAGCGTCAGGGGGTCGGCGTCGAGGGTCGTGCACAGCTCTTCCTCGGAGAGGCCGAGGAGGTCCATGAGACGGGCGGGGTCGGATCGTGCGGACGTGACCCGAATGATGATCGGCTCCGCCTCAGGTCATCGACTCCACCAGCTCGGGCAGACCCTGCGACGAGCTGTCGTTGGCGACGTCCAGCCGGTTGACCGCCTCGGCGAACCGCAGGTAGGTATCGACGCTGGCGATCACGATCCGGGCGTCGATGGTCAGGATCTCGATCCCTATCAGAGCGACCCGGACGTAGGCATCGATGACCAGGCCCTTGTCCAGGATCACATCGATGACGTCCGCGAGACCGCTGGGACGCGGACGCTCTATGTACCCCCGTGGCGTGGTGGATACGGCCATGGTCTTCCTTCCGGTCGCGTGTGATGGATCACGTCTCGTCGGTTTCCTGCGTGGGCAGCGGTCATTCCGGTCGCTCCATCAGCCGCTGACGGATGAACGAGTGGTTCTTGGCCAGAACGCCTGCGATATCGGTCTTGCCAATGTCGCGCAGGTAACCGATCACCCAGTCGAGCTGCTGGAGCGCGTCATCGGCAGCCTTCCGGTAGCGGTCGGCCTCGCCTGACGCATCCCTGTCGGTGCGGGGTGTCAGCGTTCTCCGCTCCGGTCGCGCTCGAAAGAGCGTTCCAGCTCCCGCCGTTCGTCTTCGTCGAGCTTGCGGGTGTCGCGCGGCTCGAGGAACGGCTCTCGATCGGCCGGGTGTCCGGCCTCGATCGCGCGACCGCGCTCGACCTCCGCGTTGAACTCCGCGCCGAGCAGGATCGCGATGTTCGAGATCCACAGCCAGACCAGGAAGACGATCACCCCACCCAGCGCGCCGTAGGTCTTGTTGTAGGACGAGAAGTTGGCCACGTAGAGGGCGAAGGCGGCCGAGGCGACGATCCAGAGCAAAACGCCCACGATGCCGCCGGGGCTGATCCAGCGAAACCGCGGGTGCTTCACGTTGGGCGCCGCCCAGTAGAGGATCGCGAACATGGTGATCACCACCGCCAGGATCACCGGCCACTTGGCGATGTCCCACGCCGTCACGGCGGCGTCGCCGAGGCCCACCAGCTTGCCGACCTGCTGGGCCAAGCCGCCGGTCAGCGTCACGGCGATCGTGACCGCCGCGAGCATGATCAGCAGCACGAGGGTCGTCAGAACGCGGGTCGGAACGGTCTTCCATATGGGCCGGCCCTCGCCGACCTCGTAGATCGCGTTCGAGGCACGCATGAATGCCGCCACGTAACCCGAGGCGGACCACAGCGCGCCGGCGATGCCGATGATGAACAGGACGCCCGCGGCGCCGCTGTTGCGCTGCAGGTTCTGGATGGCGCTGGTGACGATCTGCTTGGCCGGCCCCGGCGCCACCGCACTGATGTTGTCGATCAGCGGCTGCGTGGCCGACGGACCGATCAAGCCGAGGACGGAGACCAGCGCGAGGAGGGCCGGGAAGATCGCCAGCACGCCGTAATAGGTGAGCGCGGCGGCCCAGTCGGTCAGGTTGTCGTCCTTGAATTCCTTGACCGTGCGCCGGAGCACGCCCCACCACGAGCGCTTCCCCAGCTTCGCCGGCCCCTCAGGCGCACGGCCGCCGTCTTCGCGATCGGCGAACCGCGGTTTGTCGCTGCTCTTCGCCATGTCGCTCTCTCCTCCCCTATTCGGGTTCTGGTTCGGCCTGACCCGGCCACGTGCCGGTCAGGCGCTCGAAGCCGATCCGCGAGCTGCGGTCGATCAACCCGCGCACGACCCGGAAGATCGCGCCCTCCATCAGCATGGCCATGACCACTTTCCCCCACGGGACATCGCGGTGCTTGGGATCCGGCGGCTCCTCGTCGTCGACCAGACCCCAAAGCTGCTCGAAGAGCTTCTTGCCGATCAGCCCCCCGACGAGGCCCGCGAGGATGCTGACGGGGGTGAAGAGGATCTTGCTCATGAACGGCGGCCGGAGAGCCGGCCGAGCAGGAATCCGGCGACGAAGCCCGCGCCGGCTGCAACCGGAAGCGGGTTCTCCTTCGCCCTGTTCGCGGCCTGGCCGGCGAACTCCTCCTTCTTTTCGGCCAGGCGCTGCTTGGTCTCGTCTGCCTTGGCCTTGGCCTGTGCCTTGACGTCGGCCTTCTGCGCCGCTGCCGCGGCGGTGTCGCCGAGCTGCTCGCGGGTGCGCTCGATGTCGGCCCGGATCTCCTCCGGGGAGCGCTGCTGTTCGGAAGTGTCGGTCTCTACTCCCGGGCTGCTTGTGCGCGGTGCTTCGTCCACTGCACGTCCTCCTTGGTGCTCTCGATCGCCTGCTCCGGTGCCGGCGGCGTCGCCTCCTGCACCTTGCCCTTGCCCAACAGCGCAGCGACGCCTGCGGCAGCGAGGTAGACCACCGCCACGATCAGCGCCGCCAGCCACG
>JBJMKX010000015.1:0-26620 GCA_045805605.1 Solirubrobacteraceae bacterium
GTGCACATGAGCACCAAGCCCCAGACGATCGTCGCCAGGCTCACCGCCGTCGCGCTCGCTCCGAGCTGCGACGCACACGCGCGCCAGCGCGAGCTGGTCCGCGCGAGCCTCCTCGCGCGCTAGGCGACCACGCGCAGGACGCGCGGCGCCACGGCGAAGCGAGCCTCGAGCTCGTCGCCGATGTAGTCGCCGTCGACCTGGAGGGGGATCGGGCCGCCGTCGGGAGACCCTCCCTCGAGGTCGGTCACGCCGTCGAAGGCCGTCACCTGGCGGTGGTTGACCATACGCGGGCGCTTGGTCAGCGCACGCCAGATGACCGTCGGCATGTCCACCGGGCTGGCCCGGCGCAGCACGGCACCGGCCAGGGTGCCGGAGTCGAGCTCGGCGCCCTCGGCGATCTCGATCGGGCGGCGGTTGAAGTAGGTATAGGGATGGGCGTTCTGGACGATCAGCGTCACGCCCCGCACCGTCTGGTCGTCCCAGCCCACGTCGATCAGCGGCGGGTCGAACAGGTAGCGCCGCGTGAAGATGGCGAGCGCCGCCCAGGTGAAGTACCACTCCCCGAACTTGGCCTTGCGGTAGGGGTGGGTGTCGACGCGCTCGACCACGCTGGCGTCGAGCCCGAGCCCCGCCGAGAAGGTGAAGTGCCGCCCGTTGACGAGCCCGAGGTCAACGCGGCGGGGCTGCCAGTCGTCGGCCAGCCGGAGCAGGTGCTCGGTGGCGTCGACGATCTCGTTCGGGATCCCAAGCACGCGGCAGTAGACGTTGGTCGAGCCGCCCGGAAGGACCGACAGGGGGGTGTCCGACCCGGCGAGCCCGTGCGCGGCCTCGTTGACGGTGCCGTCGCCGCCGAACGCGACCACCACGTCGTAGCGCTCGTGCGCCGCCTCGCGTGACAACGCGGTGGCGTGGTCGCGGCTTTGGGTCTCGACCGCTTCGACCTGGTAGCGGCCGCGCAGCGCGTAGACGACGAGGTTCTTCAGCCGGTCCGAGACCGTCGTCGCATACGGGTTCACGACGATCAGCATGCGCTTGGAGGGAGCGGGCTGGGCAAGCGTCTCCCCGAGGCGCTCGAGCTCGGCGAGGGGGGCGATGGCCACGAGCGGGGGTAACACCGCCGGTGGCGGCACGTTACGTGCGGTCAAGCATCCGCTCGGGCGGAGATGAGCAAGGCGATGCCGCCCGAGTACGTGGACGCGTTCATGGCGTTCTTCGCCGAGGGCACGCTCGACCTGTCCGAGGTGCTGCCCACCGTCGACGAGGTCACCGGCCGCCCGCCGCGCAGCTACCGGGAGCGGGCGACCGAGCTCGCTGACGTGTTCCGCTGACTACCGTGCCGCTGCGATGCCCGCCGTCTCGCGTTACGGGAGCGTGCGAGCGCGGTCGCTGCTTCTCTAGGTCACCGCGCGCACGAGCGCCGTCACCGCCGCGGCGAGCAGGATCACCACGATGATCGGCGCGCGCAGGGCGACGGCGATCCCGGCAGCGGCCAGGCCGGCCGCGCGCGCGTCGAGCACGAGCGACTTCCCGTCCGCGAAGGTGTCGACGACCACCAGGGCGGCCAGCAGCGCCGGCGCGAGCAGCGCGATGATCCGCGTCGCCCAGCCGGGCAGCTCGCGCCCGCCGACCAGCACCGGCCCGGTGGCCTTGATCCCCGCGCTGACGACTGCGAGCACGCCGATCGTCGTCCAGACGGCGGTCATTCGCGGAGCGCTCCCACCACCGCGGCCGCCGACGCGGCCACGATCGGCAGGCCCGGCGGCACGATCGGCACGAGCGCGAGGGCCAGCGCCGCGCCGCCGATCGCCACCTCGAGCGACCGCCGGTGGCGGAGTTCCGGCGCGAGCAGGACGAGAAAGAAGGCCGGGAACATCGCGTCGAGCCCCAGCGCCTTGGGGTCGCCGATGGCCGACCCGGCCAGCGCGCCCACGATGGTGCCGCCGACCCATCCGACGAACTGCGGCAGCGTCGCGCCGATGAGGATCCTGCGATCGAAGCGGCCCTCGTCGTTGGCCAGGGCCCACGACGCGTCGACCAGGGTCTGGCCCTCGGCGGCGCGCCGCAGCGGCCCACCCTTGAACGCCGGCGCGGCGGCGATGCCCATCGGCAGGAAGCGGGCGTTGACCAGCGCCGCCGCGACCACCGCGGCCAGGACGGTGCCGCCGTCGCCGAGCACCGAGGTCGAGGCGAACTGCGCCGACCCCGAGAACACCACGATCGACATGACGATCGGCGCGGCGGGATCCCAGTGCAGCGACACCGCGAGCACGCCGAACGAGAGGCCGATGGCGAAGGTCGGCAGGACCAGCGGCAGCCCGGCGCGAATGCCCGCCCGCAAGGGCTAGTTACGCCCGCCGGCCCGCCGGCCTGCGGCCGGCCTGCCGCCGCGCGCACTCATCAGAGGAACTTCCGCCAGCGGAAGAAGGCGAGCATCCCGACCAGCAGCACGAGCATGACGCCGATGATCGCGAAGAACGCGCCAAGCTCCCCCTCGCCGGGAACGTGCACGTTCATGCCCCAGATCGACGCGATCAGCGTGAGCGGCAGGACGACGACCGAGATCGCGGTCAGCACTCGCACGGTGTCGTTGACCCGGTGCGAGATCACCGACTCGTTCGTGTCCTCGAGCCCCTCGATGACCTCCTTGTAGTTCTCGAGCATGTCCCACACCCGTTCGGAGGCGTCAACGATGTCGTCGAAGTAGACGTCGAGGGTCTCGGAGAAGTATTTCTGCTTGGTCTTCTCGAGGTCGCGCAGCACCGTCCGCTGCGGCCGGACGATCTTGCGGAAGTTGATGATCTCCTGTTTGGCGTTGGAGAGGTCGCGGACGATCTCCTCCGAGCGGCCCTCGAAGATGTCCTCCTCGAGCCGCTCGAGCTTGTTCCCCATCTTGCGCAGCATGGGGAACGACGCGTCGACGCAGTCGTCGACGACCTTGTAGAGGAGGTAGCCGGGGCCGCGCGAGAAGAGCTGCTCGCGGACGTCCTCGCGCGAGCGACAGCGCTCGAACAGGTACTCGAGCGGATCGAGCGGCTCGTTGGGAAGGGTGATCAGGAAGTCGGGGCCGACGAAGATGTCGACCTCGGCGGCGTTGAGACGGGCCACGCGCTTGTCGTAGCGCGCGAAGTGGAGCACGATGAACAGGTAGTCGTCGTACTCGTCGATCTTCGGCCGCTGATTGCGCGAGATGACGTCCTCGTAGTCGAGGGGATGGAACTCGAAATGCTCCTCGAGCCAGGTGCGGTCGATCGGGCGCGGGCGCTCGATGTTGATCCAGCGCAGGCCCTCGGCCTCGATGGTCTCGACGTTCGGGGTCTCAGGCGGCGGCGGGGTGGCGACGACGTCCCCGCGCGTGCGGGTCCAGCGACGGAGCCTGGGCTTCGGCACGTTGGGCATGGGGACTTCGGGGCTCGTCGGTTCGCATCGATCCGAAACCAAGTTTACCTTCGACGCCCCGTGGTAATCTCCCGCGCCACATAGCTGGACACATCCAGAGGGGTGGAGGGACTGGCCCTATGAAGCCCCGGCAACCCCCCGTCAAGGGGACGGTGCCAATTCCTGAGAGATGTGGCCGAGGTATTCCAGAACACCTCCGCCACACCAGCGGAGGTTTTTCATATGGCAATCGAGGCTTTGCGATGCAAGGAGTGCCGAGCGGAGTACCCGCTCGACGCCCGCTATGTGTGCGACCGGTGCTTCGGTCCGCTCGAGGTCGCCTACGACTACGGCGCGCTCGACGTGGCCGAGGTGCGGCGGAAGGTCCAGGCCGGCCCTCGCTCGATCTGGCGCTACGGGGACTTCCTGCCCTTCGCGAGCACGCCGCGCCCGGGCCTGACCACGGGGACCACCCCGCTCATCCGGGCCGACCGGCTCGCGGAGCGGCTCGGCCTGGGCGAGGTCTACGTCAAGAACGACGCCGCCAACCCGACGCACTCGTTCAAGGATCGCGTCGTCTCGGTCGCATTGGCCAAGGCGGTCGAGCTCGGCTTCGACGTGGTGGCTTGCGCCTCGACCGGCAACCTCGCCAACGCGGTCGCCGCGCACGCCGCCCACGCCGGCCTCGACTCCTACGTGTTCATCCCGGCCGACCTCGAGGAGCAGAAGGTCCTGGCCACCGGTGTCTACGGCACGAACCTCGTGGCGGTCAACGGCAACTACGACGACGTCAACCGCCTGTGCACGGAGATCTCGGGCGAGCACGCCTGGGCGTTCGTCAACGTCAACCTGCGCCCTTACTACGCCGAGGGCTCGAAGACCCTCGCCTACGAGATCGCCGAGCAGCTCGCGTTCACGCTGCCCGACCGCATCGTGGCGCCGGTCGCCTCCGGCTCCCTGTTCACCAAGATCGGCCGCGGCTTCCAGGAATGGATCGACCTTGGACTGCTCGACGGCGAGCTGCCGGCGTTCAACGGCGCCCAGGCCGCCGGCTGCTCGCCCGTCGCCCGCGCCTATGCCGACGGGCACGACGTCTGCATGCCCGTGCGCCCGGACACCATCGCCAAGTCACTGGCGATCGGCAACCCCGCCGACGGCCCGTACGCGCTCGAGCTGGCGCGCGATACCGGCGGTGGCATCGACGCGGTCAACGACGACGAGATCCGCGCCGGCGTGCGCCTCCTGGCCGAGACCACCGGCATCTTCACCGAGACCGCCGGCGGCGTGACCATCGCGACGCTGCGCAAGCTCGCCGAGCGCGGCGACATCGGCGCCGGCGAGCGCGTAGTCGCGGTGATCACCGGTGAGGGCCTCAAGACCCTCGACGTCGCCCGCGGGACCTTCGAGCGGTGGGAGATCGAGCCGTCGCTGGAAGAGTTCGAGTCCGAGCGAGCCGGTAGGGTTTCGACCGCGACCAGGTAGATGGCGGTCACGGTCAAGATTCCCACCCAGCTGCGGTCGGTCACCGAGGGCGAGGCGGAGACCGAGGTCGACGGCGGCACCGTCGGCGAGGTCCTCGACGCACTCTTCGACCGCTACGGCGACCTGCGCGAGCGGATCTGCGACGACGGCGAGCTGCGCCGCTTCGTCAACGTGTACGTGGGCGGCGAGGACATCCGGTTCGGCGACGGCCTCCAGACCGAGGTCGCGGAGGGGGCCGAGGTGACGATCCTGCCCGCGGTCGCCGGCGGCTGACTAGTCCCGGACGATCAGCACGGGGCGGCGGCAGTGGTGGAGGATCGACTCCGACGTGCTGCCGAGCAGCCGCGCCTTCAGGCCGGAGAGCCCGCTCGAGCCCGCGACCACCACGGCGGCCTCGTGCTCCTCGGCCATGCGCGCGATCGTCTCGGCGACGTTGCTCTCATCCTCGGTTGAGATCGGCTCGGCCTGCAACCCCGCCCGGCGCGCGCGCTCCGCGCCCTCGGCGGCGACGCCGGCCGCACGCTTGGCCATGAGCTCGTCCATCTCGGCGACCGCGCCGAGGTCGACCGGCGCCGCCGGCGCGCCGATGCCGCCCGGGTCGGGGAGCACCGACGCCAATCCCGGCTCCCACACCGTCGCCACCACCGCCGGGCGGCCCGGGAAGAGCGCCGCCGCCCGCGCCAGTGCCGCCTTCGCCTCCCGCGAGCCGTCGTAGGCGACGAGGATCGGATCGACCGCGGCCATCGCGGCGAGCCTATAACGGCCTCAAGCGGCGAGCAGGCGCAACAGCAATTGACCGTACGGGGTGGCCCGTGGCGGGTAACCCGAACCTGTGATCCTCGAAGTCCCCCAGCCCACCGAGCCGGCTACGCCGGCCGTCCCAGACGCGCCCGTCACGCCGGCCGATCCCGACCCGGGCTCGCCCGCGGCGCCGGAGGAGCCTGCCACGGTGCCCGCGCCGGAGGAGCCGGCGACCCCGATCGATCCCGATCCGGGGCCCGAGCCGGAGCCTCGGCCGGATACGTAGGGTCAGCCGGAGCCTCGGCCGGATCCGTAGGGTCAGGCCTCGTCGTCGTCGCGGATGTCTTCCGCGACCCGCTCCTTGAACGGCTTGAGCTTGTCGTAGAGCTCCTCGGGCGGGACCTCCTCGTGGGGCTCGGACTCGCCGACCAGCCACGGGGCGGCCTCGACCGCCGTGCGCCATCCCGCCTCGTCGGGGTCGCTATCGCCGGCGGTGGAGTCGTCCTGCGGAGCGGGCTCGACCTTGTCGAGATAGACGTTGGTGTACTGCCCGCGCTGCTGCTCGTGGAACTCGATCCGAGCGGTCTGGCCCTCGAGCTCCCGCGCCCGCTTTCCGATCTGCTCGCGGAAGGTCGTGTACTCGTTGCCCTCGCGGTCGCGTACGACGTAGCGCACGTTGCCGCCGCGCGTCTCGACGTCCTTGACTTCGTCGAGGTGGACCACGGCTTCCATGATGCGCACCCGGTACCCGGAGGAGCCGCAGCGCTACCCCGCCGCCTCAGACGTACTCGTCATGGCGGCGAATCCAGGTCTGGAACGCCTCGCCCTCGTCGCGTCCTCTCGGCGCCCGGTCCAGGATCGGGTAGTAGCCCATCAGGAACTCGACCCCGCGGAAGGTGGTCCCATAGGTCTGGTAGACGGCGCCGTCCTCGAGCATGAAGGCGCTCATCGCCGGGATTTCCGCGATGTACTCAGCGAGATTCGTCCCCGTGGCCGTGGCGTTCTGACCGGCGATCGGCGGCAGGTCGCCCTCGGGAGGCATGTTCTCGCGCACCTGCTCCACGGGGAGCGAGG
Source organism: Solirubrobacteraceae bacterium (assembly GCA_045805605.1). Classification (GTDB taxonomy): domain Bacteria; phylum Actinomycetota; class Thermoleophilia; order Solirubrobacterales; family Solirubrobacteraceae; genus DATBDE01. The sequence continues at coordinate 6,673 of JBJMKX010000015.1, forward strand.
CGCCGACGTCGAAGCTGAAGTCGTTGTTCGCCGACGAGACCCAGGGGATGCTCCAGCCCATCCGCTGCTTGTAGGCCTGAAGCCGCTCCATAGGGGCCCGCGAGACCAGCAGCAGCGTCACGTCGCGGGCATACAGGTGCGGCAGGAGCCCATCCAAGCCATCGACCATCGAGGAGCAGGTAGGGCACCCCGCCTCGTAGGTCGGGCCGTACATGAAGTGGTAGACCAGCAGCTGTGAGCGGCCTTCGAAGAGCTCGACGAGGGTGCGCGCGCCGTCGTCGGCGTCGAACCGGTACTCCTTCTCCATCGCGACCCATGGCAGCTCACGGCGCTGGCGCGCAAGCTCGTCCGCCCTCCGGGTGTGCTCCTTCTCGCGGGCGATCAGCTCGTCGCGAGCGACCTGCCACTCCTCGCGGCCGACGACCTTGTGATCCGTCATGGTGTGTTGTCTCCCTTTTCGCGTGTGGCGGCTTTCGCCATCGCGGTTGAGACACCGGGGGCGACGAGAATGGAACGGTCGATCCCTTTCGCTCGCCGACGGGGTCATTACCGGTGATGGTTATGCCGGACATCGACCGCACCCTCGCTCGCGCCCGCGCCGGGGATGAGGACGCGTTTGCCGAGCTCACCGATCCCTACCGCCGTGAACTGCAGGTGCACTGCTACCGGATAGTCGGCTCGGTCCAGGACGCCGAGGACTTGGTGCAGGAGACGCTCCTTGCCGCCTGGCGGGGACTGGAAGGCTTCCAGGGCCGCTCCACCGTGCGCGCCTGGCTGTACCGCATCGCCACCAACCGCTGCCTGAACGCGCTGCGCGACAGCGGGCGCCGCCCGCAGGAGGTGCCACCCATGTTCAAGCCGCCCGAGCCGACCCGTCGGACCGAGCCGATCTGGCTTGAGCCCTACCCCGACGCCCTGCTGGAAGGGGTGGCGGACGTCGCGCCGGGACCGGAGGCGCGCTACGAGACCCGGGAGGCGATCGCGCTCGCGTTCGTGGCGGCGCTCCAGCATCTCCCGCCACGCCAACGCGCCGTGATCGTGCTCCGCGACGTGCTCGGCTTCAAGACGGCCGAGACCGCGGACATGCTCGACAGCAGCGAGGCGGCGGTCAAAGGCGCCCTGCAACGCGCGCGAGCGACGGTCGAAGCCCACCTCCCGGCCGGCGACCACGAAGGCGTGTCGCTGCCGGACTCCCCGCACGAGCGGGAGCTGGTCCGACGCTTCGCCGACGCCGTCGAGGGCGGCGACATCGAGGGCATCGTCTCCCTGCTGACCGACGACGCCTGCCTGTCGATGCCGCCGTACCCCTTCGAGTACCACGGTCACGCGGCAATCGGCGCGTTCCTCCACGACCGCGCCGGAATCCGCGGCGCCCCGCTCCGGCTCGTCCCCACGCGGGCCAACGGCCAGCCCGCATTTGGCTGTTATCTGCCCGACAAGCAGGCAACGATCGCGCGCCCCTACGGGCTCATGGTGCTGACGCTCGATCGCGACCGCCTATCGGCGATCACCTGGTTCGGCGACAGCAGCGTCTTCGCGTACTTCGGACTGCCACGGGCCCTTCGCAAGTGAGATGTCATGGCCATAACTTTGCCATGTCAGCAGGTAGCCTGTTTGCCTTGTGAAGGGCGCAACTTCGGGAACGGCGGCCTACGAGCGGCTGCTACAGGCGATCGTGCGGCTCGAGCTCGCACCCGGCGCGGCGGTGTCCGAGGCGCAGCTCGTGGGCGGCTTCGGGTTTTCCAAGGCGGCGGTGCGGGCAGGGCTGGCGCGGCTGCGGGCCGAGGGGCTCGTGGTCGCCGAGCCGCGCCGCGGGCACGTCATCGCGCCGGTGACGATGCGCGACGTGCTCGAGATCTACGACCTCCGGTTGCTGCTCGAGCCGCCGGGGACCGAGGCGGCCGCAGGCCGGATCGAGCGCGACGAGCTGGCGCGCCTACAGGCGCTCGCCGAGCCCGCGGTCGACTTCGACCAGGCCGAGTCGTTGCGGCGGTTCCTCGCGGCCAACCGCACGATCCACCTCGCGATCGCCGAGGCCGCCGGCAACCGCCGGACGACCCGGATCCTCGAGCGGCTGCTCGACGACAGCGAGCGGGCCCGGCTCGTTGCGCTGCGCGCCGGAGCCGGGGGCCGCGGGGTCCGAGCCCGGGATGAACTGCAGCTTGTGCTTGCCGCGCTCGAGAAGGGAGACGGCCCGCGCGCCGCCCAACTCATGGCCGATGCGATCCGCACGTTCCGCGACGAGCTCGTCCAGTCGCTTCAGCGCGCGGCGCTCGACGTGCCGCTCTCTGGGCTGAGCCCGGCGAGCGCGTAGCTATGAGGCCTCAGGGGCGCGCGGCGGCGGTGAGGCGGGCGGCGAAGGCGACGAGCGCCCCGCCGGTGACCCGCTCGATCCAGGCCTTGACGCGCGGCCGGCGGAGCGCATCGCTCGCAAGCCCGACCAGTCGGACGAGACCGGTGAACCAGGCGAGGTAGATGGCCGCGAAGGTGGCCGACAGCGCGAGCGCGACGGGCAGCGTCGAGCCGCGGTCGGGCAGGAACTGGGGCACGAAGGTCAGGAAGAACAGCGCGACCTTCCGGGTTCAGTGCGTTCGACACGAAGCCCTGCAGGAACGGCCGGCCGCCGCGCGCCTCGTGCTCGGGCTCGGGCGGCTTGCGGGCGGAGAGCAGCATCCGCACCGGACGTCGCCGATCCGGACATGGAATGGGAGTGGTCCGAAGGGCTCGGGAGCCTCTCCGGCGGGCCGCGCGTCTACCGCGGGCTCGAGGAGATCGGCGAGGCCACGCTGGCCGCGAACACCGACCAGGTGCTGGAGCAGCCCATGGCGGCGGTCTGGACGCTTCGCGACGGGAAGGCCATCCGCGCCCGCTACTACGACGACCCAAGCCACGCGTCCGAGGCGGTGGGGTTGCGCGAGTGGGGCTTCAGGCCGAGCTCAGCGCGGCACGGCCTCGATGAGGCCGGTGACGGCGCCGGGCACGGCGCTGACCAGGTCGAAGCCACCTCTCGCCAGCAGCTCGTGCCACTCGCCTGCGGTGCGCTCCTTGCCCCCGAGCATCACGAGCATGATCAGATCCATGAGCCTCCCGTAGCTCGGCTCGTCGCCCTCGGGCAGCACCTGCTCGAGCACGCGTAGGCGACCTCCATCGGCGATGCAGCGGCGACAGTTCGCGAGAATCGCCACCGCCTTCTCGTCGTTCCAGTCGTGGAGAATGCGCGCGAGGACGTAGACGTCGGCGCGCGGCAGCGCATCGGCGAAGAAGTCGCCGCCCACAATCTCGCAGCGGTCGGAGAGGCCCGCCGCCTCGATCGTCGGGCGCGCTGCTTCGACCACCTGGGGCAGGTCGAACACGACGCCTCGCAGGTGCGGATTCGCGTCGAGCACCGCGCTGAGAAGGGACCCACTGCCGCCGCCGATGTCGGCGACGACCGAGGCTGCGCTCCAGTCGTATTCCAAGGCCGCCGCAGCGCTTGCGCGGGCGCCGCCGGCCATCGCGCGGTTGAAGATCTCGCTCCGTTCGGGGTCCTCGGCCAAATACTCGAACAGGGGCAGTCCCAGGACGCGCTCGGCCGCGGGCTCGCCCGTCCGCACACAATCCAGCATCTCGCTCGCCGCCAGGTAGGCGGGCGTGCCCTGCTGCATCGCCATGTAGCGGATCGAGTAGGGGCGGTCTTCCCGCAGCCCATCGGACAGCGGTGTCGCGACGAACTGTCCGGGCGCAGCCTCCGAGAAGACCCCCATGCCGGCGAGCAGGCGCATCACCCGATGGAGCGCGGATGGCTCCGCCCCAACCTCGGCGGCCAGCTCCTCGATCGGGACGGGCCGTTCCCCGACGATGTCCGCCACCCCCAGCCTCGCCACCGTGTGCAAGGCCTGCGTGCGCAGGAAGCCGGCGAGCATGTCGAGCAGTTCGGCGCGCACGGCGCCAGGGTCGGCCGGCTGCTCCGGTGCGCTCACGGCCGGCAATATCCCACACGTGGCCGTGGCCCTCGACACGCACCTGCCGCAGTGCGTCTGACTGGATGGGATAGGTCCGCAACCGCTCCGCCTTGCAAGACCCAACGACCCTCCGCTGCTCGGTTCTGGGCGACTCGTGCGCCGCGCGACGGAGCAGATCAGGCCGACCGGCTGCGAGGGGGGAGCAGCCGCGCCCTGGAGCAGACCATCGCCACCCGGTTTCGCTCCGTGCCCGCCCCCGAGACGAAGGTTCCGGCCGCGATCACCAGTCCGCGCAGGCGCACGTCGCTGCCCGGTTTCAACGGGGAGCTCCTGGAGCGCCAGACATCGCACGTCGCGAGGTAGCGCTCCGCGTCCGGTTTGCGTAGGACGATCGTCTGCGGCACCTTCTCGGCCCACGGCGTTGCCTCGAGCACGCGCCCGCTGGTGATCACGATCTTTCCGGCGAAGAGCGGAGTGTGCTCGTTGAGATCCTCGAGCGTCGCGTTCTGCGCGCGCTCATCCCGTGGGGGGCGGCCCCGCGGACGAACTCGTGGAACGCGCCGCGCCAGGCCCCGATGGATTGCCGGAAGAGCAGCGGTGCGTGCTTCCACTGGGCCGAAAGCCGGATCCTCAGCAGGGTCTGCTGGATCGCATGCTCGCTTGCCCGACGGGTCCGAGGAAAGGCCGACACGTCGACGGTGAAGCTCGAGACGGGGTCGGGACCGATCGGCTTGGCCTTCTTCTTCAGGCGCGACAGGCGGAGGTCCACGACCTGGTCGCGGGGTATCGCCACCGTGCGCCCGATCGTCCTGTCGAGGACGTCGGGGGCGAGCACGACCACGCTCGATGACTCTCCGAACAGGAAGCCGTTGGTGCGCCCGCCGTCGCGCAGCTGGACGTCGGCGAAGTCGAGCGCAATCGGCTGGTTCCACGCCCGCGCGAAGGCGAGGACGCCGCCAAGCGTCGCGACCACGACGAAGATGCCGACACATAGCTGGCCGAAGGTGGCGGACCGACGAAGGACCAGCACGAGCACGCCCGTTGCGGCGAGAGCGGCACCGGCGCTCGCGAGCGTCATCCCGGCGGTCACCCCCGAGGCGAGTGTGAACGCCAACAGCGGCACGACGCCCAGTCCGAGCACAACCACATAAAGCACCACCATGCGCGAGAGCCGGTTGCCTCGGGACAGTGTCGTGCCTGCACCGCTGCCGATCGTCCACAGCACGACGATGATGACGAGCGCCGCGACCAGGCCGCCCGACAGCACTCGCACGCCGGCGATCAGGACGGTCTCACGCGGCAGCACGGCAAGCGTCGAGTCGATCGGAAGCCCGAGGCTGTGCAAGCGGGCCGAGATCACGCCGCCCCCACGAGCGCGACGAAGACCGCGATGCCGGCGGCCGCGCCCGCGAGTTCGAGGACCAACCGGCGCGTGTCTGTCCGCGGCGCTACCTCAGCGCTCGGGCGTTCCCGTCCCGTTCCTCGCATCTAAGCCGCCGCGGTCGCAGACTCGAACCTCCGACGCAACGATGACAGCGCGCGGGGCACGGGGTGGGAGGAACCGTTCATCGCGTCGCGGTGCGAACGGTGAGCAGCGCCGCGCTGGCGGAGGGGAGCGTGAACCGCTGCTCGCCTCCGCGCGCCCGCACGGGCCTTCCACGCGGTGGCACGTGGATCCCGTTCCCGGGAAGGGTGCGACCACCGAGGGTGACGCCCTGGCGAGCGGCGATCCCGGGTGCGCGCAGCAGCGTCAGGCGACCGGGCCCCTGGGGGCCGGTGAGCCGGATGCGGACGTCGCGACTGGCCCTGGTGCTGCGGTTGATGAGCAGGATGCGTGCAACCCCGGTCCGGTCAACCGTCGCCCAGCCCCGCGTTGCGCCCGCATTGCCAATCCGCACGGGGACCAGCCGACTTGACGCAGGCGCCGCCAACGCAAAGAGCATGAGGCCGTAATAGAGCGGCCGCGGATGTGCAACCTCATGGTCGCCCGAGCGTCCGATCACCAGTGGGGCGTAATAGGCCCCCATCCACGTGTGGACATCGACCTGTCGCACGCCCCGTCTGGCCAGCGCGAAGAGCGCGTCCGGCGCCCAGAGCGCGGCGGCGAAGGTGTCGCTGACGCCACTGACGCCACCGCAGACGGCGGAGTTGAGCTCCGACACGCGCACCGGCAGGCGATGCCCTCGTGCGCTCGCCATGTACGGGGAGAGGGGCCCCGTCTGTCCGCGTGATGCGCCGTCGGTCAGGAGCCGCGCCCGAAGTTCACCGGCAGGGGTGGCGGCATTGCAGCTGGTGATGGCGTAGCTATGGGCGATCAGCTCGCCGACGTGGGAATTGGGCGGGTCTACGAGGGCGGGAAGGGCCCGGAAGAACGCGCCGCTGGCAAACCCCCCGATCGCGAGGCGCGGCACGGGCGCCCGCAGCCTCGCGGACAGGACCGTCAGATACCGCCGTGCCTCCGTCACGTAGCGCGCGGGGCCGTAGCGAAGCCGCTGTCGTGGTCGGTGCAGGACGAGCCGGCCCACGTGGAAGGTCCGCGCACGCGCGAACAGGTCTGGCTCGTTGCCGATCTCGAGCGACACCACACCGGGGCGCTTCAGCCGCGCCCTTACCGCTCGCACCAGGGCAAGGGCGTTCCCAGGATCGTCGAGGGCGAGATTGAGTCCGAGCGCGACCGGCGCGGCCAGCTGCGCCTGACCGCTCGCCAGACTCGCCACCCACGCCGGTCCGAGGTCGTTGAGCACGCCGTGTGGACGTGGCCGCCGCGCCGGATTCCACCACGATTCGTCAGAGGAGTTGCCACCGATCCGCAGCGCGACGGGCGCCTTCTGTGCCGCGCCCAGCGCGGCCACCGCTTGGAGGAATGCGCGGTTCGGCCGGCGCGCGGTGCCGAGATAGGGCCGGACGCTCTGGTACTCGATCGACAGGCCCAGGAAGGATCGGGGCATCGGCGATCCGGGGTGCGCAGGGTCCAGCGTGACCGTGACGGGACCGCTGGGGTCCGCGGGCGTGCCGGAGGAGCCGCCGTCGACGACCACGACGACCGCAACCGCCGCAATGACCAGACCGAGCAGCAAGGCGAGGCCGATCGCCCGCCGACGAGGCGGGGACGGGCCGTGGGTGCGCACGGCTGGAACCTAGCCGCCCGCCCCTTCCGCGGGCGCAAGCAAGCGCGCAGCCACAAGCGCGACCACGCGCCACACGTGGATTTGCAGGCCCTCGTCGCGGCCGGTGACGTCGAAGCGGCCGCCGCGGCCGCGGGTGGTGGCGGTGGTGATGATGTGCGTGGCTATCCGAATGTCGAGACTCAGCGGCTCGCCGGACTGATCGCCGCCAGCGCCGGCGCGGGGGTGAACTATGGACGCGCCGCCCGCGAGCGGAGCCCCGAGGCGGGTGCCGCGGGATGCTGCCTGGGTCATGAAAGCGGCAGCCGCTGGAGAGCTGCGAATGACAACATGCGCGGCGATGGCGCGGCATCCTGCCGACACGATCTCGGTGCTCACGTACCGCACCGGCATTCAGGACGCCAACCTGGCGGGCAACGTCCACGGCGGCTGGATCATGAAGCTGTGCGATGACGTGGCGGTGATTGCGGCGACGCGCCTGGCCGGTGGACGCGTGGTTACCGCCGCGGTGGACGCGATGAAGTTTCGCTCGCCCGTGAAGGTCGGCGATGTCATCACGCTCCGAGCGACCGTCAACGCCGCCTGGCGAACTTCGATGGAGGTCGGCGTGCGCGTCGAGGCCGAACACGTGCCTAGCGGCGAGGTTGCGCACACCTGCACCGCGTACTTGACCATGGTCTCCTTGGGCGACGACGGGGAGCCCGTCCTGCTGCCTGCCCTCGAGCCGCAGACTTCCGAGGACGAGCGGCGCGACCGCGACGCCAACCACCGCCGCGAGGTCCGGCTCGCAGCGCCCGGCGCGATGCGCTGAGCCCGCTCTTCCTCCCGACGCCGCCAAGAGCGCTGCTGTCCTCCAGCGCGGCAGTCGACCGCTCGCCGATCGCGGTCGATGTGCCGCTCAGTCCTTCGGACAACGTCCACGCATTTCGCACGGCGGCATCGCGCTGCCGCTTCTTGGAGCGGAAAGCGCTTCGGACAACATCCACGCGTTTCGCACGCTCCCCGCGCGAGCGTGCGATGGCCGCCGGACTCGGCCTGACGACGGCGAATAGTCTCCCCTTCGGCACTTCCGTCGGGGCCGGTGGAGACCTCCGATTACTCCGCTATGGCACCCCGACGGTTGCCCTGAGCGGTGCATGCAGGGGCGCTCGATCGGTCCGATCTGGAAGGCTTCGGGGACGGAGCGTTTCCCCGGTGCCCGGTGGGCTCGGGTAGGGTCGGTGGTGCGTGGTCGAGTTCCGATTGCTGGGTCCGCTGGAGGCGGCGGTGGACGGCGCGTCGGGCAAGCCCGCCGCAGCAGCGGGCGCTGTTGGCGATGCTGCTACTCAGCGCCAACGAGGTCGTGTCCCGCGACCGCATCGTCGACGAGCTGTGGGGCGAACGCCCGCCGCCGACGGCGACCAAGCTCGTCAAGCGCTACGTCTGCGCGTTGCGCAAGGGGCTCGGTCACGGCGAGCCACCCCAGGGCGCGCGAGGTGAGCGGCCGGCCCCTTCGACGTCACTCGAGTTGCGCCCGCCCTCGAAGTTGGGCGCACCGGTGCTCATCTGGCCCGATAGCCGAAGACGCGGTACGAGGAAAACGCGCACCCCGCCCACCCCGAAGGACAGAAGGCGAACCCGGCCGGCACCGTGTAGTTGCAGTCCCCGGGGATGACCACGGTGGCATCGACGCCCGCGGCGTAGAACGGGTTGCCCTGAGAGAAGGTGCCCTTCGCGGTGGTGACGATCACCCCACCTAGAACGTTGTCGACGAAGCCGAACTGACCGGTCTGAGGGTCGATCGGCCCCTGCACGTCGTCCCCCAACCCGTTGAGTCCGGTGCACGCCTGCGTTACCGACGGGAATTCGTATTGGACCACTGCTCCCTGCTCGACCCGAAGCCTGTCCTCGGTGGTGTTTCCGTTCACGTACCAGCCATCGTCCGGCACGATCGCGGTGGCGGGACTGGCCAACGGCACGCTGCGAGCGGCTGTCGCCACCGCCCGATCGTCGCTGTCGCCGTCCGAGTCGAGATCGACCGTCTGCGCCACGCGAACCGACACGCCGATGCGAGGGGTCGTCCCCGCGCCGAGCGCCCGAGTCGCGGACCTCGAGAAGCGGAAGTGGTATCCGTGGTGGCGACGCCTTCGGTCCAGGACGACCCGCTGAGCCGCGATCCTCCGCGCGTTGCCCACGCGCACGACCACGCGCCCAGAGTGCACGGTCTCCGGTCGCTCGCGCGCGACCGCACGCGACGTCCCGCCCGCATGCACCACCCGCACCCATACGATCATGCGACCGGCATCGCGACCTTCCCTCGGAACCAGCGCCCTGATCGTTGCGATCCGGGGTTTGCCGGCGAGGAGCGCACCGCCGGACTGGGCGCGAGCAGGCCGGCTCGGCAGCGCCATGCCGACCAGCGCGACCAGCGTCACGACACCTATCGCGGCGTTCACCCTGATCGGTCGCCTCATGCGCCGCGGAGCTTACCCGGCGCCGCATGGGCAGACGGCTTACGACACCGCCCGCTCAGATCCCGCACATTTCCCCACGGACCAGCGGGCTGCTGCAACGCCGATAGTGGTTCTGACGACTGCGGGTCGGCGGAGCTTGCCCGAGTCTCCGTTGAGGGTGCTCGAAGCCTTGGACGGGCGGGTAGGGATCTTCGTCCGCTGCCGCCAAGCGGCGCTTCAGAACGTTCTGGAGTAATGCCACGGATACACGACCAAGTGGTCGGGCAGGATGAGAGCAGGCGGGTCAAGCAGAGGAGTCGATGTCCGTCCCTGGTACAGCGAGGCCGATCGCCGCGTCCGGTTCCGGCGAGCCTCGCTTCGGCGAAGAATCTGGCGAGTCACCTCGGGGCCCGCCGCTCCGGGACGGAGCGTTTGGTGCGCGGACATTGCCGTCGCGGACGTTCGCGGATGGACCGAACAGGCTCGCGGCGCTCACCAGCCGCAGGGCGCGTCTTACGCGTCCGCCGCCTGGTCCTCCGTCATGTCGTGGCCGGCGGCGCAGTCGCCAGAGGGGAGCTGGCCCAACAGTCGTGGCGGTGCGTTGAGAAAGCAGACAGGAGTGGAGGATTTCATGGCTATCGATTTCACCCTTACCACTGAGCAGAAGCGGCTTCAGGCTGACGTGCGTTCCTTTGCCGAGAACGTGTTGGCGCCTGCGGTGCGCGAGGCCGATGCCGAGCGTGACCCGCTTCGCGGATTCCAGCTCACGAAGGCACCCTACGTTGAGGCCTACAAGCGCGGCATCGCGATGTGCTTCATCCCCGAGCAGTACGGCGGCGGCGGCGTCTCGAATGTCGACCTGATCTTGGCCGCCGAAGAGGTCTGCGTGGTGGATCCGGGGTTCGCCTGCACCGTCCTTTGCAATGGACTGGGGCTGATGCCGGTCCTGTGGTACGGCTCGGAGGAGCAGAAGGACCGCTTCTTGCGCGCTGCGACCTCGGATCCGACGGGCGAGTATCTCGGCGGGTGGACGGCGAGTGAGCCGGCGGGGACGCCGGGCGGAACCGCGAACTTCGACGTGCCGCTCGCGAGCCCGGCGGGCATCGGCGTCATCGCTGAGCGCGACGGCGACCATTTCGTCCTCAACGGTCGCAAGTACTGGCCGTCGAGCCCGGGCTGGGATGCCCGCGGGACGAACATGAGCACGGTGATCGTGCGCACCGACCCCGACCGGGGCGGAACCGAAGGTCTGTCCGCGCTGGTGGTCGAGCGGGACACGCCGGGCGTGAGCTACAGCTTCATCGACAAGATGGGTCACCGCCTGGCGGCGAACGCCGAGGTTGTCTTCGACAACGCGCGCGTGCCGGCCGAGAACCTGCTCGAGGGCGCTGCCGGGAACGGCGACCTCGTGATCAACCGCAACTTCGCCTGGTCTGGCCCGGTGGCGGGGATTGCGGCTGTCGGCGTGGCGCGCGCGGCGTATGAGACGGCCCTCAAGTGGGCCAAGACCTACACCGCGGGCGGCCCGCAGCCGATCATCCACTACCAGAACGTCGGTTACATCCTCGGCGACGTGGCGGCCCGGATCGAGGCTTGCCGCTACTTCTGTTGGCGGACGGCACAGTACCTGGACCGTCACGACAACCACGCCGAGCTCGTCGGCGCGATGTGCAAGGTCCACTGCAGCGAGCTGATGTTCGACACCGTCTACAAGTGCATGCAGGTCGTGGGCGTCAACAGCTACGACAAGCAGCACTTGTTCGAGAAGTACCTGCGCGAGGCAGCCTGCTTCCCGATCTATGACGGCGGCAACATGGGCATGCAGCGCCGGCGGGTCCATGGGATCCTCGCCAGCGCCGACTTCAATCCACGGGCGCTTATGGACGACGAGTACGTGGAGTTCGACAAGAGCATGGAGACCATCGACACGCTGCCAAGCCGCGAGCTCGCGGGGGTCGGCGCTTAGCGTCCGGCGTCCTGCTCAAATACGCTCGGCCCTCTCGCCGCCGATGCAAGTCGGCGGATGCCCCGCCGATGGTTGGGCCAATGGTCCAATCAAGGGCTGGCGAAATGCATGTATGTCCGTGGGTCAGGGACCGGTTCGGCCGTGGGTCCTGTGGAGGTGATTCGGCCGGGGCTTGGGGCGGCGGGGAAGGATGAGCAGCGTCCTGTCTGGATCAGACCCGCCACCGCCCCGGCCGACCACCCGACTAAGCGCCGCGGACCGGAGGTCGCGCATCTCCGGTCGCGGCGTGACGATGTCGAGGCTCGCCAACCCGCTCGGTCCTCTCGCATGCGGCATCGAGATGTCGAGCACTCGTACGGTGCGGTCTCCCAGCTCAGCGACGGAAAGGCGACGACGTTCGGGCGAATCTCGTGGGCATTCGGTCACACGCGGCGACCAGAGCCAGTAACACGAAACGCCGGGGAGCAAGCGACGCCCTGAACGCTGATGGTCCTACCCCCTGGGCTCGAGATCGTGCAGCTTCCGCTCGGCGCGAAAGTAAGGGCGCGACCTTTTCCGCGCCGCCGGCGCGCCTCACCGGTGCATTGGCGCCAGCGCCTGGACCCGCGGGGATGACCAGCGGCGTGGACCGGCCTGCGTGTTCAGGGCGAACGCCATGGTCACGCTCGAGGGGCGCGCGGCCGACGTAGGAGCGAGACCGGGCGCGCCGAACAGGGTATCGGCGCGGACCTCCCGGACTCCCTCGGCCCACTGCCGCGCCGGCCCGGCCAAGCCTTGTACCGCGTACAGGGTCAGGCGCTCGGAGATGTTCTCGGGGTCGCGCCACGCGACACGGGTCATCGCACGCGTGGCCGACCACCTCGACGCGCTTCGTTTCGCCGTGGGCCCGAAGGAAGTTGAGCGGGACGCGCCAGAGGGTGCTTCGATTTCGCGAGACCGAAACGTCGTCAACCATCGAGGGGTCGGGCACCGCCACTGTCCCAGCCCAGCTCCTCGTCCGTCCCGCCCGACCCAGGTCCGAGCTCGCGCGCGGCCCTGACCGCCGCGCGCCCGAGCGCGTTGGCGTAGGTGGGGAAGGAGAAGGGAACCAGGGCGAGCTGGTCGACTGTCATCCCCGCCGCTACCGCAACGGCCGCAACCTGGGCGAGCTCGACGGCCCGCTCACCCACGATGTGGCAGCCAAGAATCGCGTGGGTCTCGCGGTCGGCGATGAGCTTGCAGAACCCTGTGGGGCGACCGTCGATGATCGGGCGCGGCATGGAGTCGAAGCCCTCTGTTCCCACGACGACGTCACCGGTTTCGCGGGCGGTCGCCTCGCTGAGCCCGACGGAGGCATATTCGGGGTCGGTGAAGCTGCCGAGTGGGCTGACCTCGGGGGGAAGGGCGTCGACGCGTCCGATGGTGGCGTTGGTCGCGGCGAGGTAGGCCTCGCGCGCGGCCTCGTGCACGACCATCAGGTGCCCGGTGACGTCGCCGGCGGCGTAGATGCCAGGCGCGGTCGTGCGGAGCTGGGAGTCCACCTTGATGTAGCCGCGCGGGTCGGTCTGCACCCCGGCGGCAGCGAGGTCGAGCCCGTCGGTGTTCGCGACCCAGCCGACCGCGACGACGGCAAGCGTCGCGTCGAGGTGCGCCTGCGTACCGTTCTTGGAATGGACGAGTCGCACCCCGGCGGGCGAGGGCTCGAAGCGTTCGATCGTCCCGGCGTGCTCCAGGATCCGCACTCCGGAGCCCTGCAGCGCGCTGCTCATCGCTTCCGCCACCTGCTCGTCCTCGCTCATGAGGATGCGGGGGGCGGCCTCGAACAGGGTGACGTGCGATCCGAAGGCGTTGAAGATCGAGGCCACTTGGACTCCGGTCGCACCGGCGCCGATCACCAGCAGCGAGTCGGGTGCCGATTCGAGGCGCCAAGCGTCGCTGTGGGTGCAGGTGAGCTCGAAGCCCGGGAGTGGGAGCTGGCGCGAGGCGCCACCGGTGCACAAGATGACGTTCGCGGCTTGCAGTCGGGGCCCGTTCTCGCTCTCGATCACGTGCGGCTCGACGAAGCGGGCCGTTCCGGCGTGCTCATGGAGGGTCACGCCGGCCCGGTCGAGCTCGTCGCGCAGGGCCGCGTGCTCGCGTACGTCGCCGGTGACCTCGCGGACGCGGGCGAGCAGGCGCCGATAGTCGAGGGTGGGATCGCCCGCGTTGATTCCGTACCGCGGGAGCTGCCTCGCCTCCCGCATCAGGCGCGCCGCGTGAGCGAGGGTCCGCACCGGCACCGGCCCGTCGTTGGCGGCCATTCCTCCGAGCTCGTCTTGGGTGACCAGCGCCGTCCGAGCTGCCAGTCGCGCTGCGCGCAGCGCCGCGACGATGCCCGCGGGCCCGGCGCCGATCACGATCACATCGAGGTTGTCCGTGGGCACGCTTGTAGCGTCGCATGGCCCGGAGCCGGGGCAGAAGCCGAGGGCACCGGCTAGGCGGCCTGCGGCATGGGCGACACCGCAGTCGAGGTTGCGTTGAGCGTACGGGCCGAGCACGCCGAGGGCCCCCTGTGGGACGCCCAGACGGCCCGCCTGTGGTGGGTCGACATCACGGCCAAGCGCGTGCATTGCTTCGATCCGAAGTCGTCCAAGGACAGCTCCTGGGCCACCGGCGGCCAGCCTGGCGGCGTGGTGCTCGCCACGACCGGCGAGCCGGTGGTGGCGAGCCCGGAGGGCATGGCGGTGCTCGACCGCGCCACGGGCAAGCTGGATTTGCGCGTTCCCATCGAGCAGGACAGGCCCGAAAACCGCGGCAACGACATCAAGGTCGACAGCCAGGGACGGCCCTGGGTCGGGACGATGGCCTTCGACAAGCGGCCGCGCAACGGCGCGCTCTACCGGGTCGACGGCGACCGGGCGACCCGGGTGGTCGACGGCCTGACCATCTCCAACGGGCCCGCGTTCGATGACCCCGGCGGGCGGCTCTACCTCGCCGACACCGCCCTCTACACCGTCGACGTCTTCGACCTGGACCCGCGCACGGGTGCGCTCGGCGGCCGCCGGCGGTTCCTCGACTTCCGCGAGCAGGAGCACTGGCCGGACGGCATGACGGTCGACGACGAAGGGACGCTGTGGGTCGCCCTGGGGCGGGCCGGCGCGGTGCACCGCTACTGCGCCGACGGCTCGCTCGACGGCGTCGTCGAGCTGCCCACGTCGAATCCCACCTCGGTCGCCTTCGGCGGCCGCGACGGCGGTGACCTCTACATCACGACCTCCTGGGTCGACTGCGAGCGACGGCCCGAGGAGCCGCTGGCGGGTGCGATCTTCCGTTGCCGGCCCGGGGTGACGGGCCGGCCCTCCCCGCGCTACACAGACCTCCCAGCACGAGCCGAGAAAGGCGTGACACCGTGATCGAGCGCATGGTCCTGTTCGGAGCTTCCGGTGACCTGACCAGCCGCCTGCTGTTGCCGGCGATTGCCCAGTTGGCCGAGGACGATCTGCTGGCACCGGGGCTGACCATCGTCGGATCCGACATCGCCGACTGGTCGACCGGCGAGTTCCGCGAGCACATCGCCGGCAAGCTGCAGGAGCATGCGACCGTGCCGTCGGCCACGCGCGACCGCGTCGTGAGCATGCTCACCTTCGAGCCCGCCGACGTCACCCGGCCGGAGGACGTCGGCCGCGTGATCGGCGATGACCACCCGAACACGCTGGTCTACCTCGCGCTGCCCCCCAGCCTCTTGACCACGGCGCTGCCGGCGCTCGCGGAGACTAGGCTGGGGTCCGCGGACGCGGTGGCGATCGAGAAGCCCTTCGGCACCGACCTGACCTCGGCGCACCACCTCAACGAGATCCTCCGCATCCAGCTGCCCGAGCCGACGATCTTCCGCATCGACCACTTCCTCTCCGACGAGCTCGTCCGCCGGGTCATCGTTCTCCGCTTCCTCAACCGCGTCTTCGAGCCGGTTCTCAACGCGGTGCACGTCGACCGCGTGGACATCAGCTGGCTCGAGAGCCTGACGCTCGAGGGCCGCGCCTCCTACTACGACGGCGCCGGCGCCCTCAAGGACATGGTGCAGAACCACCTCATGGAGGCCATGGCCCTGGTCCTCATGGAGCGGCCGGCCCGAGTCGACGCCGACTCTTTTCGGGCGGTCCGCGTCGAGGCGCTGCGGGCGGTTGCCACACCCTCGGCGGAGCGCATGCGCAGCGACGCGATCCGCGCCCGCTACACCGCCGGCACCATCGGCACGCGGCAGGTGCCCGCCTACGTGGACGAACCCGGGGTGGACCCCAGCCGCCAGACCGAGACCTACGCCTCCCTGACGCTCGTCCCGCACAGCCCCCGGTGGGACGGCGTCCCATTCACCCTGCGCTCGGGCAAGGCTCTCGAGACCGACTCGGCCGAGATCGCCATCCACTTCCGCCCCCTGCCCCGTTACCTGACCGACCTGTTTGCGGGGGTCGAGCCGAACGTGCTCAGAATCGGCCTCATGGAACCCTACGTGCGCGTGACCGCGACGCTCAATGGTCCGGAGCAGACGGCCGAGAACCAAGAGCTCGAGGCTCGCTCGACACCGCCGCGGTTCTCGGCCTACGCCCACCTGATCGAGGAGATGCTCAAGGGCGACCCGAGGCTGTTCATCCGTGGTGACGAGGCCGAGGAGGCCTGGCGCATCATCGACCCCGTGATGGCGGCGTGGGCCGCCGGCGAGGTCCCGATGCAGGAGTACGCCGCCGGCACAGGGCCCCCGACAGCAGCGCCCTGACGCGCCCAGCGTCTGCCTGCTCATGCTCGCCACGCGCACCAAAAAGCGCCCGGAGATCGCCGGCCTGAACCCGCTCCCCCGCATGACTCCCCACACCCTCCGGCGCACCTACATCTCGATCATGCTGCTGGCCTCAGGGCGTTCGACACCCTCGTCAGCGAGGCACGCGACGCGGTCCTAGCGGCGGCCCAGAGCCCACGAGCGCGGCCGGGCGGCTGACCACCACGCCGCTCCGCGCTGAAACTAGACCGTTGTCCGGGCAACCATTGGGCCATTCAATGCCACGAGACACCGATGTAGCCCATCGACGCTCCCGCTGAGCGGAGCCGGGCGCACAGGAAAAGTGACGCCTTGCAGGCCTGTTCTCGACGCGCCCGGCAGGATTTGAACCTGCGACGTCTCGCTCCAGAGGCGCATGGGCGATCTGACTGAGACTGGCCTTTTTGCCTGCAAACAAACCGTTTGTGGACTCTGGGCGTGTGTCGTACTGTGCCGATTTCGGCCGATTATGGGGAATGGGCCACGAGGACGGCTTCGTGGCCCAATGAACCGGGCGCCTCCGAGAAATTGGCCCCGCCGGAGCACGCTGCCACTCGGCCTCCTGGATGAGCGGTCGTACCATCCCGTACGCCTCGGCTTCATCCATTCGGGATGATGCCTCCGCCGCAAAGCGACCGTATGGTCGGCGCATGGGACTCTTGCGAAATCGAGCGGACGAACCCGTAGGCGAGCGGTTTCTCATGCGCGAGAAGCTGCTGTCCATCGGCGATGACTTCTGGATCGAGAATGAAGACGGCGAACGCGCCTACAAGGTTGATGGCAAGGCGGTTCGTGTGCGCCAAACCTTCGTCCTCGAAGACGCCTCCGGAGACGAGGTGGCACGCATCCAGGAGCGCAAGCTCAGCATCCGCGACAAGGTCGCCATCGAGCGCGACGGCGACACCGTCGCGACCGTCCACAAGGCGCTCGTGGGGATTCGCGACCGGTTCTCCATCGACGTCGAGGACGGCGACGACATGAAGGCGCACGGGAACGTCGTCGATCACGAGTACGAGATCGAGCGCGACGGCGACACGGTCGCGACGATCTCCAAGAAGTGGTTCCGCGTGCGGGAGTCCTACGGCGTCGACGTGGCGGCAGACGCGGACATCCCACTGATCCTCGCGATCACCGTAGCCATCGACTCGCTCACCACGCGCGACTGAAACGCGGGCGCGACGTCTCACGGGAGCGCGAGCTCGCCAGAGATTGACCACTACCGGTTCAACGGCGCGGATTTGCGCCAGAAGTAGATACCCATGACCGACGGCACACCTGTTCGCGACACGCTGGTGCAGATGAACGAGGGCACGCTCGAGCGCTCGGGACTCGGTCCGGGGACGTTCATGCTCGCTCGCATCGCCGCCCTGGCCGCCGCCGGCGCGCCGCCCGTGTCGTACCTCGTGAACCTCGAGGTGGCGTCCGAGTCGGGCGTCAGCCCGGAGCAGGTGCAGGGCGTCCTGGTCGCCATCGCTCCGGTGGTCGGCGGAGCCGCGACAGCAGCAGCGGCAGTCTCGATCACCCGCGCGCTTGGCATGGCCATCGAGCTTGGCGAGCTGGCGGAGGAGGACGCGGGAGCGTCGTAGGAGGACGCCCGACGGGTAGGTTGGGACGGCTCGGCTCGAGCCGTCCCAGTGCTATGAGCGCCGGCGGTCCAGCCACCAACCGAACGAATGGAGGGGCCCAATGCAGCTCGGCAACCTGTTCAAGAAGGCCAAGGTGGTCTACGACAAGCGCGGTGGCTCGGCCGCCGCCAAGGGCGACCTACAGGAACTCAAGGACATCCAGGCCGGCGACGGCCCGACGTCCAACAAGCTCAAGCACGCCGCCGAGGCTCTGAAGGAGCCCGGCGCGAAGGGCCCCGAGCGCTGAGCGAGTAGAAGTAACCGCGCCGCAAGGGCCGGGACAAATGGGCGCCCGTGCGGAACCGCGCCGGGCAGGAAGGCATCGCGCGGGCGCGAACGTCGCTGTGTGTCTGGCGAGCCACCAGAGCGGTCGCGTCCGCGTCGGTTCCGGCCGCGGCCGCTCGGTGAGACCCGCCTCGAACTCCTCCAGCGGGTCCTCGATGCCTACGGGCTCGTTCTCGTCCTGATCCTCGTTACCTTCGTCGTGACGCTGACGTTGCCGCCGGAGGGCTGGGGCGGCCGCGTTGCCGCAATCGCCGTCGCAGGCCTGACCGCGGTCATCGCGCTCACGAGCTCCAACGTCCGCGTCGGGCGCGTGCAGGTTGCCACCGCGGCGGTCGTGATCGCGGTCGTCGCCGCCGCGCTGGCGAAGGCCGTTTCCTCGAACGGGCTGCTGGGTCTTGCGTTCATCATCGACGCGCTGCTGCTCACCCTCGCGGCGATCACCATCCTGCGCCGCGTCGTGCTGGCCGCCGACGTCGACTTCCAGACCATCCTCGGCGCGATCAGCGTCTTCACCCTCCTCGGCCTGCTGTTCGGGTACCTGTTCCTGGCGCTCGGACGCCTGAAGGGCGGCGAGGTCTTCGCCGGCGTCCCGCACGCCGCTGCTCGGGACTACGTGTTCTTCAGCTACACCACGCTGACGACGACCGGGTACGGCAACCTCGTGCCCGCCGGCGACATCGGCCAGATCCTGGCCGTGCTCGAGATGCTGACCGGCCAGTTCTTCCTCGTCACCTTGGTCGCCGGGCTCGTCAGCCTATGGCGCCCCGGCGCACGAGCGCAGCAACGGGCGGCGCACAGCGACGAGCCGCGCGGTTGACGGCCTATCAGAGGAGGTCGGTTCGGCCTCGATGCGGCCCGACTTGGCCGCGTCGGCCAGAGCGGCCTAGTCGCGCTCGTTCTGGTCGGCGTAGGGCTCGGAGAAGTCGGCGATCGCCCGATCGAAGGTCTCGCCCTTGCCGAGGTAGGCGCCGATCGCGATCGGGTCGCCCGATCGCCTGCGCGCGGGCGAGTGTCCAGCCGCACACCCGGGCGTAGATCTCGAGGCCCAGCGGTAGGAGGGTCTCGATCTCGACCGAGCGCTTGCCGTCCCACAGCTGGCGCCCGTAGAAACCGCGATCGCGCTCGTCGATCCCAAGCGCCGGAAGCCAGCCCAGAAGGATGTCGCTCGCGGCCTGCATGAGCCACTGGCCCTCGACCACTCGTTCGCAGTCGTTAGTTTGCTGCTGCCGCAGGCCGCCAATGCCGGTGCCACACCGGCGACAGGGAGCGCGGCAGGCGCACGTGGGAGCACGATCATCCCGCCGCGACTACCGGCGGCTGGTGACGACGGCGATAGCGACGACCAGCGAGAGCGCGACGAGCGCGCCCAGCGCCCCGAGCCCGTTGATCCCGGTCGACTGCCGGTAGTGGTCGGCCACTGCGATGAACCCGAGCGGGATCGCGATCGACAGGAACACCGCCACGGCGCGGAGCACCCGCCGACGGTCATGCCCCTTGTCGGTGCGGCGGTCCGCCGCCTTGATCGCCTCGCGCGCGCTGTCGGCCTGACCGTCGTAGAAGAGCAGGATGCGCCGGCCCAGCTGCCGCGTGTGGCTCTCGCAGGCCCAGGCCATCGCGATCATGAAGGTGAGCGGCAGCACCCACGTGATCAGCCAGACCGCGACCCCGATCCCAATCCCAGCCGCGGCCTTGAGCCTCGGGTGCGCGACCTCGATCTTGTCCTCGGTCGGCGGGTCGAGAAACCCACCGAAGATCAGGAGCGCCTTGACGCTCCGCACCCACACACGCAACGGCCGGCGGGTGGTC